>CAILQK010000083.1 GCA_903836265.1 uncultured Bacteroidota bacterium | reverse complement strand
ATCCGTACCACTTTTCAAAAAGAACCAGTACCAGGAACGCCGGCATCGCAATGAGCAAAATCTTTCCGTAAACTTCCATATTGCATTGTTGTTGAACGCCCTTTCTGAAACGGCCAGACAGCCGAAATTGTTCTCAGCGAGTGCTCATGATTTCGGATGCAAGTTTACAGCAAAAAATGGTTTGACCGAATGTCGGCCACAGCCATATCTTTGCAATTGCTACATCACTTCGGATATCTTGCTTTTCGACAACCACAACCGGCCGCTTACCTACCTGCGCCTCGCAGTTACTGACCGCTGCAACCTGCGATGCTCATACTGTATGCCTGAACACGGACTGAACTGGCTGTCGAGATCCGATCTGATGTCGTATGAAGAAATGCTTCGTCTGTGCCGGATTCTTGCTTCACTGGGTATAGAAAAGGTGCGTATCACGGGCGGTGAACCGCTGGTCAGGAGGGATATGATGCACTTCCTCGGGCAATTGGTCAGAATCAGCGGGATCAACGAAGTAGGTCTTACCACCAACGGGGTTGCTACCGCACAGTTTGTCCCGCAACTGAAGGAACTGGGTATCAGATCAGTCAATCTGAGTCTTGACACACTCAACCGGGAGCGTTTTTTTCAGATTACACGCAGGGATGAACTCCCGGCTGTCATGGAAACACTTCACCTGTTGCTCGACAACGACTTCCGCGTGAGAGTGAATGCAGTTGTTATGGACAGGACAAACGACATGGATATAGTTTCGCTGGCCGAACTGGCCGAAATATATCCGCTGGATATGCGTTTTATAGAGGAAATGCCTTTCAATGGCGGCGATCACGGCACGGGGATCCCGGCGTGGAATCACATCAGAATTCTCGATACACTCAAAACCCGCTGGCCGGCACTGACGCGCTGCGCCGATGCTCCCGAATCCACCTCAGCCAATTATCAGGCACCCGGAATGAAGGGCAGGCTCGGCGTGATTGCTGCCTGGACACGCAGTTTCTGCGGAACCTGCAACCGGATCCGTGTAACGCCCCGGGGAATGCTCAAAACCTGTCTTTATGATGGCGGTGTGCTGAGCATACGCGACCTCATGCGCGCGGGCGCAAACGACTCCGAACTGACCTCTGCACTGGAACAGGCATTCCGGCAACGACCGCGCGACGGATGGGAAGCTGAAAAAAATGCCGCCGGACACGGTGCTTCAATGGCTACTATCGGTGGCTGATTCCTCCACCATACCAGTAAATTATGAAAGTATTCCTGCTTGTTTCTGTGCTGTTTCTGCCCGCGCTGATGCGCTCGCAAAATACCGTTTACAGGTGCGAAAACGGAAAAATCAACCTGAAATCAACAGCAGCTCTCGAGGTAATTGAGGCCCGGTCAGGCAAACTTCGCGGAGTGATTGATCCGTCAGCCCAGTCGTTCGCCTGGACGATAGAAGTTCGCTATTTCGAAGGTTTCAATTCACCCCTCCAACAGGAACACTTTAATGAAAACTACCTGGAAAGTACCGTTTATCCAAAGGCATCTTTCACCGGAAGAATTATTGAGCAGGTCAATTTTCAGCAACAGGGAACGCAAACAGTGCGCGCCAAGGGCAAACTGAACATTCACGGCATAGAACAGGAGCGCATCCTCAAATGCCAGATAGAAAACAAAGGCGGAAAGTTGTACGTGCGCAGTACTTTTACCGTACCGGTGGCCGATCATAATATCGCCATTCCGAGAATTGTTCACCAGAAGATTGCCGAGGAAATTCAGGTATCGGTAGAAGCCATCCTGACGATGTAACCGCCTTGATCAGACTCTTGCAAATATTTATCCTCACCTGTGTTTGTGCGCTGTCAGCCGCACAAACACCCCTCGTGCGCTTTTATCCGACTGCCAACTACGGGAATATTCAGTTCAGTGCAATCTGTCATACTGCCGGCGGCTGGCTGTGGCTGGGCGCCGGCAGCAATATTTATCGCTTCGACGGACTGAACTTCGCACCCGTCAGGAGTCCGGAAGAAGCAAAAAACAGCCGGGTATCAGCTGTCTTTGAGTACGACGGGCTGATCTACGCGGGCTATCAGAATGGAACAATTGCCACTGTCAGACCGGCCGGAGCAACGATACCGGTACCAACAGGCGATATGGAAACTGACCTTGCCAACGCTCCCTCGCTGGCATTATGGACGCCCGAAGAGGGGTTGCCCGCCGCGCCGGTTACCGGCTTCTGTACTGATGGCAACGGAGGACTGTGGTTCTCTACCTACGGCGAAGGAGTTTATGTATGGAAACAAAACCGGCTGTTCAACTTTAACAGGCACGACGACGGACTGGGGAGCGACGACGTATATGCCATTGCAAGTACCCCCGACGGACGTGTGTGGGCTGCTACCGACGCTGGCATCAGTGTTTGTGCCATGCCGTCATTCGGCGTAAAATCGGTCGGAAAGATCGGTATCCCGGAAGGCCTGACTGACGAGCTGATCATATCCATCACAACCGACAAGTCGGGTAATGTATGGGCAGGTGCAGATGAGAAGGGTATATTCCGGGTTAATACGTCTGCAGGCAGGGTTGACTTCTCCCTGCCTGACTGGAAATCGGGCCCCGTCACTAATCTGGCCGTTTTTGGCGACCAGTCAGTGTGGTGCGGCACCGAACGAAACGGACTGATTTGTGCAGATCTGAAAACCGGTCTGTATATTCCGGCAGGCGCTTCCGGAGAACTTTCCGACAACAGAATCAGATTTCTGGACAAGGACAGGGAAGGTCTGCTGTGGGGACTGACCGGCCGCGGACAACTGTTTTCATCCAATGTGGCTTATGGAATAACGGAAACCCCGTTCTCCGGTATTCAGGCAATCTGTACTGACAAATCGGGTAAAATGTGGGTGGGAAGCCGCGAAGGATTATTCCTCAAAAACGGGAACGAATACAGTCAGATATTGCCGCGAAGTGAAAATATAGTCTCGATCTGGGAGTCACCCGACAATGGAATAATCTGGGTGGGTACCCTTGGAAACGGCGTCTTTTTGATTTCTCCGGCAGGGAAAATTATACGCAGACTGAGAGAAGGAGCCGAACTCCCCAATGGCAGTGTGCTTTCCATATCAGGCACCAATGATATAGTCTGGCTCGCAACGCTCGGCGGGGTAAGTGGTATCCATCCCGGGACGCTGCAACTTGTTACGGGACCGGATCCGGAGGCACTCGGTTCCTATTATGTATATAAGGTATTTGCCGACTCCAGGGAGCGGGTATGGTTCGGAACCGACGGGAAGGGCCTGGTTGTACTCGAAAACAAAAAATACCGCTCATTTACAGAGGTAAACGGCGTACCAATAAAAACTGTTTATTCTGTGACCGAAGATAAAAGCGGCAATATCTGGTTCAGTACAGACCGCAGCGGACTGTACTGCTACAACGGGACAGGATTCAGAAGATACACTACCGCCGATCACTTGCACAGTAACGCAATTACCGCACTGTCAAACAGTTGCACAGGCCGGATTGTCATTGGCTATGCCGACGGCTTTGATTTGCTTGATCCTGAAAGAGGGCATGTCAATTTCTGTAATGAAGACATGGGAATTCCGTCTGCTGAAGTCAATCTGAATGCTGCCTGGACTGATCAGCAGGGAAATGTGTGGCTCGGATGCCAGAACGGTCTTCTCAGGTATGCCTGCCCGGGCGAACCCGTCGCCGATGACCCGCTGCCTGTAATTGCCGGCGTTTCAGTTTTTTTTCAGCCTGTTGACTTCCGGAAAAACAGTGTATTTCCATACGATCAGAATTTTTTTCAGTTTCATTTTGCAGGACTATGGCATACAAACCCCGAAGCAGTAAGATATCGCTATCGCCTTGATGGTATTGATCCGGACTGGAAAACAACCCGTGACAACTTTGCCTCCTACCCGCAACTGCCTCCGGGAACCTACACTCTGCGTATTCAGGCAAGTGAACACGGGAATTTCAATACCGCCCCGGAAGTTTCATGGAGTTTCACCATCGAGCCACCTTTCTGGAGGCGCTGGTGGTTTGTTGCAGGCATGCTGCTGACGATTTCGGTGCTCACGGGCAAGTATGTGCGCGCACGGGAAGCCCGGCTGAACAGAGAGGCCTCCCTGAAAAGAGAAATGGTGGAATCGCAGTTCGCAGCACTCAAAAGCCAGATTAATCCGCACTTTCTGTTCAACAGCTTCAATACACTCATCGGCGCTATTGAAGAAAATCCGCGAAAAGCCGTGGAATATGTGGAACACCTCGCAGACTTCTACAGAAACATGCTGCTCTACAGGGAGCGAAACCTGATACGGCTTGAGGAGGAATTGTCTCTCGTAAACAGTTATTGCCACCTGCTTGAAATGCGTTATGAATCAGGCTTCAAACTGACTGTAAATGTGACTGAACAGGCCGGAATGATTATGCCGCTCTCCCTGCAAATGCTTGTGGAAAATGCCATCAAGCACAATGTCGTGTCAGCTACCCGCCCGCTTGGGGTGGAGATATACACAGAAAATGGTTATATCGTGGCAAGGAACAACCTCCAGCGCAAAACAAATCCTGAACCGGGAACTCATTTCGGACTACAGAGTCTGACCAGGCGCTATCAGTTGCTCAGCGACAAACCTGTGCTGACAGAGGAGAGCCCCGGTTATTTCACTGTAAAAATACCTCTTTTATGACGGTACTGATTATTGAAGATGAAGCGGCGGCCGCACGGCGACTGGAAAAAATGGTGCTGGAAATAGAACCCGAAGCAACTGTTCCCGAAAAACCCGACAGTGTGGAGCGTGCAGTGGAATGGCTGAGTGCCAACCCGGCTCCCGATCTGATACTGATGGATATACATCTGGCCGACGGCTCGAGTTTCGAAATATTTGAACACCTCGAAGTAACCTCGCCGGTCATATTCACAACGGCCTATGATGAGCACGCCCTGCGCGCATTCAAGGAAAATACCGTTGATTACCTGCTGAAGCCTGTCAGGCAGGCCGAACTGGATGCCGCATTTGATAAATACAGGAGAATACACGGCAAACCAGCCCCAAACTGGCAAAAACTGGCCGCAGAGGGAAACGAGGGGAACAACTTCCTGCGCCGCGTACTGATCCGCATGGGAAACAGCTTCAAACTGGTAGAGATAAACGAATCTGTGTATTTTTACACGAGGGATAAAATCACTTTTCTGGTGTCAGGCGATACCGGCAAACGATACCCGACCGACTATACCCTCGACAAACTGGAGGAAGTACTGGATCGGGCCCTGTTTTTCAGGATCAACCGGCAGTTTATCGTGGGTATAAAGTCAATCAGAGAAATGCAGATGTACTCGAAGGGCAGGGTAAAAATTGACCTGGAACCTGAAACAGATCAGGAAACAATCGTCAGTGTTGAGCGATCAGCAGCCTTCAAGAAATGGCTTGTCGAAAACTGACTATTCAACATGCTCCTCTACTGCCTGCAGCACATCTTTCACAGGATCGCCACCCCGGTGCACATAGGCAACGACAGAGCAATGCCTTGCTTCCCAGGCTTCCGGCAGTGTTACCCGGAAATTTTTGCTGATAACAGCACCGGCAGTCAGCGACTCCGTTATTCTGTCGCCCGAAGGCCTGGTCACTACATCGCGCAGCACGTGCCTGTGAACATAGTCTTTCACAATAACATTGTCATCGTTCTGTACATCAATGATACTGTCCTGTGTAATCACCACCATCAGGCGCAAATCGCCTGAAAGTGTTTTTTCAGGAGCAATATTGACCTGAATATCAAGATCGCGATCCAGTTCATTGAACTCGGTTGTCAAAAACAGACCCAGCTCATGATCTCTGGCAAACTCGGAAGTTATCAGACCGGGCCATTCAGTGTGGGGAACCACGAAAAGTGAAGTGGCATTGGGAGTTTCGAAGCGGTCAACAGCAGCACTTGGTGCTCCCTCGAACACACCTATATAATCGGCAAGTTCCTTCCCTTCAGAAGTGCGGAAATCATACTTGTTTGCATAGGACCCTGTGTAGGGCGCAGAGAAATCGGGGGCCTCATGAATGGATATGACAATCAGATTTTCCTTGCCGTATGTTTCCTGGAGGTCGGTGAGGAGCCTTGAGCCCTCGGGGCAGTTCGAGCAGCGTACGCCGGTGATTTCTTCCACGAGTACCCGGTGATTGCCCACAGACAGGTCAGGTATTTCAATCTTTTTTTCTTCACAGCCAAGGAACGACAGAGCGAGAAATGGCAATAATTTTTTCATGGGATATTGATTGTTGCTTGTCAGAAAACAGAACTTACCTGGAGCTTGACCCCTGAAAACGCAGGCTCGAACCGGCAGATACCACCGGCGCAGTTGATACCCTCTACCTGTTTGACAAACGAGAGGGCAATACGGTTTGCCTTGTGCGTATATACAGCCGAAACGGCAGGGAAATGAAGTCCGTCGTACTTGGTTTTTTCAACCGGCGGCGCCACACCACCCTCGCTCTTGTGCCTCAGCTTGTACATGTCCGAAACCGAGAAAAGCCAGTGAGGGGCGATCCCGACCTCCACAAGCGCATTGATCCACGATCCGAATTCATCATCGGTATCCAGGTACTGAGCTTCAACCCTCACCGATTTTTTGGAGGAGAAGCGGTAAAGGAACTCCGCATAGGGTGTGAGCGCATCCACGTAGTCTCCCTTGCTCTGATAAATGAAGATATTGTACTTCAGAATCTGCAGTCCGCCGATTACCTGCCATTTGCGTTTTTCCTTCCAGATAAATTCGGGAGTGATTTCCCTGTAAAGCTCTGTACCATCGGGGAACTGAATGAGCGAGACATTGAGTCCGGTTGTCAGCTTCTTGTTGATCTTGTAGGTAATATCAAGCTGCAGTGCCTGTTCGTCAATCTCCTGTGTAGCCGGGCTGAATCGGGTTGTCAGGCGATATGTATTTTGCCGGGCCATTGGCGGCAGGAAGTTGATTGGCCCCTGAACGCCGGTCGCAAAGGGCGAGTGGCGGAAAGAGAAGTTGTGCGTTCTCTTCGCCTCGAGTGTTATGCCCAGTCCGCCTCCCGCATAGCTGAGACTGCTGTAAAAAGTATAGCCGCGCCTGTTCTCTATTTTCCCCCTGAGACCCTTTACAGAATAGGCGTTGGGATCGTTGATTACATCGTAACTCTTGACCGCGCCTTCAGCATACCAGGTGAAATTTCCAGCTGTAAGTGTATTGTAAACAGAGGCCGCATACGTGTTGTATTGCGCACCGGTGCTGTCCTGGGGTGCATACGTGGCAATAGTATTGACAATCTGGGTGATTACAGGATCGTCATATGTGCGTGCCACTACACCCACACCGGGTGCGAAAGTCAGGTTGCGTGTCGAGTCAGGCTTGATAAAACCCTCCAGCGCACCACCCCTGACTATCGTTCCGTACAGGTCGAACTGTTGTTTCTGACGGCCGGTGAAAGCCTTTACGTGCCAGTTGTCATTGAATGAATAACCCACTTTCACACCCTGCAGCGCATTGTCAATCATCAGAGCCCGCTCCTCGTAGGCGCGATAAATAATACCCGCTCCGATCTGGTCGTAAATATATCCGCCCTCCAGGTCCAGGCTCCCGATCTTCCTGCGGGCAAACCAGCGGCCAATACCCTGATTGGTATAGGAACCGGCCGGATTGAGCAGGTTGGAATTATTGAACAGGTCGAAACGGATGCCCATATCGAACCCCCAGTTGGAGTAGTTCAGGTTGAGCCAGCTTTCAGCACCAAACTTCTGATAATCGTACTGCGGGATACCCGGAGCAACGATACGCTCGTCATTGATGAAAAAATTGCCGTTAGACTGCAGTGCGCCGGTAATTTTGCTCTGATCCTGGGCCGACAAACAAATCGGGCCTGCAGAAAGCAGGATTAGAAAAAGGAGTTTTTTCATTATTTGTCAGATAACTGATGACTTTGACAGCCATCGGGCTGTGTGGAATTATTTCTTGCCGAGGAATCCGCCGATAAGGCCACCGAGCAGATCACCGCCGCTTTGCGGCTGCTGTCCGCCTCCGCCCAGCACTTGTCCGAGAACTGAGCCGATAAGATCGCCCATGCCCGACTGCTGAGCCTGCTGGGCGCCACCCATGAGCATGCCGGCAAGTCCGCCCAGATCCAGCCCTTCGCTGCTGCGGGCTTTCCCGATTACATTCATCACGATGGGCGCAAGAATGGGCATCAGTCTCATCACCTGGTCTGTGCTGATTCCGGCCGACTGGCCGATTTGTGCTGCGGCGTTGGCCTGGTTATCGCCGAGAATATGACCGATGATGCCCGCTCCGTTGGCAGTACCTCCGGTGGCTTCACCCGACATCATTCCGCCAACCATCCCCATGATATCGTCGAGAATGCTGCCGTCGTGGTCGCGGTCGAGCGCGGCAGCGAGCGCGGAAAGGCCACCCTCGGATGAGGCATTATTGGCCAGGCCGCCCACAAGCGTGGCGAGGATACCCTGTGTTGCCTGAGATGTCTGCTCCGGAGAAGCGCCAATGTGCTGGCTGAGACTGGAAATCATGTCTTCGGAGACTTGTCCCTGAAGGAGATCAAATAAATTCATGTGCTGAAAATTGCTTTTTAAGCGTGTACAGATAAAAACTGTGGTTGCAATTGAGTGTGCAAACCAACGGAAATTTGATTAGTTACCGAAATAATTTTTGCAACAGTGCATTATTTTTAGGAAAAGCCGCAATTTTGGGCCGTCTATCAAACAAATACCCCAAATTGTACGTTTGCAATTGACATACCCGGATTACCCGTTGCATGAACTATCGCGCTGCCAAGCAATTCATCCTGAAAAAACTCCGCACAGAGCTGTCTGACAAGCTCCGGTACCATGGTGTGCACCACACACTGGATGTACTCCGGATGGCTGGCGAAATTGCAGGCAACGAAGGGGTAAGCCGGCGCGAAACGGTACTGGTCAAAACGGCAGCCCTGTTCCACGACTGCGGGTTCGTAAAAAATGAACACAAAGGGCACGAGGCAGAAGGCTGTCAGATCGTACGGGAAAATCTGCCCGCATTCGGCTATTCGGAAACCGATATCGCAACTATCTGCGGAATGATTATGGCTACCCGTATTCCACAGTCTCCCGCAAACCTGCTCGAATCCATTCTTTGCGATGCAGACCTCGATTATCTGGGGCGTGATGACTTCAAAAAGATCGGACAAACGCTCTTCGATGAATTTACCGAATACAGTATCCTGCACGACGAGCAGGCGTGGAACAGGCTGCAGGTAAGTTTTCTGTCGTCGCACCAGTATCATACCAGAACCAGCAAGGCCCTGCGCGAACCGGTAAAACGCCGCTATCTGGAAGAACTCAAAGAACTTGTAGCCACTTACCAATAGACTGCCAGCCTGCCGTATGAATGAAGATGACGTCAGCTTTTTCAGACGCGGGTTGCTCGGGTGGGCGGCACGAAATCCAAGGCCCATGCCATGGAAAGGCGAAAAAGACCCTTACAAAATCTGGCTTTCTGAAGTAATTCTCCAGCAAACACGTGTAGAACAGGGCATGCCCTACTACGAAAAATTCGTGAAAGCCTACCCGGATGCACGCGCGCTCGCGGGCGCACCCGAAGACGAGGTGCTGAAAATGTGGGAAGGACTCGGCTACTACTCCAGGGCAAGAAATCTGCTGAACGCCGCCCGCTATATCGCTGACGAGAGAAATGGTGTTTTCCCGGACAAATATGAAGATATCCGCGCCCTGAAAGGCGTGGGAGACTATACCGCAGCAGCCATAGCATCCTTTGCCTTCAACCTCCCCTACCCTGTAGTGGACGGCAATGTTTACAGGGTATTGTCGAGATACTTTGCCCTGGATGCCGCAACAGACTTGTCTTCATCAAAAAAAATGTTCGCCAGCCTGGCAGGCAAACTGCTTCATCCTGAGCAGCCCGGAGCATTCAATCAGGCCATCATGGATTTCGGCGCACTGTGCTGTACTCCCGCACAACCCGACTGCGGAAACTGTCCGCTCAAACAGCGCTGCCTCGCACTGGTGAAAGGTTCGCCCGCCGATTATCCGGTACGATTAAAAAAGAACGCCAAAAAAGAGCGTTTTTTCCTCTATCTGGTTGTCAGACGCGGCGATAAAATACTCATTCGAAAAAGAGCAGGTCGCGACATCTGGAACGGGCTTTACGAATTCCCCTTTATTGAAACTACAAGCGCCGGAGAGCTGACAGAAACTGATATCAGAGCCATATTCCCGGGAGAAGTACCCGCAGGAATATCGCCGGGCGAACCATCCGGATTTTACCGGCAAACCCTGACCCACAGAGAAATTACCGCTGTTTTCAGGGAACTGATTGTACCCGATGACATTCACGGAGAATATCTCGGGGAGGGTATTTTTTCCGGCTGTATTGAAACAGACCTCGCAGGACTGAAAAAAAATTTTGCATTCCCCGCAATTATATCAGGATTTTTGAAAAAAATTATTTAACTTTACATAACTTTCGAAAGTAATCATTCAACACGTTTCAATTTTTCACAAATCACACAACAACCATGATTAACAAAGTAACCCTTATCGGCAATCTGGGCGGCGACCCTGAAGTCCGACATCTGGAAAACGGAACGGCGGTAGGCCGGTTCTCGCTTGCAACCAATGAAAACTACCGCGACAAGGACGGCAACTGGCAGAAACTCACAGAATGGCACAATATTGTCGTCTGGCGGGATCTGGCTGAGAGAGCCGAAAAAATGCTCAAAAAAGGCATGCAGGTATATGTGGAAGGTAAAATTTCCTACAGAAAATATACCGACAAGGACGGTGTGGAGCGCTCCACTACCGACATTGTCGCCAGTTCTTTCCGTTTGCTGGAGAAACTGGAAGGCGGTGCAGAAAACCGGTTCCCTTCCACCGACTCAGGCTACGCAGGCGGATCATCACGCTCCTCCGAACCGATGTCTGCCGCTGTGAATGCCGAGGCATCACCTGACGAGCAGCTGCCGTTCTGATAATTATCCGGGGTGCAGGGCAACACGTTCCCTGCACCTTTTTTCTTTTCTGAAATGTTCTTCATTTTACTTGCATTATCGCTTTACACCCTGCTGCTGTTGTCGGAACAGGCGCTGGTGGGTGTCGCACCGGCCGAGGTTGAACAGCACAGGGATACCGATGACCGTGACTGGCAGTCGGCAGTAAAGTTGTACGACCAACTGAAACCCGCCCTTTCAGCGCTTCTCGTCGCCAGAATTCTGATGGCCTTGCTGGCAGGAACTGCTGTTGCCTTCCAGTTGCTCAGAAATCAACATCTGCTTGAACTCCTTCAAAATATCTCATCTGCCAGTCAGTTAATCTGGGGTGCAGTTGCTGTTCTGGCTGTTCTGGTACTCGCTGCAACGTTGTGGATACTCGCCCGACTGACACTGTCAGCTGCCAGGGGAAGCAGTCATTCCAGAAATCTGATACGTCTGGCTCCATTTGTTTCTTTCTGGATCTCGCTCAACAGCTGGCTGACGCTCAGGAAAACACAAGTTGACAATAATGGAACCAGCAGCGAAGGAGACGCCGAAAGAGCACCGGCCAACCGGGAAAAAAGAGAACTGGAATTGCTCAGAAGTATCGTTCAGTTCGGGGATGTGACCGTCAAGCAGGTGATGCAACCGCGATCCAAAGTTGTGTCCGTAGATTTCAGAACGCCTTACACAGAACTGCTGGCTACTGTGAGAGAAACAGGTTTTTCCCGATTACCCGTTATTGATGAAGAACTTGACAATATAACAGGAATCCTGTACGTCAAGGATCTGATTCCGCACCTCGAAGCTCCGGATTCGTTCGAATGGCAGGCGCTCGTGCGCACCAGTGTGATGGTTGTGCCCGAATCCAAACGGGGAAGTGAACTGCTGGAAGAATTCAAGCGGGAAAAAATGCACATGGCTGTTGTAGTGGATGAATACGGGGGCACCTCCGGCATCGTGACACTCGAAGACATACTCGAGGAGGTAACCGGCGACATACGCGATGAGTTCGACGAAGACAGCGAAATAAGATACCGAAAACTGGATGACAGAAACTACCTGTTCGACGGACAAACCCTCCTGAATGATGTGTGCCGGATCACAGGTATCAATCCTGCATCATTTGAAACACTGAAGGGAAACTCCGACACGGTTGCCGGACTGGTACTTGAAATTCGCGGTGATATCCCTGTTGCCGGAGAGGAAGTCGCCTGCAAATCCTGTACACTCACTGTAACAGCTGCCAATAACCGCCGTATAGAGCAGGTCAAAGTCACGCTTGCCTGATTACTTCCGGTGAACGCGTACTCTGAAGTGACCGTTTTCTATGGTAGCCATTACACCGGCGCCACTGACAAGCACACCCGAAAAGCGACCCCATATCGTGTCACGGGCAAATCCGTCCACCTCTATTTGTATGTCTTCGCTCACATCATTGGAAACACCTGTATAGTTCAGTGTATCCCGCCTGCTGAATTCTACCCCGCCCCAGCCAAAATCCTTGAGCTGCATGATTGCCCTGGCAGGCGTGTATGGATACTCTCCGTTCGTTTCGTCGAACTCAAAACCGAGTGCCAGACCAAGCGCCGGACTCACCGGATCATCCTGCCTGATAATCTCGACATACCCTTTATCCGGATCAAAGTTGTTGCTCATGGTGTCCAGCTCAGCATTGCTGTAGCCAGCTCTCGGATAATAGGGGTTGTCAAATTTTTGCATCCTGTGCTGAAGAATGTGCTTCCTGCCCTTGAATGAAAAACTCACTCCGAAAGCAAGATCATTCGGGGATAATTGTACTGCTGACACCGATACTGCAAGAATGACAACTGAAAGCAATACTGTTCTGTAAAAAATACGGGTTCTCAAGATATGGATGAAGTGTGGAGTGAACAACCGATTATGTGCTTATAGCAAAGGTAAATGATTGAGTATATATTTTAATCCACTCATCATCCCCCGCAACGCAGTCATATTCGCCTCTTTATCAAAAATGGCGGATACCGGAACTGTAAACCCGGGGACGGATATGCTGTGTACTTCGCCGTCTGTCCCGTACTTTCCCTGCAAGGTATATGTTCTGTCTGAAGGAGTTGTCAGTACATATTGCTCAACAAGCTGCTTTTTCGGATCTATGATCCAGTACTCACCCACGCCGTGCCGTGCATAATCGGAATACTTGATCACCCGGTCTGTTCTCGCAGTGCGCCGCGAAAGTATCTCCACCGCGAAGTCTGGCGCCGGATGCAGCATGGTTTCAGCATGAAATGTGCGGGATTTCTCCTGCGACCAGTAACAGATATCCGGCTCGTAATCGTTTCTCGTCAGACTGACCATGGCCTTTTCATACCCGTGTGCCCCAAGGTGATGCATATCCACATAGGTACTCAACAGTCTGTACAAATTGGCAGATGCCTCCAGGTGCTGTCTTTTTACCGGTGAGTGAAGTACAACCTCCCCATTGATAAACTCTGCTTTTATATCGTCACTTACCCACTTGCGGAACTCATATCGCCTGCGCTGTTCCTCTGCCAGCGCGGCAGCCGCAGCCTCCACAATAAAGGGTGCTGCCGGATCACTCATAACTGCGTAAAAAATATTTGAACTCATAGCCGTACAAAATTAGGGAAAAATCTGAAGAAGCACAAGCGCACTCATCTCTGCTCATGTACTATTTTCAGTGTACCGACTGTACCTGAGTATCGTTGTACTTCCAGCCAGTAGATTCCGGACGGCAGCTCACGCATGTCGATCTGATACGACGCCGCCCCGCGCCCGGGCGTGCATACATGTACGCGAACACCTGAACTGTTGTACAGTACCATCCGGGCAGGAGCCTCCGCACACCAGCTGATATTCGCGAAACTGCTGCAGGGATTGGGCGAAACCTCTGTCTCTCGGGCAAAACCAGGCATTTCAACAGCAGATATCCCGGAAATCAGTTCACTCAAACCAAATTTGGAAATAACACCGCGCTGCCACTGCCAGCCCGCATAAGGGGCTCCAGATGATATCTGCTGCCCTTCCATGGTGGGCGAGTAGTAGTTATATGAACTGTCCATAACAGAAGGCAGCCAGGTAAAACCCAGGTCATCCGAGGTGAAGATATATCTGTAATTACCCTCCGGATCGAATACCGACAGATTCCAGTCATCGCTTGAATTGTTGTTCAAAGCAAACAAGATATCCTTGAATACAAATCCATACAGCGTATGCGGACTGCTCATTGGCTGATCATTGATCAGTATTCCGTTTTCGCTGTACAGGGATACACCATCGTTTCTCAACAGATAAAACTGGTCGTTCTGGTGACAAACAAGTGCTCTGACCGATGGATAATCAATCAAAACCGGAAGGTTTGACAATTCGCCGGCAAGCGACAGTCGCATGCACTCCTGCTCGGTCAGTGAGCTGGTGAAGCTGGAAAAGAACACCAGGTTGCCTGTACGTGGATTGACATCAAAGAGATTGCCGATTCCGCTGCTGTAAACGCTGCCCAGTTTGATCACTTTTTCCCACTGTAGCTGCCAGTTGTGGTACAAACGGAAAACGAGTGTGTCAGACCAGGCGTAGTTGACACGCTCAGCCGTATAGGTATAACTGCCCTGCTGTCCGGGCAGACTGAATGTCCGGAGCATAAACCCGCCGATTGGTGTCGTTGTCTGCACTTCGAGCTGACCACTGAGCACGAGGCCCTGGTATCCCTGTGCAGTAACCTCCAGTGCATTGATACTGTTGTCGGGCGCGCAAAACAGCCTGACAATCTGCCGGTCATATAACACTTTGTCGGGATCACCGCCGCTGGTGTACCGATAAAGGGCATATTGTCCCGTTTCACGTGATACAGCAGGAATAATGATGTTGTTATGCTGATCTACTATGATATGCGTTCCATAACCGGGGTCGCTGATCCATTCGGGCTCCAGCGGCCTGGTCCACTGCCATTCGCCGGCCTTGCTGTACTTTAACAGGGTTGTTCGGGTGGGCGTGTAAGGCGGCAGACTGGCCAGCGGCGATCTGTTCTCCGTCAAAAGAACAATCAGGTCGCCGTTGCGGTCAATCAAATGATGCATGGAGCTGGCAAAGCTGGTGCTGTCGCCATTGAAGCTGTCCTGCCAGTTTGTTTCCCCTGTTCCCGGGTGAAAGGATTCGGTAAACCAGCGATGCTCGGTGTAGGGAATAATCTGCGGGTATTTTTTCGACCGGAAAGTGCCCGCCAGGATAACTTGCTGCGGATCTGTTATCAGTGCATTGTTGCCGGCAAACAACTCTCCCGGCGGTACGGTGGTCTCGTGACTCCACAGTTCATCCAGGGTAGCTGTCGAAACTGCCTTGACGGCTGCACTGCCAGCCTGCGGAACTGAGCCGCTCATCAGATATTTATCATCAAACTGCTCAAAACCATAGGGAAGAAATCCACCCGGATGGGTAATATTTCTGTTTCTTGTCACCGCACCGTTCTCATTCAGTTCGTAAATAAAACCTCGTGGAACACCTGCCACTGAACGATCTGTTCCGCTGATTAACAGGGTATTGTCTGCAGTGTAAATAGCATTATTGCACTCCAGAAGTGCATTTTTGGGCGAAACATACAAATATCGGGCGTAATCGGCAGCGTCCACATCCAGTACGATGACCTGATCCGGCCCGAACAATCCGAAATTGGCCACGATCCAGGTATGTCCGTTGAAGCCGTGATAAACTTTTACCGGTGTACCGTAAAAATAGTAGTGGAACAGGGCTACGGCGGTATCAGGCAAGAATTGAAGTGAAACCGGCGTGATTTCGTCGGTGGCTATCTTCGGATTGACCCGCCGGAAATAATATCCCGGACTGGATTCATCACCCCAGATGGTATACACGAAATTGCCATCAAAGTCGTGGGTGGTACTCAGCGCAAACGCGCCACCCGAAACCGACTGCCCAACCCCCGAAATAGCCTCCTGCTGAAAGAGTACCCCATCCGGGTTGTAGGCATGAAAATAGGTTGTATTGGTCTGCTCTGACTCGATATGTCGGGTAAAGGTGACATACAAATTGGATTCATCGTCGAGAAACGCATGGTAATCATCTGTTCCGAACCACTGATCGGGCAAAGTACAGGCTGTTATTTCCTTGTCCCACAGCAAGTTACCGTCTTTACCGAGTTTGAAGGCATACAGACCGGCATGCTGGTGGTAGTAAGTCGAACGGGCGTATCCGACAACGACCACCTCATCATCGCGACTGACGAACAGGTTGAGCGGCAGATCGTAACCCACCCCGCGGCCGGTACTGTATTTGTACGACCACTGCAGTTCACCGTCGGGCGACAATTTTCTGATCAGGATATCCGAAAAAGAGGAATCTTTTTCTGTACCACCAGCGAGAATGATGTTCCCGTCGCGGTCGTGCGCTGCGTGTGTGAGTGTGTCGCGACTGGTATTGTCGCGCATGCCAAAACTTCTTTTCCACTCCGGTGTAAGCGATATTTCCTGCTGCGCAACAGCTTTGCTGCATAAAAGCAGTAAAATCCACGTTATTCTGTACATCTTTCAAAGTTTGACAGTTCCATTCTCAAGTTTCAGTACGCCCCTCGGACAAACTGCAGAGCAAATACCACAGCCCACACAACTGGCCCTGACAATATCTTCACCACGCTGCGCATAACTTTTTACGTCAATACCCATTTCACAATATTCCGAGCAGTTTCCGCAGGATATACACTGTCCTCCGTTGGTGGTGATCCGGAAACGCGACCAGCGCCGCTGTATAATGCCAAGAATGGCGGCCTGCGGACAACCGAACCTGCACCATACCCTGCTACCCAGAATCGGGTAAAATCCGGTGCCGATAACCCCGGAGAACATGGAACCAATAAGGAAAGAGTATGATCTGGAGAAGATATGCGAATAACTGCCCAGCAAACTGCCCTGTTTCCAGGAGTTCAGCCAGAGCAACAGGGTGGCCAGTATGATAAATACGAGTACGCCGTGAATCATCCAGCGCTCCACTTGCCAGGCGCGCAATGATTTGTCCGACAGCGATCTGTACGGATCACCGGCGGTTTCTGCCAGTGCCCCGCACCCGCATACCCATGAACAATACCAGCGCTTGCCGAAATACCAGGTGAGTACAGGTACCGCAATGAAGCTCATAATGGCGCCCCAGCATACCAGAAAAATACCGGTATGCACATAACTGCCCGTCAGCCAGCCGATATGATCAGGAAAGAGGTATTCGTACTTCAACGGCCAGAAGTAGGTAAAATAATACTCCGGCTGGTTCATGGCCATCATCCAGGCGGGTATCAGAAAGCTGAATATCAACTGAAAAAACATGACCGAAATGGTTCTCCAGCGTTGATAGGCGTTCCGGCGATACTTGTACATGAAACGGATACCCATGATGAGTACAAGTGCAGTGTAACTGAATCCATACAGAAACCATTGATCGGATGGACGGCCGCGCATCAGGTAACTCAGCGGATCGAGCAACTGGACAAGTCCTGACAAAGGAGCCGGATACCAGTACAGACATACATAAAAGCCGGAAATGAACACACCGGCGAGCCAGCCAGCCACGCTGCGGTTATACCATAACGCACCCGCAGCAAGTCCGGTCAGTGTGGCCAGTGCAATGAGTACAAGCTGCAAGATCGGGTGACTGTTCAGAGAAAGCACGAGACACAGCAGCGCCAGGCTGCAACACGCAAGTGCCACTTTCTGTAAAGGTCGTATGCCCGCCGGGTACGTCCGGGCAAGCGACAGGCTTTCATCGGGGGATGTATTCATGGCTTCCCGGCTGTTTGCTGTTGAAAAAACATACCAATTTCTGCCTCATACCGTCTTGAAAATTCAGGATCAAAGTTGGCTTTTGCCAGTTCGGTCAGCACTGCGGAAACCGGTTTCCGGGCATGAATCCATTGTTCGCAAACCTCTTGCCGGTACCGGATCCCCACAGTCTGGAATCCGGTGACGCTTCCTGTTTCAGCTTCATAATTGATTCTCACCGATTTCCTGCCTGACTTGTGCTCCCAGTACAAACTCCGGATACCATCGGGGGTGATGGCGGGTACATGGCCATATATCTGGTATTCAGTATCGAAAAAACGGGCCGAGTTGTACCATATCCGCTGTTCATAGACCGTAGCGACACCGCAAACATTGTGGGCTGCGCACTCTCCCATCGCTCTTGCCGTGTACCAGAGCGGTTCAACGGCACCTCGCGCGGGGGCAGGTGCGCGCAGCTGCGCGCAGTCGCCTGCAGCGTAAATACCGGCAACGGAAGTACACAGGTAATCATCCACCAGAATTCCGCGACCGGTTTCAATATCCGTTCCGGACAGGAAACCTGTGGCAGGTGACACCCCGATTGTGATACCAAGCAGTTCGCACGGAATTTCTGTACCATCGGCGAGGACAACCGATTTCACACAAGTTTGACCCTTTATTTCCCTGATTCCGCTGTTCAAACGCAAATCGACACCGTGTTCCCTGATGAGGCGGGTAATCATACTGCTCTCTTCGGCCGTAATTTGCCTGGACATGAAAGTATTCTCCCTGACTATAAACGTGACCTGCAAACCCCTTGAGAGCAGCATTTCCACCAGCTCAATGCCGGTCAGCCCGCCCCCCAGCACTACCGCGTGCCGTGTTGACCTGACATGATTTTCGAGCGTATCCAGATCACTCAGGTGGTACAGATGTTGTACACCGGACAAATTTTCACCCGGAATACCGGGTTTTGCGGGTATGGAGCCGGTGGCAATCACGAGTCTGTCGTATGAAACAGACCCGCCACTTTCAAGAGCAACTTCCTGCCTGAGTGTATTTACCTCCCTCACGCGTGCATGTACGCGCCCGATCCGGTTTTTTTCCCAGAACCAGTCTTCATACAGTTGCGTACTTTTCAGCGTCAGTTGGCCCATAAATACATACATCAGGGCTGTTCGGGCAAAAGGCCGCAATGATTCATCGGAAATCATGGTAATACAGTGGTCGCCCAGTTTCCTGATATGCCTGGCGGCGGTTACCCCTGCTATTCCGTTTCCGATGATAACGATATGCATAGTCAGGGCAACAGATTCCAGGCTTCCCCCCGCTGCGTCCACGGACTGTACAGAGTGATCCTGACGATTCCGTAACGCTTTGAATAGACAAAGGTTTCACCGTTTCCGTCAAAGGCCATAGCGCGATTGTCCACCAGGACATTCAGGCGCGGGTAGGCAGCTCCGAGCTGTTCATAATCCGTGGTATATGCTTCCCTGCGGCATGAGCAATAGCCGAGTGAGGTTTTCCACCCTTCCACCTGCAGATAATCGCCGTTGAAATCGTTCAGGGGCAGTCGCCAGTCATCGGTTCTGTACCCCGCCAGACGGGAGCTGAGAAAATCTTTGCCCGGTTCTGTTACACGCAAAGTATCGTTGTCGAAGTTCAGATAGAACTCGAATACCAGGTCTTTGGTGTAGGCATACCAGGGAGATTCGGGCTCTGAACCGACATATTTCATGGACTCGCGGATGAGATATCCGTTGGCATCATGCCCGACAACCTCCCAGATCAGGGTATCGGTGGTGTAGCGGAATATATTGTTATTGGCAAAATACTCCTCGCCGAGCAAGCCGAGGTATTTGCTTTTCTGGCCTACTGCCATAGAATCGAAACGAATCCGGCCGGATGACTCTTCCAGTTCGTCACAACCTTTTGCTTCCTCTTTTTTGCAGGAGTGCAGTACCAGAAAAGGCACAGATACCAGCAGAGTCAACAGATTTCTGAACGTAATTCTCATTTACTGCAACATGATTTTACCAGAGTCCTTCCTGCCGGGCGCCTGCACTGACCACAGATAAATACCCCGGGGGAGCTCCTGCAGATCGAGGGTGACCTGATTGCCTGTGAATTGTTTTTGACGGACGAGCGTGCCTTTCAGATCGAAAAGCGATAGCCTGGCACCTCCTTTCCAGCTCTCGTCGAGATCAAGACGGATAAAATCGGTGGCAGGGTTGGGTGTGATGTGTACTTTGCTGAAAGAAACAGGCTCACCGGCTGCAGAAACAGCTGAGAATGAAGCGGTGAACATCCCGTTACCATGGGTGCCGGCAACTACAAGACCGTCGGAAGGACGAGATTCCACATAACTGACAACCGTGCTTCCTATGGCATCCGGACCTTCCTGCACCCATTGAGTACCCGGCTGTCCTGTGGCATGCAACAACAGTGTATCTGCGCTGTAAAGGCCCACACTGGTACCGCAGAAGTATTTTGTTTTTCCGTCAGGCTGTGGCAGAATATTCACCCAGCGGATGGAAGGCGCGTTGCCGGAACCTCCAACGGCAGCTTCAAGGTTTCCACCCACTTTTTTCCAGGTGGAACCGCCGTCTTCACTCAGGTAGAGACTGTAGATATTGTAATTGGAATATACCACCACAATCCTGTCGGCATTGCGGGGATCAACAGCAATACAGTTGACATTGGCTGCGTTGTTGGTGAGCGGAGATGTCAGGGTGGTTACAGCGGGTATTCCCTGATGGGCATTGTCTATGCGGAACAGCTTGTTATTGCTTGTTCCGAGATAAACCCGGTGCTGTGGATTCTCCTGAGAAACAGATACCGCAGAGAATTCGCCAGTGGTCAGGGTATCAGGAAACTGCACCCAGCCCTGCGCGAGGGTATCCCACTCGCCTGTGAGCGCAATGCTTCCGAGCTGATCCTGTCGGTAGAACTTGCGGCCTGCGGGCAGATACAGCACATTGGCATCGTTGGGATCCATGGCAAGCGGGTTGATAAACATATAGTCGCTCTTGGCGGGGCCCACAGGATCTATACGGCGGAATGCCTGTACATTGCCCTGAGCGTCCATTTTAACCTTGGCTACCCTTCCCTGCTGTATGGAAAGCACATAATACTCCTTGTTGGGAGCTACTGCGCCGAAAGCGCCATCGCCATTTACCGTTTGCTTCCAGAGTGCATTCGGACTGGAGGAGTTCACAAAGAAATTTCCATTGTCCTGCAAACCACCCAGGAGGGTGTTGTCGCCGGGAGCATTTTTATCCAGCACAATGGTGTAGAACTGCGTGGTGAGGTATCCGTTGTTCAGTCTGGTCCATTCAACATAGGGGGCCAGACAGTTTTCAGTGCGATGTATGCCACCATCGCTGCCGGAAATCAGTACGTTGGGATTGGAAGGCAGGAACACCAGATCGTGTACGTCTGGATGGTGTTCGGGATAAATTTCGAAGAATGGCAGGGTGGTGCCGATTTTGTAACCACCGATTTTTGTTGTGGCAGAGGCTGTTTTGAATGCCGTGGTACTGCGCCACACATTGGTTCCTCCTATAAATACATGCCCGGTACCCGGTTGAACCTTTACAACCAGGTCATAACCACCCTGCGCGGCACACTGGTCGAACTGGGTTCCCTCACTGGGCAGATTTGCAGAAAGATCGGCCCACTCGCCTCCTGCTCCCGAGCCATCTCCACTGACATAAGTATATTTGTAAAGGCTGGTCCAGTCCTCGGAATCGATATAAGTGGTCAGATGTCCGGTTCCCGGAGTGGTTCCGAAAAAGTACACCTCATTTTCATCATTCGGGTTGATACCTATTACTATTCTGTTGTAGGCAGCCGGCATAAAGGACGGATTGATATTGGTCCAGGTTGTACCGTCTGTACTTCTCCATATACCTTTTGTATTGCCGTCAGAACTGAGTGTTGCATAGAGAACGCCGGTGGAGGTGACAGCCACATCGGTAAAATATGACCAGTTACCCGACAGGTTACCGGAGCGAACAGCTGTCCAGCTGGTTCCCCCGTTGGAAGTGCGGTATATGGCGTTGATGGTAGCCATGTAAACCACATCCTGATCAATGGGCGCAGAAGGATCGGTGATAACGCGCCAGCCACTCTGGTACAGGGTAGTCAGTCCCTGCTGATTGCCTCCTGCTGTTGAGGATACGGGAGCCCACGTATTGCCCCCGTCGGTGCTCTTGAAAAGTCCGTCGCCAAGGTAAAATGCCCCGGTAGCGCCGGCAGAGGTCCCATATACTTCACCGCTGAGATAGTACCAGATATTGGTCTTGCCCGGGCGGGTATCCTGTGCGATACTGACGCAACCGGGGTGCGCATTAAGTGGTGTGGTACGCCTCCACGATTGTCCGCCGTCTTCGCTGAGCCAAACGCCTCCGGATACACCGCCGGCGACAATACGGTTTTCGTTGGTTACGTCGAGCACTACTGTACGTGTACGTCCTCCATAATTGTACGGTCCTCTGTTGGTCCAGTCTCCACCGGACCGGTTGGCGGCGGGCTGATCCATTTGAGCGGCGAACTGCTGTTCAAGAAACTGGATACCTGCAGGAATTTCGCCCGTTGCCGGGTCGGCGAGGAGTTTTTTCATCCATTCACGGCGCAACTTGCCGTTTTCTTCGGAAGCACCTGAAGGCATTCTGACATTTCCCGTTACAGGCAGACAGAGATACGCGGCAAAGGCGACGAAAGCCAGCAGTACAGTGGCGGGAGCGAGACTTTTCATGTAATCAGTATTTGCGGGGAAAGGTATAGAAATATCCGGAATCATTACAATCCCTTCACGTCAACTCCCACTTTTCCTTTTGAAAAAAGATCAGCGCGTATGCCTGCGGGTGTAACGCGCACCTGTTGTACACCCACCGAATCCAGCAGTCCGTTCAGTATGATTCCGGGTTGAATCTCGTAACCGGAGAGAGAAGCCTGTGCCGATGATTTGACGGCGCCGATGTTTTCAGCCAGCGGGAACTCCATGGCGGATGCCATTTTTTTACGGATGGGCCCCTTGAACAGCCAGGAAGCGGAACGGAGCAGCGTATTTTTGGTATCTATATGAAAATCAAGGTCTTTGACCTCGATGGTATTGTCTGCGGCATTGAATTCCGGCTTGCCAATGAAATAAATTTCTCCGTTAAAGGATCCGCTCAGGCGGGTATTCACCACCACTTTGTCGTTACTGCCCCACAACCGGACATCTTCGATTTTGACTTTATTTTTTCCTGATTCAAATATTTGTCCGGTCATGGCCTCTCTGGCGAGGCGCTCCGCTTCCGAAAACGGCACTTCCGCAGCAAACTGCATCACAAATTCTTCGGGAACATCATCCACCATAGTCAGCGCGGGGAGCACCGAGTTGGGTCTGAAGGATGGTTCCTTGCCAAAAGTCACGTCATTCATGCATTCAATGGCTATTTTCGCCTGAATAGCATTACCAACCGTTTGTATGGGTGTCATACTGATACTCAGCGGCGTGGTTTTGGTCCACATCTGGTATTGCTCGTCAAGCAGCACCGGTTCCTGGACAGCGTTCCAGGCAGCCTGTACATAGGGTTGCAGGTTGATTTCTTCTGCCACATATTCATCGAGCGCCTTTGCGATGGCTCTCTTGCTTCTGTTGAGCGCCACATTGGCAACAGTTTCCACGCTGATACTGCCCAACCCTGTTTTCAGTACGGGTCTTGCGAGCCATTCATGCCACTCCACCTCGGTTTCAGTAGCAATTGTCCAGTCAGTATTCAGCTTGTATGTTGTTTTGAAATTGAGGGCCAGTTCCCCTTCCGCTTCGGCCGCTGCCCCGAAAAGGAGGTCTTTCTTCACCCATATTTTCAGCGGGATACGGTATTTGATGGTATTTCCGTAAAAAGAGAGACTGATATTCTGACTTTTCCAGATGCTCAGCATCAGTCCGTCGTTATTGTTGTCTGTGAATGAAAAATCCTCGTACAGGGCTTCACCGGAGGTACTCTTGTTCAGCGAGCGGGTCAGTTCATCCACACCAATGTTGACAGGAACAGTGAGATACGACAACAGGGGCGTATCTTCATATTTGCTGTACGACTCCGGCGGTTTTGGGGCATTGGTGATTCTGGGGCCGGCGCAGCGGGTTGTCAGCAGACAAATGAGTGCGACAAAAGCGGAGATGTACAGTCTTTTCATGGAATAATTTTCATTCTTGACTGCAAAGGTATGGCGGGCGATCATTCGTCGCTGTAACTTTGGCTCATAATTCAATCCGATATGACGCCACTTGCCGAAAGAATGAGACCGCTATCCCTGGATGCCTATGTGGGGCAGCAACATCTTGTGGGCGATGGTGCGGTGCTCAGGCAGGCCATAGAGCGCGGAAAAATCCCTTCTTTTATTCTCTGGGGGCCACCCGGTGTTGGAAAAACCACCCTGGCACAGATGATCGCCCGATTGCTCGACAAACCATTTTTCCAGCTCTCTGCGATCAGCGCAGGTGTCAGGGATGTGCGCGATGCCATTGAGCAGGCCGACAAACAAAATCTGTTTCAGCAGCGTGGCGCCATTCTGTTCATAGATGAAATACACCGTTTTTCCAAAAGCCAGCAGGATGCACTGCTGGGCGCTGTGGAGCGTGGTATCGTTACGCTGATCGGCGCCACTACCGAAAATCCCTCTTTCGAGGTGATTCCGGCCCTGCTCTCCCGCTGCCAGGTGTATGTACTGAAGCCGCTGGACAAGGATGAACTGACCGGACTGGTTGACCGTGCGCTGCGCGACGATGAAATACTCGGGAAACAGGATATAGAAGTATGGGAGTATGAGGCGCTGCTCCTGTACTCGGGAGGCGACGCCCGCCGCCTGCTCAATGCGCTGGAGCTCATCGCCAACTACCGGAAGCCGGGAGAAAAGCTCATTATCACCAATGACCTGGTGAAAAGCCTGATTCAGGAAAATCCCGGTCTGTACGACAAGGCCGGAGAGCAACACTACGATATTATCTCCGCTTTTATCAAAAGCATGCGGGGAAGCGATCCGAATGCAGCCGTTTACTGGCTTGCCCGAATGCTTGACGGTGGTGAAGATATCGAATTCATCGCACGCCGCATGGTTATTCTTGCCTCCGAGGATATCGGGCTGGCCAACCCCAACGCCCTGTTGCTGGCCACCACCACCATGGATGCCGTCCGGATGATCGGAATGCCCGAGGCCCGAATTATTCTGTCGCAATGCGCTATATATCTGGCCACTTCAGCCAAAAGCAACAGTGGATACATGGCGATCAATAACGCCCTTGCCACCGTGAAACAGACGGGCAGCCTACCCGTTCCTCTGCACCTTCGCAACGCCCCCACTCAACTGATGAAGCAACTGAATTACGGGCAAGGCTACCAGTATGCCCACGATTTTGAAGGAAATTTCGTGCAACAGGATAACCTGCCTGCCGAGCTGAACGGCACGATTTTTTACCATCCGGGCGCCAATGCCGCTGAAGAGAAAGTACGTGGCAAGCTGCGGGAAGACTGGAAAGGGAAATACGGATATTGAATATGAACCTCCACCCGATCCTCGTCCACCTGCCAATCGGCCTCATCCTGCTGGCTGTTTTGTTTCAGCGACTGGCTGAAACAGGGCAGTACCGGTCGCTCAGGCCCTCGCTGCCCTGGTTGTTTGGCGCCGGAGCAGCCTCCGCTGTTTTGTCCTGTGCGAGCGGCTGGTGGCTGGCCTCCTCGGGCGAATATGATGCCGATACGCTTTTCTGGCACCGATGGCTGGGTGTACTGACCGCAGTCGCTGCCACCGGCTGTGTTTTTTCCCCGATGAAATCACTTTCAGCACTGACAGCCCTCCTGCTCGTGTGCGCGGGCCACTACGGAGGCGCGCTCACGCACGGGAGCGATTTCCTGAAGCTGACTCCGGCCGCTGAACCAGAACGGCCTTCCGATACCGCTCAGGCTGATATTTACAGGGATATTGCCAGCGTGATTTTGAGTGAAAAATGCGTATCATGCCATGGATCAGGCAAACAGAAGGGAGGACTCCGGCTCGACAATCACGCCGACATACTCCGGGGGGGCGATTCAGGGGCCGTGATTGTGTCGGGACAGCCCGAACAGAGCGAGCTGATCCGGCGTTGCCAGTTGCCCGAAGGCCACGAAGAACATATGCCGCCCAAAGGGAAACCGGCACTGACCTCCGCCGAACTGGAAATACTTCAATGGTGGATCAGCCTGGGAGCACCAGTGAACAGGAGCGTACAGGAGGCTAACCCGGCTCCCCCGATCAGAAAACTGATTGATCTGTGGTGTAACAACGGCGGTGTAGAAGCACCGGAAACCGGCATCTTTCCGGACGAAAACACGACAGCAGCATCGCCCGGAATCATTTCACGGCTGAAAAAGGCGGGAGTATCCGTTACGCCTGTTTCAGCATCGTCCGGCTGGCTGCGGGTGAGTCTGGTCAATCTTCCCCAGCCCGCCGACTCCGTCTTCATCCTGCTGACAGAACTTTCACCACAACTGCTCATACTCGATCTGGGAAAGTGCAGTATGTCAGAGTCCTCGCTCGGTATGCTGAGTTATTTTACACACCTGACGCGCCTGTCGCTGGCAGGCGCCAACATCACGGATAAACAAATGCCTGCACTCTCCGGAATGAAGCAACTCCGCGTGCTGAATCTGTCGGGTACCGCTGTTACAGCCGCAGGGCTCCGGGCACTCACTTCTTTGAGAAACCTGCGCACCGTCTATCTTGATCGAACCGGTATCAGTCCGGCCGACTGGCCCGCCATGCCGGGAGTCAGGTTTGACTCGGGTGGCTATCAGCTTCCGGTATTGCCTTTCCATTGAATAATCAGTACACTTCATTGAATTCTGCAAATTGACAACCGAAAGGGGTTCAACTTTGCCGGAAGATTGATCACTCAAATGAATGTGCCTGAAAGATACAAAATAGACATCGGGATTTGGTTGTCCCTGTACGTTGTCATAGCCATGACCTTTTCATTTACGATGGGGTTCCAGTTTGCAATGATACGGAGTGCCTACATTTCAGGTTGGTCATCAGTATTGCATTATGGCAATTATTATCTGATGAGCAGGTATTATTTGCGCGGGGAAACGGCAAAAAACTTGTTCTATACCCTGATTCTGCTATTGATCATTTCCCTGCTGAGGGCTCACTTTGAGCATTATCTTCTACCCGAGAATGCCAAACTGTTTTTTTTCAGAGATCGGGAGCCAAGATTTCTTTTCTACTTTTTGAGTACATTTTCGGCATACGTAGTATCTGCACTGGTGCTTTACAGCAAATTTTTGAAGGAATCGGAGAGAAATTTGCTCAGACAGCAACAGCAGCAGTCTAAAGTACACCTGGCTTTGTTACAGGCGCAAATACAACCCCATTCCCTTTTCAATACTTTAAACAATATTTATTCACTGGTAATCGAACAGAACGAGCACGCGGGTGAAGCGTTGCTGAAATTATCAGATATGTTGAGGTATACCATTTATCTCGATGAAGAACAAACAGAATTTCCGATAGAAAAGGAAGTCAGGCAAATAGAAACGCTGATCTGGCTTTTTCAACTCAAATCAGACAACCGGTATAACATAGTCTTCAGCAGATCTGTTACTGGTGGTTATATATTACCCATGTTGCTGGTTCCTTTGGTTGAAAATGCGCTGAAACATTGCGATTTTTCAATTAACCCCAGATCATTCGCCCGTATTGAACTTAAATCAAGTGCACAAAAAATCGAATTCAGTGTAGTGAATACCTTTCAACCCGGGTCGGTGAATCTCTCTGAAAGAGGACTGGGGCTCAGGAACGTGAAGGAACGACTGAGTATTTTTTACCACAACAGATATCTGCTGGATATTGACAAAACCCCGGATACTTTCAAGATTAAAGTGGAAATACATGGAGCAGATCAGATGCATAGTAATTGACGACGAGTTGCCAGCGACAAGAATCATTGAACGATACCTGAGTCGCCTGGAGAACTGTGTTTTACTCGGTAAATTCACAAGTGTAGTCGAAGCGATGAGCTGGTTGAGAGAAAATCAATGCCATATCCTCTTTCTCGACATAGCCATGCCACAGCATACTGGCCTGGAACTGGTTAGAATGATGGGTTCCGGGCCAGCTGTAATATTCACCACCGCATATTCCGAATTTGCTCTGGATGCCTACGAACTGGACGCTGCCGACTACCTTCTCAAACCCTTTTCTTTTGAGCGGTTTGCAAGAGCCATCACAAAAGCTGAAGAATTGCTGGAAATCAAGGCACTCAAGGCAACAGGTCTTCCGGATGCAAATCTGTACCATAAGGAATCTGATCAAAGCGGTCTGACTATCAGAAGTAACGGAAGGCTGGTTAAACTTGCGCTTCAGGAAATTATCTATATACAGTCGTACAATGAATATGTCTCCATTCACACTGCGAGTGACCGGTTTTTGATATATGAGAGACTGAAAAACATAGAAAAATTGCTGCCGGCAAAAAAATTTTATCGTGTTCATCGCTCATATATAGTCAGTCTGGAAAAAATCAGGGCTTTTTCCGGAAATCTGGTTGATGCCGGGGGGGTTGAAATTCCCGTCAGCCGTAACAACAGAAGCAAACTTTTCAAAAAAATGCGAAATGAATAATCGAATTTACCTCTCGATCCTTATCCTGTTTACAGGGCTGAATGTGTATGCACAAAGCAGCCGAGACAGTTTCACCGTCTATTTTTTTCTGCTCGAGGAATGTAGAATTACACAGGCTTACACTGACCGCATCATTGACATTCACAGGCAGTACGCTTGCGACAGTACCGGATTTGTTGCACTGTTTCCCAATCCGCTATCCAATGATACTACCGTCGCTTTATTTCAGGAAAAATATCGGCTTCCTTTCAAATGTACTTCAGAGCTGGCTGCAGAAAAAGCCGAGGAACTGGGAATTACCGTTACACCGGAAGTTGCCATTGTCAATGAACACACACGGGAAATTATGTACAGGGGGCGTATTGACAATATGTTTGAGAGAATAGGAGAAAGGAGGAGAGTAGTCACATCATTTGAACTTGAAGCTGCCCTGCATGCAATAAGAAATTCAGGAGAAGTACCTGTTCCCCGTACCAGAGCAACAGGTTGTTTCCTTCCTGAAAGGAAAAATTGAT
>CAILQK010000082.1 GCA_903836265.1 uncultured Bacteroidota bacterium | reverse complement strand
GTGATCGACCGGACCTTTGTAGTGACGGATGCGTGGAACAACCAGAGCAGCTGCTCCCATACGATTACAATGATACCGTTCAGTCTGGCAGAAGTGGATCTGCCGGCCGACATCACGGTGAACTGTGAGAGTGCCTACCTGAATCCGGGTGCCGCGGCCCCGGCCGTAACGGGTCAGCCTTCGGTTAACGGAGCGCCGATAGGGCAGGGGGGCTATTGCTCCGCTTCCATCGGCTATACCGATGTCCGTCTTGAAATCTGCAAGGGAAGCTATGAAATATACCGTACCTGGATTATCAGCAATACCTGCGTGCCCACGGGCGCCGGTAATGCCATAAATCACCTCCAGCGTATTCTGGTGGAAGATGCGGGTGGTCCGCAGTTTGCATGCCCCGGTGATATCACAGTATCGGTGGATCCGACCAGTTGCTGCGCCACCGCAGCCCTTCCTGAGATGATTCTGACGGAAGGATGCTCGGATATAGTCAATCTGGAGGCGAAAGTGACGGGTATTGATTTCAATACATCCAATCTGGTTACCTTCACGGTGCCCGGGCAACTGTCCGACTTCCCCGGCAACAACTACTGGAACGCCGATACCCTGGCTGTGTTCCCCTACACAAACTGTCTGCCCAACAACAGCATCTATACAGTGCAGTACACGGCAGAGGATGAGTGCGGAAATACCTCGGCCTGCAATTTCAAACTGACAGTAGCCGATCTGGTGCCGCCGGTAGCTGCCTGCGATCAGCTCACACAGGTGGGAATCACAGGCGGCGGAGAGGCCTATGTGGATGCGACAACATTTGATAATGGATCCTATGACAACTGTACCCCGGTCCTGTCATTCAAGGTGCGTCGAATGGATGTAAACAGTTGCGATGACAACTCCGTATTTGATGATCAGGTGAAGTTCTGCTGCGCCGATATCGGAGATACCATCACTGTGGTTTTCCGTGCCTACGATATCGTAACCGGTAACGGGGTCGCAGCTGTAGATACTTTCGAGGGCCATTACAATGACTGTATGGTACAGGTACTGGTGGATGACAAAACCAAACCCACCTGCTCGGCTCCGGTAAATGTGACTGTCACATGCGAGCAGTTCGACCCATCTCTGGGCAACTACGGTTTTGCCACCAGCATGGACAACTGCTGTGTGGATACCATCAAGGTGACCAACAATTACACCCAGTTTGATACCCTTTGCAATAAAGGAACGGTAGTCCGTACATTCCGGGCGTTCGACTGCGCCGGAAATGCCACACAGTGCGCCCAGCGTATTGTGGTGGAGTATCTGCAGGATTACTATGTACGCTTCCCTGACGACAAGATCGGCACTTTCTGCGATGGAACAGGAAATTATGATGAACCAGCTTTTTACGGAGAAGACTGTGAACTCCTCGGAGTAACTTACGAAGATGAAATTTTCACAGTAGTACCCGATGCCTGTTTCAAGATAGAACGCAACTGGCGAATCATCAACTGGTGTACATTCGACCCGAATGGAGGTTGTATTGAAGTGCCCAACCCGAACCCGAATGTTGCCACAAATCATGCCACAAACCTGCCTGGGCCGATCGTCTCTCCGATCCAGACGGCAGGCGATCCCTGGAAGTCAACTGTCGTGAAGGTGAATCCCAACGACGCACAGGCAACCAACTACTCGGTGTTCTTCAGTGCCGGAGCAAACTGTTATTTGTACAAACAGATCATCAAAATCACCGATTCCCAGGATCCGGTGGCGTCGTGCAACGACGCTGCATCGGCCGGCAACATTTGCGACGAAACTGCCAACGATGCCAGTCTGTGGAATGAAATGTACTGGTGGGATCTGGCCAACTCCTCCCATGATCTTTGCGAGGCGCCATCTGAAATAAGCCTGACAGCTACAGATGCCTGCAGTGGCTCCAATATCAGTTTCGAATACCAGCTGCTGCTCGACCTCGACGGCGATGGTACAATGGAAACACTGATCAACAGCACACAGCTGGGCAGCCAGCCCGGTGGCCTGGGCTGGAATAATGTGCCCTACAACAACCTGTCAGGCAATTCAGTTGCCCGACAGTTCGACAACCGTCCGGTAGCACCAAACCAGAAGTGGGGTTTTGCCATCCAGGAAGTAGTCACAGGCAACAAGAAGACGGCTTATGTGAAGTTTAACACTCAACAGGCACAGAATACCTTCGTCACGCCGCAACTGCCTTATGGCAAACATAAAATAAAGTGGCTGGTCAGCGATGGATGCGGAAATGAAACTGTCTGCGAGTACCCGGTCGAAATCAAAGACTGCAAGGCGCCAACGGTGGTATGCTTCAACGGACTCAGCGTGAATATCATGCCAACAGGTATGATATCCCTGAACGATCTGGATTTGCTGCAGTTCACTGAAGACAATCACACACAGAAGCAGCTCCTGCGTACGGGCGTGCGCAAATGCGGAACCGGCTCCGGGTTCCCGCTGGATGCGAATGGCAGCCCGGTTACAACGGTGACGTTCGATTGTAATGAACTGGGCACCCAGTGCGTGGAAGTGTGGTCTGAAGACCTGTCCGGAAACGCAGGCTATTGTGAAATGTATGTTATCATTCAGGATAACGACGGCAACTGCCCCAACAGCGACAAGATTAATGTTTCCGGTGCACTGAAAACGGAGGAAAACAATGGGGTAGAGGAAGCCATCGCAAAAATCGAAGGAGCCTCCACACTTTCCGTTCCGTTCAGTTTCCTTGATATGACCGACAGTCTGGGTGTTTACAAGATATTCCATTCGGTACCAGCAGCTTCCGGATTTGATATTACAGCCGACAGGGACGACAGTGCCCTGAACGGTGTAACCACCTACGACCTGGTATTGATATCCCGCCATATTCTCGGTATATCACCCCTGGGAAGTCCGTACAGGATGATTGCTGCCGATGCCAACCGGTCGGGTTCCATTACGACCTTCGATATTGTGGAGCTGCGCAAACTGATTCTCGGCATCTACACCGAATTGCCCGGCAATACCTCCTGGAGGTTTGTGGACAAGACGCAGGTATTCACCAATCCGATGAATCCGTTTGCAGATACCATCCGGGAGTATATTTCTGTCCAGAACGCACTCATGAACCAGACCGACAAACATTTCACAGGTGTCAAAGTCGGCGATGTAAACGGAACAGCCATAGCAAATACCGCCATGCAGGCCGACGACCGGACAAACGGAACCATGATGTTTGACGTGGAAGACCGACAGGTAATGGCCGGAGAAACATTTGATGTGACATTCAAAGCCGGTGAACCTGTACTGGGATATCAGATGACACTCAATCTCAACGGACTGGAGGTAGCGGGTATCGTCAGATCCGACAAGGTCTCGGAAAGCAACTTCGGCGTGTTTGATGACGCGCTGACTGTCTCGGTTGATGGATCCGATGTGTTTACAGTATCCTTTACGGCACGAAAAGCAGGCAGACTGAGCGCAATGCTGGGTATCTCCAGCCGGATCACAAGGGCGGAAGCATATTCCGGTCTTGACGCCCGGCTTGATGCAGCACTCCGTTTCGACAGAAATATTATCAGTGAAGTTGGCTTCGAGCTGTACCAGAATCAGCCTAACCCGTTTGTGAACCACACAACAATCGGCTTTCACCTGCCCGAAGCGCAATCAGCCACACTGATTATCACCGACGAATCAGGACGCGTCATTTACACGCAGAAGGGGCTTTATTCAAAAGGATATAATGCGATTCAGCTGGATCGGGCACTTCCGGGTACTACGGGTGTTCTGTACTATTCTCTTTTCACAGACAGGCACTCGGGAACCAGAACGATGATTCAGATGAAATAATATTCAAAATGGAATAGCCTGTAACAGAAAGGGGGCTCGCTGAAAAACAGTGATGCCCCTTTTCACATTTTCTGACGTTTATTTCTTTTTTACCATGGTCAATATCACAGCCAATGCAACTGTTTCTCCGGTTTCATCGTACACATCTACCTGCCAGCGCACAATACCGCGGGGCGGGAGTGTATCGTCGGGTCGCTGCTCGGTTTCGATTTTTTCCCTGACGGTGAGTTTTACACCAATAGTCATGCCCGGATAAACCGGTTTCAGAAACCGACATTCATCCAGTCCGTAGTTCAGCAGTACTGGCCCCTTGCGGGCATCAACAAACAATCCAGCTGCCTTCGACAGGATGAAATAGCCGTGTGCCACCCGACCGGTAAACGGTGTGCCCTCCAGTGAAGTCACATCCATGTGTGCATAGAAGTTGTCCCCGGATACATTGGCAAAATTGGTGATATCTGTCTCCGAAACAGTGTGATTGGCGGTGGTTAGTGTGTCCCCTACACGAAGGTCCTCGAAGTGTTTTCTGAATGGATGCACTTCACTTTCAGGTCGCGCACCTCCGCGCTGATACACTTTTGTCACCTCCGAAAGCATTGTAGGGTGCCCCTGGAGTGCCACGCGCTGCAAATAATGCTTCACGCCCCTGAGCCCGCCCATTTCCTCGCCTCCTCCCGCTCGCCCGGGTCCGCCGTGCGTCAGCATGGGCATGGGCGAGCCGTGGCCGGTACTCTCTTTGGCCGATTCCCGGTTCAAAATCAGCATGCGCCCGTGCCAGGCACCTGATCCCGTCAGGAATTCAGATGCGATGTCGGGACTCATCGTACATATAGTGGATACCAGCGAACCTTTGCCCAGGTTGACAAGCTCAATTGCTTCCGCTATCCCCGTGCAGGGCATCAGCGTGGCTACCGGACCAAACGCTTCCACATTGTGACAGTCCTGCCCCTCAAACGGGCGCTCATTCAGCAGCAGTAATGGCGACATGAAAGCCCCGTTCTGCGGATCTGCCCCCAGGACTTCGCACCGGTCCGGATCGCCGAATACGACCGACGACGACCTGGTGAGCAGTCCGAGATTCTGCAACACCCGCTCCCGCTGTGTCCGGCTCACGAGCGCGCCCATACGCACGCCCTCAACCGAAGGATCACCCACTTTCGTGCGGGAAAGCTCCTTGCCAAGCTGTATCTGTACGTCCTCCAGAAACTGTACCGGCACCACGATGCGCCTCACGGCAGTACATTTCTGTCCCGCTTTCACTGTAATCTCTGAACGTACATTTTTAATAAATATGTCAAACTCGGGTGTGCCCGGTGCAGCATCTTCACCCAGTACCATGGCATTCAGCGAGTCTGCCTCCATGTTGAAAGGTACCGACTCAGAAATGAGCCGCGGGTGCGATTTCAATACCCGTCCGGTAGCGGCAGAGCCTGTAAAAGTAACTACATCCTGCATTTCCACATGCTCGATCAGGTTTCTGCCAGGGCCGCCTATGAACTGAAGGGCGCCTTCGGGCAGGATGCCGCAGCTCACAATATCCCGGACTACAATTTCGGTCAGGAAAGAAGTCACTTCAGATGCCTTTACGACCGCAGGCACGCCAGCCAGCCAGTTCACAGCACATTTTTCCAGCATTCCCCATACCGGAAAGTTGAACGCATTGATATGAATGGCAACGCCCTGTTTGGGTACCATCACGTGCTGGGCAACAAAAGTGCCTTCTTTGGAAAGCCCGACGGTGGGGCCATCAACGTAAAAACGCTCACTGCCCATCTGGCGCCGGAGGGATGCGTAGGCAAAGAGGTTTCCGATACCTCCGTCAATATCAATCCAGGAATCCGTGCGGGTAGCACCCGTCAGGTGAGAAACTGAATAGTAGGCTTCCTTGCGCTCGCTCAGATACAGCGCCAGCTGTTTGAGCATCAGACCACGCTCGAAGAATGTCATCCGGCGCAGCGCTGCACCACCCGTTTTGCGTCCGTACTCGAGCACCGACGCCGGATCGCTTGTATCTCCGGCAACCGATATGATTTCACCGGTGTAGGCATTATGTTGTGTGATTTCGGGGCCCGTCGGGGCCTCCCAGGCACCGCGGACGTAATTGGGTAACCGCTTCATCGCAGAAATTTGTTTGGTGTACAGGTCAGAGCGGGCAAAATTACCGGATTTGCTCAATCCGCAATGAAAATAACCCTGCTTATTCTTGTCCCCTCTCCGTATTCACTCAGCGATATCAGATATGTACCCGCAGAAATATCGGAAACATCCAGCGTGGTATGTCCCTGCAGTGTTGCAAACTCCCGCAGCTTTCGTCCGGAGAGATCACTCAGGGTGCCGTGAAATATACCTGCCGGCAAATCCAGTGTCAGTGACCCGGTTGCCGGATTGGGATAAATACTGAACAAATTATCTGTTTCCGTTTTTACAGCCGATGAGGCACAGGGAAGCTGATTGATGTAATCCCAGATGGTATTGTTGAGCAGGTAGGGAACAGCCGAGCCGCCCGGAGCTTCTCCCATTCTGATCCATACGATTCCTTCAGTCGGTGCGACGCTCACAAATTGTCCG
>CAILQK010000081.1 GCA_903836265.1 uncultured Bacteroidota bacterium | reverse complement strand
TTATTTCCGGCCAAATCAAATAACTATGAAACGCTTTCTTCTTTCTTTTATGCTGCTGGGTATGGCAGCCGGCACTTTTGCTCAAACTAAAGTATCCTCTTCTACCTACGGCGCTATCGAAGCGCGCAGCATCGGCCCGGCTGTCATGGGCGGCCGTATCACTGCCATCGAAGGGGTAAATAAAACACCCAAAATCCTGTACGTCGGCACGGCCGGCGGCGGTGTCTGGAAATCAACAACCGCCGGTTTTACCTTTGAACCGGTTTTTGAAAAATATCCCCAGAGTGTCGGCGCCATCGCGATTGACCAGAATAAACCCGAAACGGTGTGGGTAGGTACCGGTGAATCCAATATGCGCAACAGTGTGTCTGTCGGAATGGGGATGTACAAATCCACCGACGGCGGCAAAAACTGGAGCCGTATCGGACTGGAAAATTCCGAGCATATCTCAAAAATCGTGCTGCACCCATCCGACGGGAATACAGCCTACGTGGCCGTACCCGGCAAACTCTGGAGCGACAGCCCCGACCGCGGATTGTACAAAACCTCCGACGGCGGCAAAACATGGGAGAAAATTCTATACACCGACGAAAAGACCGGATGCGCCGATATCATCATGGACCCGCGCAACCCGGACGTACTGCTGGCCTCCATGTGGCAGTTCCGCCGCACGCCATACTCGTTTGTATCGGGTGGCCCGGGCAGTGCACTCTATAAAAGTACCGATGGCGGCAAAAACTGGCGTAAAATTACCAACGGACTCCCCGAAGGCACTTTCGGCCGTATCGCACTCGCTCTCGCGCCCGGCGCGCCCGACAATATGCTCGCAATCGTGGAAAGTGAAAAGACAAGCCTGCTCATCTCCTCCGATGCCGGCGAATCATGGAAGTACCAGAGCGCCAACCCAAACGTAACCGCCCGCCCTTTCTACTTCAGCACGCTGGTGGTTGACCCCAAAGACCCCAAACGGGTGTACCGCCCGGCGTTTTCTCTGTCCATCAGCTCCGATGGCGGATATTCCTTCAGCGAAGCCTCCAACGCAGGCGGCTGGGTGCACTCCGATCACCACGCTCTCTGGATCAATCCCAACGCCACCAATCACCTCTACCTCGGTACAGACGGCGGTGTCTATATGAGCCTCGATCAGGGCGTCACATGGACGCACCTCAACACGCTCCCGGTATCGCAGTTCTATCACGTGCAGACAGATGAGCAGTCGCCCTACTATGTATATGGTGGCCTGCAGGACAACGGCTCCTGGCGCGGACCCTCCCAAAGCACCGGCGGTATCGAAAACCGGGACTGGGAAAGTGTCGGTGGCGGCGATGGCTTCTGGGTACAACCCGACGCGCTGGACCCGAATTTTGTCTTCAGCGAAAGTCAGGGCGGTGAAATCACCTGCACCAATATCAAAACCAATCAGTCGCAGTTCATCCAGCCACAACCGCTGCAGGAAGGCGAGAAATACCGATGGAACTGGAACACTCCCATCGTCAGGGGAATCAAAAACCCGGGCACCATCTACATGGGAGCACAATATCTGTTCAAATCCGGCGACCGTGGCAAAAGCTGGCAGCGTATCTCGCCCGACCTGACCACCAACAATGCCGAAAAACAGAAGCAGGCACAGAGCGGCGGTGTAACGGTGGATAATACCTCCGCTGAAAATCACTGCACGATTTTCAGCATCGGCCCGTCACCACTCGACGAAAACCTCCTCTACGTGGGTACCGACGACGGTAATCTGCAGGTTACCCGCGATGGCGGCAAAAACTGGGAACTCCTTTCAAAAAATATAACAGGAATCCCCGAAGGTGCATGGGTGAGCCGCGTCACACCCGGTCGCTTCAACCGCAATGTCGTGTATGCCACCTTCGATAACCACGCCTACGGCGATATGAAGCCTTATGCCGCCCGGTCGGAAGACGGCGGAAAAACCTGGATGGTAATCAGTAACGACCAGAATCTGCAGGGTTTTGCCCATGTAATCATCGAAGACCTGGTTAATCCCGATTTGCTTTTCCTCGGAACGGAAATGGGCCTCTATATGAGCCACGACGCAGGAAAGTCCTGGGTGCTGTACAAATCAAAAATGCCCGAACAGGTGGCCGTGCGCGACCTGGTGATTCAGCCACGGACCAGCGACCTCGTGATCGCCACCCACGGACGAGGCATCTTTATCATTGACGACATCTCTCCGCTCCGGCAACTGTCTGCCGAACTGCTGCAAAAAGACCTCGCAATGCTCCCCACCCGCCCCACAGCGGTTACAAGCGGGCACTACGGACAGGGATTCCCCAACACGGACTCCTACGCGGGGCCAAATGCCAGCGAACAGGCCATAATCCAGTACTACCTGAAAGACCGAATGGCCACCGGCGATGTCACTATTGATATTCTTGATGCCGCCGGCAACAAACTGGTCTCGTTCCCGGGTACCAAGCGGAAAGGTATCAACGTAGTTCGCTGGGATATGCGCACCGCACCCCCAAAAATGGCAAAAGGGGTACTCGTACAGGGTGAAATGGGCGTCTATGCCGGTTTCATGGGCCGCATGGCCAATCCGGGCAACTACAAGGTGCGCATCAACGCCGGGAAATACACCGAAGAGGGAACGCTGACACTGACACCCGATCCGCTACAGCCCGATCTCGACTACGCCAAAAAAAGCGAAGCCGCCGACCGCCTGTTCCGCATGGTGGAAGATCTCGGATTCCTTGTAGCACAGCTGGATAACATGCGCGACAGCGTGAAGGCCCGCGCAGCGCTGGTAAAGGATAAAAAGCTGAAGGCAAAACTGGAAGCATACAGCGC
>CAILQK010000080.1 GCA_903836265.1 uncultured Bacteroidota bacterium | reverse complement strand
TTATTGCTCAAAAAAGTTGAGGCTTCCCGACCAATTCGGGAAGCCTCAACTTTTTAGTCCGGGTTTATCTCACACTGCCAGCTCCTGAAATGCCAGCCAGGACATGAGCCCCATGCCTGTCTCGAGTGCTGCCTCGTCAATTTCAAATGTGTCTGTATGTACCGGAGAGGTAATACCCCGTTCCGGATTGCCCACTCCGAGTCTGTAGAAACAGGCTGGCATCACTTGCGCATAGTAGGCAAAATCCTCACCTGTCATGCGCAACGGCAGGTCAACCACGTTCTCCCTGCCGAGGTAATCCTCTGACCATCGCCTTGCCCGCGCAACAAGTACCTCATCGTTATACAGTACAGGATACCCCTTCACGATGTTGAATTCGCAGGCGCCACCCATACTTTTGGCGAGCGACTCTGCAATTTTTTTCATGCGCTTGTGGGCTTCCATGCGCCATTTCTCATTCATCGTCCGGAAGGTTCCCTGCAACTGAACCTCTCCGGGGATAATATTTGTAGCCCCACCCACGGAGTTTATTTTTCCAAAAGACAATACCGCAGGCACTGCAGGGTCAGCATACCTGCTCACTATCTGTTGCAGGGTTACAAGCAGTTGCGCGGTGATCATCACCGGGTCCACGCACTGGTCTGGCATGGCGCCGTGTCCGCCCCTCCCTTTTACCGTTACGTGCAGTTCATCGGTGGAAGCCATGTACATTCCCTGACGAAAGCCCACTACACCCGCGCGCAGGGGCGGGTGTACGTGCTGACCGAATATACTCGCAGGTCTGGGTTTTTCCAGAACACCCTCCCGAATCATCAGACTGGCACCGCCCGGGAGCAGTTCTTCACCGGGCTGAAAGATACACTTTACAGTTCCCTCGAAACGGTCGCGCAAATTGTGCAGAATTATTACTGCACCGAGTAATGACGCTGTATGAACATCATGCCCGCACGCGTGCATGACCCCCGGATTTCTGGATACCCATGGCGTCCTGTTGGCCTCCTGTATGGGCAAAGCATCCATGTCTGCCCTCAGCGCCACGATTCTTTTTTTCGGGTTCCGACCTTTGATCAGGGCTGCAATGCCGTTTCCCGCAATACCCTGCCTGAATTCAACTCCCGTTGCCTGCAATTGTCCGGCAACAAATCGGGCTGTTTCCACTTCCTGAAAGGACAGCTCGGGATGAGCGTGAAGATGCCGTCGCCAGCCGGTCACCTCCGGAAGTAATTCTTTTGCCAGTTGTTGTATATCTTCTTTCATGGTCGTAAATTTCTTTACAATACACCTGACAACCAAAAAACGGGGCAATTATTGCAAAAATGAACCAATTAACACCGCTGTTTTACACTAATCAATCATCATGATTTACCTTAGCCTTTCCAAATATGAACTTCAGCTACTTATTCCCGGCATGGTTGCTTGCGCTGGCACTCGTTTCCTGCGCACGCCAGGGCGCCCCAGCTGGCGGCCCCAAAGACACAACGCCTCCCTCGGTGGATACGCTGTACAGTACCAGAAATTACGCCACCCGCTTCAAGCCCTCAAAAATCGAACTCCGCTTCGACGAATGGGTGACACTATCGGATGCCGCCAACCAGATTGTTGTTTCTCCTCCGCTGGCCAAACGTCCTGAAGTTGTGCTCCGGGGCAAGACGGTTACGCTGACCTTTGATCCGTCGGAACAGCTCCGCGACAGCGCTACCTATACCATCAATTTCGGTACGGCTGTAAAGGACTTGCACGAGGGTAACTCCGCAAAAGATCTTCGTTTCGTTTTCTCTACAGGCGACCTCATAGACAGTCTGAGGGTAAGCGGGCAAGTGGCTGACGCTCTTACCGGCGATCCGGCAGAAAATATTTCTGTCATGCTCTACGATATCGCTGCCGACAGCGTGATACGAAAATCGAGGCCATATTACTTTTCACGTACAGACAAATCGGGCAAATTTGATATCAGAAATGTGAAGGCAGGCCGCTTCAAGGTGGCAGCTGTGGAGGATACCGACCAGAACCTTCGCTGGGATGGCGAAAACGAAAAAATAGCTTTTCTGGATACCCTGCTCAGTGTACACGATTCAGCACAAAATGTTGTGTCAATGCAGCTGTTCAAAAATCAGCCCAAATACAGACTTTCCGAAAAAAATACGGATACTTACGGGCTGGTCAGACTGAAATTCAGCGGCTCGGCCGATTCGGCGCTGGTGAGGACTGATACTTTACCCGGACTGAGGGTCATACAGGAAAGAACGGCCGATTCTGTTCTTGTATGGTACGATCTGCCTGCCGACAGCTCCTGGAATATTTTTGTCAATAAGGACACGGTAAAAGTAAGGATGCTTTCGAAAGAGAATTTTCTGAAAAACCATGATGTTTATCTGGATGGCGATGCGCCTCGTGCCAGTCAGAAGCAACCTCCGGCTGCGGACTTCGTCAGAACAGTCCAGCACACACCGGGAAAAATCCTTTCTCTGCTGTTCAGCGCACCGGTTGTTTCCATTGATACGTCACTGTGGGTACTGGTGTCTGACTCTGTCCGTATGCACGGATATTCGGCTGCTTCCGACAGTAATCAGCCACGGCGAATCAGGCTGGATGCAATCTGGCAACCCGGTACCAGCTGCAGGCTGGAACTCCTGCCGGGCGCTGTTACCGATCTGTGGGGTAGCAAAAATTCCGATACAATTCGCCGACAGATCAATATTCCTGCAGAAAAACAGCTTTCTTCACTGACAATCAATGTTGATCAGCTTGTTCCGGGTGAACAGTACATACTTCAGTTGCTGAATGGCCCCAATACAGAGGAGGAGCGTATTTTCAGCGCAACAGCACCCAGAGAAACGTTTGCATTCCCGCGCCTTCCCGCAGCCCCCTGGCTTGCAAGGGTAATTCACGACTCGAATCGAAACGGTCGCCGGGATACGGGCGATTATTACCTGCACAGGCAACCGGAAGCCAATTTTACCAAAAAAATAGAGGGTCTTCGTGCCAACTGGGAGCTTTCCGTGGATTTCTCGCTGAATCCGGGTGCAACAGACCAGAAAAAGAAATCACAGTAGGCTTTGTGACCCTGTCGCCGGGAAAGTCAAACGAAATACCGGGTCGGTTCACTGATTGAAATATTCGTTCTCAACATGGCAAAAAAATCAGGTATCAAAACTGAAAAGACTGTCACCGCTGCTTCCGGAAATGCTGTAACGGGACTGGCAGCCAGAAACTGGCTGCTGTTCATACTGACGTTTGTTCTGTATGCCAATACCCTTGGCCACGGCTTTGTACTCGATGACGGGCTCGTCATTCTTGAAAATGCCTACACAAAAGCGGGATTCAGTGGCATAGCGGATATACTTTCCCACGATACCTTCCACGGCTATTTCCAGAAGGAGGGTATGGATATGTTGGTATCGGGAGGCAGGTACAGGCCTGTTTCCCAGGTGCTTTTTGCAGTTATTTACCAGTTTTTTGGCGAAAATGCCTTTGTTTTTCACCTGACCAGTGTATTGCTCTTTTCACTGACGGTACTGGTGCTGTTTCACACACTCCGGCTGCTGCTGCGTGACAAAGGCGAGGGTATTTCACTGAATGTATCGTGGATAGCTGCCATGCTCTTTGCCGTGCATCCCGTGCATACCGAGGTGGTGGCCAATATCAAGAGTGCCGATGAAGTGCTGGCACTGCTGGGAAGCCTGGCGGCACTTTATTACACACTCAAAGGTTACGATACCGGAGAAAAAAAATGGCTGTATGCGGCCGGGATGGCCTTTCTGCTTGCCTGTCTCTCCAAGGAAAATGCTGCGGCATACGTCCTGCTGATTCCGGCTGCGGCCTGGTTTTTCAGATCTGAAAAGAAGGCGCCTGCCAGTTACATCTGGCCTGTAATCACTGCCTTTGTGGTATTTATCGTTATTCGGGGTTCTGTATTGCCGTGGAGTTCACTGGCAGGATCCGCTCCGGCAGAGCTGCTGAACAACCCGTTCCTGAAGGACGTGAATGGCCGGCTCGTCCCTTTTTCCTTCAGTGAAAAACTGGCTGCCATACTATACACGCTCTGGAAATATCTGCAGCTGCTCATAATCCCGCATCCGCTTACGCACGATTATTATCCAAGGCAGGTGGATGTTACCTCTCTGGCCAATCCGCTTGTGTTACTGGCCGTTGTGCTGTATGGTTATATCGCCAGCCGTACTGTCCGCGGAATCATGCACCGCGATCCTGAAGCTTACGGCTGGCTGGCATTTCTGCTCCCCCTTGGTATTGTTTCCAATCTGGTATTCCCGATAGGTACGAATATGAGTGAGCGATTTGTCTTCATGCCATCTATGGGTATTTGTCTGGCAGCCGCTCTTTTGCTCGACAGGTGGCAGCAGCGGGGTGGTACAGCACGAACGATCTGGATATCAGTACTGGTACTGTTTTCTGTGAAGACATTTACCCGAAATTTTGCCTGGGAGAGCAATGAAAAACTGTATCGGACCGATGTGGCCGTCTCCGATAAAAGTATCAAATTGCAGGTCGCGTATGCGCAGGTGCTCCTTGAGCGCGCACGTGAGACCGATGATTCTGCCGGCAAGATGGCATTGGCACAGGAAGGGCTGAAGCACATTGAAAGTGCACTTTCGCTGTATCCCGACTTTCCGACGGCACTTGTTATAAGGGGTAATCTTTATGCCGCGCTGAACAAATATCCCGAGGCAATTGCCGACCACCGGCAAGCGCTTGTCCGGACACCCGACAATATGGCCGGCAGGGAACGTCTGGCTACCACTTTGCGCAGTGCCGGACTTGATGCCGGCCAGTTGAAACGCGACTTTGCCTCGTCAAAGGTGTATCTCGACGAGGCGTGGCAGCTCAATCCGAAGGATCCGGAAACGGCCCGTTTGCTCGGGGTGCTGAATATGGTTCAGGGGAATAAAGATGCGGCACTCGAATGGTTTCAGAAGGGAGAGGCTGCGGCCGGAGATGATGCGGCAGCACTTTGGGAACTGGGTGTGGCATATAACAACCTTGGTATGCCCGAAAAGGCGCGGATATTGCAACAAAAGGCCTATCAGGTGGATCCCGATATTGTAAAACGGGTGCAGGCCGCCCAATAAAATCATATATATGGATAACTGAGTTGTTATCCTGTATCTTTGCAACCGAGACTATGGAACAGGAAGTACAGAAAAAAAGGCCGCTCCGCCACCTCCTTAATCGGGTCAACCGCCGCGAACTGAAGGAGCGCATGCGCAACAGCACGGAAAAACGCGTCACGCTGTCTTATTACAAGTACCACAGGATTGACGATCCGTACGCATTTCGGGACGAGTTGTTCATGAATTATCACGAACTGGGAGTTCTGGGGCGGATCTATGTTGCACAGGAAGGTGTGAACGCCCAGCTTTCGGTGCCCGAAGAGCGGTTCGGAGATTTCAAAAACTGCATGGATACCTGGCCTGCGTTCCGCGGGATGAGGCTGAATATTGCCGTTGAAGCAGATGGAAAGTCATTTTTCACGCTTACTATCAAGGTGCGCAACAAGATTGTGGCCGATGGCATAGACGATCCCCAATTCGATCCGTCAAAAACGGGTGTACACCTGAATGCCGAAGCCTGGAACAAACTTGCAGAAGATCCGAATACCGTGATTGTGGATATGCGCAATCACTACGAAAGCGAGGTCGGCCGTTTCGAGAATGCCATCGTCCCGGATGCAGTCACCTTCAGGGAAGAGTTGCCTATGGTGGCTGAAATGCTGGAACAGAACAAGGACAAAAATATCCTCATGTACTGTACTGGTGGTATTCGCTGTGAAAAAGCGAGCGCCTACATGAAATACAGAGGCTTCACCAATGTTTTTCAGCTGGAAGGTGGCATTATTGAGTACAACCGGCAGGTGAAGGCGGGTGGTTTGAAAAACAAATTTCTGGGTATCAATTTCGTTTTTGACGAGCGTCTGGGTGAACGGATCAGTGAGGATATCATAGCACATTGTCACCAGTGCGGGCATCCTGCCGATTTGCACGTAAATTGCGCCAACAATTATTGCCACATTCTTTTCATACAGTGTCCTGCCTGTGCAGAGAAGTACAGCGGCTGTTGCTCTGATCAGTGTGCTGCGTTCAGTGCGCTCCCGGAAGAAGAGCAGAAGTTGAAAGCGCCACATTCAGTATTCAACGGTTCGAAGTTCGGGAAGGGTGCCTACAAGGCATTCCGGAAGTCGGGTGCGCAACTCAACAAGGGCTGATTCTGATGGAGAAGGATAAAAAGAAAACCAGGTTTGTTTATCAGCCGGAGTACCCCGGCGGACCCAGAGAGTTCACAAAGTTTCTGTACTCCAATCTGCGCTATCCCAAAGAAGCGCTGGCGAACCGAATTGAGGGAGTAGTATATATGGAGTACGATATTGACAACAAGGGGATCGTGGTAGCGACACGCGTTCTGAAGGGCCTGGGGTACGGTTGCGACGAGGAGGCTGCCCGCCTAATAAAAATGCTTCGTTTTACTGTAGCCAAAAACAGGGGGATACACGTACTGTTTCACCAGAAAGTGCGTGTCAAGTTCAAACTGCCGGAGGAAAAGCCGCTACCCTTGCCGGCTCCTCAGCAACAGCAACCAGTGAGCTATACCTATACTGTTACTGCCACGGTGCAGCAGGCTGAAACACAAAAAACTGAAGAGCAGAAGGGCTCGACGACTACTTACAGCTACACGATTACATTTTGACCTGACGGTTTTGAGATATACGGGGGCGAGCCGGATTCACATCCGGTGCGCCCCCGTCAAATATATGCTTCATTATCAGAATCGCGCAGTAACTCCGGCCATGAAGTTGAGGCCCACCATTGGATAGCGATACCAGCGTTCCCGTTTATTGTTCAATATGTTGTTGATATCGAGGAAGGCGCCTATATTTTTTGAAAAGAAGTAGCTGCCGCCCAGACTGAAATCATAGAGTACATCACTCTCGCCGAGTGCCCCCGTTTCATCGCGGTATGGAATTTGGTCTGCCATATAAAAATTGGCTTTCAGCGACATTTTATCGTCCAGCAGCGTATAAACGGCGCCGAAGTTTCCCTCAATTTCCGGAAGACCGAAAGCTGCTTCCTGGTTGGAAAGGCTGTACACATTCTGGCTGGCCGTGGCCGTCAGCACCAGATTGTCAAAAGGTTTTATTTTGGCGGTAAATTGAATATTGAAAATGCTGGCAGAGTCATAAAGCGCCGCAAATCTGGTTCTGGAAGCGCCTGTCGCGTCAGTTTCAAACAGTGTCTGATAAAGCGTCAGGTCTTTTGCCTTGCTGTATCCGACCTGTCCGTTATACTCGATAAAGCCGACATTACCTTTTACACCGCCAAAGAAATTGAGTGTGCTGGTATTGCGGAGTTCAGATGCCCTGATCTGAATGAAAGGATTATAGCGCGACATGGACAGGTAAGTATTCTTGCGGAGGTCACCACTTGCTCCTGCGAACGCCTGAATGCCTTCACCCCAGATACGGAGTGTAAGGTCAACATCCGGGAAGATACTGAACACATCCTTGTGGTTCACAAAGTTGGCTCCCAATCTGAACTGAACGGCATCGGCATGAAATGTGAAGGAGGGTTGCAGGTAAATATTGTTGAGTTTTCGGGTAGCTGTGTCGGTGAATGAAGTGATATCTGGCCTGAGTACGAGCCTCAGCGCGTGTTTTTCATTGAACCATTTGGTTGCGGTCATAGGCATGTCAAAGCCGATTTCCCTGTTGGAATAGTAGTCGTTGAGCAGGTAAACGCGCGGAGCCAGAGAGAAATTCAGGTCCAGATCAGATCGCTCTCTGTTGTACAGCCTTGTACTGAAGTCGAGCAGTTTGTAATCCTGTCGGGTAGCCTCTCTGGTGAAGGAAGATACTTCATGGTCATAACCGTAGAAGTGAACCCGGTCGTAGTTATAGGCAATTTTGGCGCCGACAGCCAGATTGGACGGGAGCTGATAATAGTTTCCGCTGATGGAGCCTCCGGTACTGCTGAAGCGCTGGTTTTCGAGTGCCCGGTCGGCACTGAGCTGGTGATGTTTCAGGTAAATTTTGCCGTCGTAGCTGTCTGATTTGCCGAAATAATAACCGCCCTCACCGAGAACAGACGTTGGTGAACCGCCGCCGAGACGGATAAATCCGCGATAATCAGCCTGCTTTTCGGCGGCTTTTATGGCAATAGGACGAAGCGTTGGCGCCTCGTATTTCAATTCAACCGGATGTGCGGGTACGTTGTATTTCAATTTTTTTGAAGAAGTGTCAATGGGGGGCATAGATGGCACCAGTTCAATCTTGTTGGCATCTGCCATGCGTACTTTCAGTGTGGTAGTAACCTCCTGAACTCCGCCGTCGAGACTGCCATCCTGCTGAGCCACGGCAGACCGGGCAGCGGCAAGGGAGGCAATGAGAAATAACAGGACGACTTTATATTGGGTAGTCATTTTTGAAAAATTTAGAGTGAAAAGAGCTGGATGAGACACTGGCCTGATCAGTTTCCTTCGTCGAGCTCCAGACGGTTTTTGTTTTTATTATCTGTTTTGTTGGCCGGGCGACCGGATTTTCCCTGAAGTTTGTCCAGCTTTTCTCTGGCGATGCGCCTGATTTCCTGATCATCGCCTTCATAGTATTCAATGATACTTTCGAGGGCTGCGATTGCATCCGCTTTTTCTTCAAGTGCGGTATACGTGTCGGAGAGCAGAATCTGATTTCTGGCAATCCAGTCGTTGCTGTTTCCGCTGGCTCCATTTGCTTCTTCCACCATTTCAATCACTTCCTGATATTTCTTTTGTTTGTAAAGAATCTGGCAGATGAGGTGATACGATTCAGCGAGCACATCAATGGCTACGTCTGCCTCGGTCACTGATTTGAACTGGGGGAGTGCGCGGTTATATTCTCCTTTCTCGAAGGCCATTTTGCCACCGTAGTAATTGGCTTCACCCTGATCGCTCTCGGTTGAGACTGGCGATGCGTTTATTTTTCGTGCATAATCTGACACAGCGGAAGCATTTTTAGCTTCGTAAGCGGCCATGAGAGCCACTTTTTGAGCTTCGAGGCGTGATTTTTCCGTTTTGGATGCTTCCTCCCACTTTTGAGCGTATTCCAGTGCCTTATCAAAGTCGGTTTCGAACCCGGCGCATATTTTTGCTGCTTTTTCGGCTGCTTTTGCGTAATTTCGGGCATCATCCTTTGTCAGGACGACCTCGTAATCCTTGAGGGCTTCCGGATATTTTTTCAGTTCGAAATAACTTTCACCCCGCATGAAATAGGCATTGGAGGCGTTTGGTCCTTTCGGTTTTTCGCGCAGATACCTGTTGAACCCTTCAATTGCCTTGTCGAATTTTCCGTTATTGAACTGTGTTTCGGCGATGGAATAATAGCCTGACGCGGGATCACTGGAATCAGAGCCATCGGAGTACTGCGACTTGAGCTTCACATACTTGTCCATGTCATTTTGCTCGGTGTAAATGGCCAGCAGTGCATCGAAGGCAATATCCTTTTCCTCCGGGGTCGGGTTACTTTTGAGTGCGCGGAGATAGTACTCTTCTGCTGATTTGCTGGAGCCTTTGTTTTCGCTGATCAGGCCCAGTTGCAGGAGTGCCCTCACCAGATAGTCACTTTTTTTGTTTCCGTTGACCAGTTCGGTATAGGCTTCGAGCGCCTTTCCCTGGTTATTGGCTGTCATATAGGTATTGCCCAGTTCATACCACGCATCGTCTATGAGAACGCTGGACGGGTATCCGTCTATCAGATCCTGAAGCATGCCGATTTTCCCGGTAACATCTCTGTTCAGGCCCTGGATGAGGGCAATCTGGAACATGGCATAGTCGGCGCCACCTGATTTTTTGGAGATAGTTTCCCTGTACAGACGGAGTGCCTCCTGAGATTTTCCGGTAGCGAACAGGCAGTCTGCAGAGCGCAGGGTGGCGTCGCTCAATACGGATTTGAGTTGATCGCTCAGGTTCCTGTACTTTTTCAGCGCATTTACGGCCTCACTGAAATGATCGGCAGCCTTGCCGTAATTCTTTGTGAGCAAATAATTGTAGCCCTGTACGTAGTTTCCCGTTGCGATACTGCTTTCATCGGGCAGATCGCCCTGGAAACTTTTCGCACTGGTCAGAAACTTGCCGATAAAGTTTTTGCTTTCCTCGTATGCCTTGTTTTCATTGAGAATGGATCCCATCCAGAAGTTGCAGAGGGCAGTTGTTTTTTTGTCCAGCTGGAAGTCGAGAGATTTCTCGAAGTAACGGCGTGCCTTTGTATTCTGGTTGTCCTGGCAGAGTTGCAGTCCGCGCAAATAGGTTACTTTCTGATAGGTTTCGTTCAGCTTGGGCGTTCTTTTCCTGATATTTTCAAGAATTTCAATCGCCTGTTCATAGTCACGGGTGCTCAGCAGCACGATTCCCATCAGTTCCTGGGCATCTTCATAGCGATCCGATCCGGTGTCAATACGCTGGAGGGCCCTGATGGCCTCCTTGTCGTCGTTCAGTTCGTGGCTCAACCTGGCGTAGTTGATCAGTGCATCTTCCCTGACTTCCCTGTCTGCATTCATCCGGGCGGCTTTCCCGAAGGCTACCCGGGCGCTGGTTTTCTTTTTGATATGCAGATAGCAGTCGCCGAGGTGATACTGGCTGTTTTGAATTTGCAGGCTGTCTTCGGTTACCTTTACAAAGTTGTCGGCGGCTTCCTGGTAATCACCGTTCATATACTGAGTGAAGCCCAGCTGATAGAAATCGGCGGAGCGGAGCTGGAGGCCGTTTTTGGAGGCGAACTCAAGAAATGGCTGGGCGGCCTCGAACTTGTCCTTTTCGTAATATGCCTGTCCGACGAGCTGATTGATTTCTGCCCTGTTTCTGAGCGAGTTGTCGGCGGCTTTCGGCTTGCCATACTCGATAACCTTGTCGTACTCTTTCTGTGCAGCATAGATCTGGAGCAGATAGTAGGGTACAGCTGATTTGTACTGCTCAGATTTTTCGCAGATTTTGAAAGCCTTGATGGCCTCGGCGTATTTGGCCTCGAAAAACACACAGCATCCATAGTAATAATTGGACGGATGATACCATGTACCCTCCGTGTTCTCGCGCAGGAGGGAAAAGTTCTTTTTGGCTTCGGCGAAAGCTTTTGTGACAAAGTGGCTGTATCCCTTTTTGAAAGTGATTTCATCGAGTATCTGTCCGCTGGCCGACGTGGCGAGATCGAAGTATTTCAGTGCCTCCTCGTACTCCTTGCGGTCGAAATAGTAGTTTCCTATTTCCAGGGCAGCCTGACTGGCGATGGGGGATGGCGAGTTTTCGCGCAGGAAGTCGAGGGCAAGTTTTTCGGCTTCGGGTTGTCCGAGCCGGACGGCGCACTTGGCATAATAGAGCTCGGACTCGGTTTTGAGTGTTTTCCAGTCGGGCTCGTTCACTGGTCGGGCGTACTCTGCAGCGGTACGAAACTCCTGTTGGGCTATTGCATAGAGGTGCTGATTAAAAAATTCCACTCCTCTTTTGTAGGCGAGCGTTGCTTCAGTGTAAACAGTAGTCTGTTGAGAGCGGGCTGAAAAAGCCGGCAGGCTCAGGAGTGCCAGAAAAATAGCTTTTCGAAAATTCATATCGAATTATATTGATGGTTAATCGCTTCAGGAGAACGCGACAGCAGGGTGCGCGCGCTCAATATTTCGGCATTTTGGGTTTACTTTAACATAAAACGCAGAAATGCACGGATTATTCGCAGGCAGTTTTCAAATAACTGCCAAAAATACAACGCGAAAATACAAAACAGGTATGAAATACAGGGACTGGTTATTTTCAGGATATGCCGCCGGAAAAATCAGTGCTTTCATCTGAAATCCGACTGTCGTATCTTGGCCGCCCGACATCACGAACACTTTAGCCATGCGTTTTCAAAATTTCTTCTTTATTCTCCTGTTTTCGGCTCATTCCGCTTCATTTGCGCAGAATCCTGAGTTCAATCCGCTCCGTTATGTCAATCCTTTCACGGGCACGGGTGGTCATGGGCATACCTACCCGGGCGCAACGGCTCCGTATGGCATGGTACAGCTGAGTCCTGATACACGTATTGATATGATGGACTGGGATGGATGTTCAGGCTACCATTATTCGGATACGCTGCTTTACGGATTTTCCCATACACATCTGAGTGGTACGGGCGTAGCAGATTACGCCGATATACTATTCAAGCCATACACCGGCAATACGGATCTGAAACCGGAAAAATATGCTTCGCCATTTAAAAAGTCAAATGAGCGGGCGGAAGCCGGCTACTATTCTGTTTTTCTTGAAGATCAGAAGATTCTTGCCGAGCTGACAGCCACAGAGCGGGTGGGAGTGCATCGTTATACCTACCCTGAAGGACAGGAGCGCGGAAGTATTCTGATTGATATGCGACATCGCGACAAGGTACTTGATGCGCATCTGGAAATGGTGAGTCCCAACGAGATTGCCGGCTACAGGGTATCAAAGTCGTGGGCGGATGAACAGCATATTTATTTCGTTGCCCGGTTTTCAAAGCCCATATCCGAAAAAGTATTCCTTGACATGTCGGGCAGTCCGCGGGAGGCACCATCTCCCCTTTCGGGCAAATCAATTGTCGCACTGCTTGACTTCTACAGCAACGGCGAGCCATTAGTTGTCACCGTGGGTATTTCCGGAGTCAGCATTGAAGGTGCCAGAAGAAATCTGGAGGCCGAGTGCCCCGCGTTTGATTTTGACCAGACGAGAGTGAATACACAGCGAAAATGGCTGAGAGAGTTGTCGAAAATCGAGGTAGAGACTGAAACGGAAGTTCGCAAGCATATTTTTTATACAGCCTTGTATCACACGATGATCGTGCCCAATGTCTGGAGTGATTTTGACGGACAATACAGGGGGCGCGACGGAAAAATTCACCACTCTGACAGACCGGTTTACACCGTATTTTCTCTTTGGGACACCTACAGGGCCTGCGATCCGCTTTATACAATTATTGAACCGAAGCGCACTGCTGATTTTATCAACACATTTCTGCTTCAGTACGAACAGTCGGGGCTGCTGCCCGTCTGGGAGCTGGCTGCGAACGAGACGAACTGTATGATTGGCAACCACGCCATTCCTGTTATTGCCGACTCTTATGTAAAGGGTATTCGCGATTTTGATGCCGGGAAGGCGCTGAAAGCTGTGGAGGTCAGTGTCAATCAGGCGAGACTCGGGCAGATTGCGTACAGAGAGAATGGATATGTGCCCTCTGATGAAGAGCCCGAGTCTGTTTCAAAGACACTCGAGTATGCTTACGACGACTGGTGTGCGGGTCAGATGGCCAGAGCGCTTTCAGACGAACTTTTGGCAGACAAATATTTCAGGCGATCATTGAACTATCGCAACCTTTTCGATCCTTCCACGCGTTTTTTCAGAGCCCGCAACAATGGAGCCTGGCACTGGCCATTCGATCCTTTTGAGGTCAACTTCAACTATACAGAGGCGAATGCCTGGCAGTACCGGTTTGCGGCTCCGCACGATGTGAGCGGACTGATGCGCCTGATGGGTGGTCGTACCGCATTTGTGGCTGAGCTGGATGCCCTGTTTGGCGCCAGGGGGGCAACTACCGGCAGAAATCAGGCAGATATAACCGGTTTGATTGGTCAGTATGTACACGGCAACGAGCCAAGTCACCACATGGCGTATTTGTATAATTACGCGGGAGAACCATGGAAGACACAGCTCAGGGTGCGTCAGATATTGAACGAAATGTACAAGAACCAGCCCGACGGACTTTCGGGCAACGAGGATTGCGGACAAATGTCGGCCTGGTATGTGCTTTCTGCCATGGGGCTCTATCAGGTTGCTCCCGGTGCTCCTGTTTACACATTTGGCTCTCCGGTATTTGACAAGGCAACCATACATCTGGATAACGGAAATGATTTTGTTATTGAGACAAAGAACAACAGTGCGTCCGGCATATACATAAAAAGTGCCCTGCTGAATGGTACAGAATGGTCGGCAAACAGGATTACACATGAAACTCTGCTGAATGGCGGCCGGCTGGTCTTTGAAATGAGCGAGAATCCGTCATTATGGGGTGCAGCAGAGGCTGACAGGCCCGTTTCATCTGTTGAAATAACCGGAGTTCCACCGACTCCCTTTGTCGCCGGTGGCAAGCGGTCATTTCGTGGGGAGCAGTCGGTAGAACTCGGCTGTCTGGACACTTCCGCAGAAATATATTATCTGATTGCCACTGAAAATACGGATATGAAGCGCGCCGGCTATATACGTTATGAAGGTCCAGTCCGCCTGAGTTCTACTTCCGTTTTGTACGCCATCAGCAAAAAAAATGGTGAGGAGAGTCCCGAGCTGCGCGCTGTTTTTTCAAAGATACCCGAGGGTTTGAATGTGGTCAGGTACAATACAAAGTACAACCCGCAGTACACTGCGCGTGGAGACGAGGGGCTGATAGACGGCATTCGCGGAAGCAAGACTGACTTCAGAACTGGCGACTGGCAGGGATTTGAGGGTGTTAACCTCGATTTTGTGGTGGATCTGGGCAATTCCCGGAAGATCAGCAGTGTATCGGCCGGGTTTATTCAGGACGAGAATGCCTGGATATTCTTTCCGAAGCGCATGCAGGTGGAAGTTTCCGAAGACGGGAAGCATTTTACGCCGGCGGGTGTCTATGTCTGCAGCGTATCGCCTTCAGAAAAGGGCGTTATTCAGTTGGATTTTCTGGTGAAAACCGAAGGGATAAAAGGTCGTTATGTACGGGTAATCGGAGAAAGCAGAGGGATGTGTCCTGATGATCACAAGGGGAGGGGTTACCCGTGCTGGGTGTTTGCCGACGAGATCAAAGTGGAATAGAATCAGTTAATCGGATCAGGCAAAAGAGGGAGTATTACCTCGACCCGGGTTCCGCTGGTATTGGTGTAGCCGAATTCGGTCATGTCGGTGATCTGTATAAAATTGAGATTTTTACTGTTCTGAAGTTCGTGCAGCAATTTCAGTCGCTCTTCGGTTATTTCCATACCCCTGGAGCGATGCTTCTGAAACCCGACCTGGGAGGCCTGTTTTTCCCGGCCTTTATTGATACCCACGCCATTGTCTTCCACGATGCATCTGATCAGATTGTCGTCGCGGTCAACCATTTCAAAGCGAACGGTGAGTCGTCCTTCCTGTCTGGGTCTGAGACCGTGTTCGATGGCATTTTCCACGAATGGCTGAACGATCATGGTCGGGATGAACAGTTCTTCCAGATCCTGGTCCGGCGGGGCGACAATCTGGAAGTCGAGGCGATCGCGGAACCTGAGTTTTCTGTTGATATCGAGGTAGCGATCCAGAAATTCAATTTCCTGCTCGACGGATACCACCTCCAGTCCGGAGTATTCCAGTGTATGCCGCATCATTTTGGCAAATTTGGCCAGATAAGACTCGGCGTCTGCATTTCTTCCGGAGGTTACCAGTCCCTGAATAGCATTCAGGACGTTGAACATGAAGTGCGGGTTCATCTGGGCTCTCAGCGCTCTCAGCTGCAGTCCGGCCACGCGCAACTTGGCCATTTGGGCCTCCTGCCGGCTTCGCTCCAGGTGATAGCGCGCCTCAATTTCATTCCTTTCATGATCACGGAGCTGATCAAAGTATTCCTTATTCAGTTTGGTGACTTTACCCTGCCATATATATGCCCGTTCGAAATCGCCTGTTCCTGCATAAAACTCCGCCAGGTTTTGGCCGACCTCACCGAGATGATAGATATCATTGCCTTTTTGGCCTATTTCCCATGCTTTTTTGAAGTGAGTTTCAGCGCTTGATTTGTCTTCCTGGCCGAGGTACAGCCCTGCGCGCCAGAACTCAATTTTTGACAGATTATTGAAATCGGCGGGTTTGGCTGGTGTATCGTACTGTGCGGCAGCCTGGCCGAAAAGGTTGAAGGCGCGAACAACCTGATCCGAGAGCATGGCCAGCAGTCCCAGATTGCTCAGTGCATGTGCCTTGGCTTCCGATTCACTGGCTCCGGCAAATTTCAGTGCTTTTTCAAAACAGGATTGTGCCTGTTCTGCTTCATTTCTGGACATGGCTGCACGGCCGGCATTCAGGTAGTGCCAGCTGATACGCGGGCGCAGATTGTATCTTTCGACAACGGGCAGTACACTTCTGTAGGCGTCGAGACTTTTTTCTTTTTCACCCAATTTTTCATATAGTCCTCCCAATCCGCTCAGAATCAGCGTTTTGATATAGAAGTCTTTGAGATTTGACTGGTCATTCAGTCCAATTTGTGCTTTTTCTGCATCCATCAGGCAATCGAGTGCCTGCCGGTTATTGCTGAGGTGCAGATGCAGAAACCCTTCGCGACAGGCAACGTGTGCGTACAGGTGTGCGGGAGCTCCGAGTGCCAGGTAGCGGCGAGAACGGGCAAGAGCATCTTCTGCGGATGCCCAGTTGCGCTGGTTGAGATACGTGGCGGCGACATCGGCCCATATTTCGGCAAGCCCGCCTGAATCAGCGAGGTTTTCGAGTATTCCGATAGCCAGTTGCGCGTGCATCAGAGACTGTTCATAGCGGTGCCACTGATTCTCGAGAAAAGAAGCACTTCTGTGGTAAGTCAGGCGCATATCGAACGGACTGAGCGGAGTGAGTAGTCCGGAAAGTTCATTCATAGCAGCGGCAGCCTGTTCAAAGTCTGTGAAGACCCATCTTGACAGGTTGTCGGTGAGGCGGCGCAGCAGCGGACTCTGATCGTTTGGAGATCTATTATTCAGGAGTGTTCAGGCTTGACAGAATGAGTATTCAGAATATCCAAAACAAGTGTCTTGGAGCAAAAATAGTTAAAAAAGACTTATCCATAAATAAAATAAAGTATCTACCTCTTTCCGAGGCGATTCATCACGTATGATTTGTGACTTCTACCCACGGGCAGGCGGCGGTTTGCCACCGAAATTTCGGTAGCCGAGAATGTCTGGATTTTATCAGTGGCGATCATGAACGAGCGGTGGATCCGCAGGAACTGCTCATCTGGCAGAAACGACTCGAGTTCTCCGAGCTGGTAGTGTGTGTGATAGATTTTATCAATTGTAACGATAGCCACCGTATCTTTCAGGCTCTCGATATACAGGATTTCGTCGAGAAATATTTTTACTGATCTCTTGTTGATGTTGAAGAAATAGTAGGGTCGTGGTGGTGCCCCGGCTGTTTTTGAAACCGGCGACAGATCGGGTACCCGCTGGGGGAGCAGCAGTTTGTCGGCTGCTTTGCGAAAGCGTTCGAAGTCAACAGGTTTCAGCAGATAGTCGGTCACCTGCATGTTGAATCCTTCCACAGCAAACTGGTGATAGGCGCTGGTAATAATAACCCTGGGCTGGTGCAGCAGATTTTTCAGAAAATCCAGTCCGTTGAGTTTGGGGAGGTTGATATCAAGGAACAGCACGTCCACCGGGTTTTGCCGGAGTACATCGAGTGCGTGGATCGCATCTTGGCACACGTAAGTGAGTTGCAGGAAAGGAATCTGCTCTATATACTCAGTGAGAATTTCTGCCGCGAGGGGTTCATCTTCGACGATTACACACCGCAGTTTTGCAAGTTGAGGCTGATTTTCATTTTCCATAGCGATTACATCAGAGCAACACACTGAATGTTTTCATGTCCTTTGTTGATATTTTAAAGCCTTCATTTCTGAGTAGGTCTGCCTGCAGGATACCATTACCCGGCAACCGGGTGTTCAGCCGGTGATTGTCCGGAATCACCCGCCACCAGGGCAGCCCGGAGTCTGTTCCGGCTGTTCTCATCTCCTCGGCGGCTTCAGCTGCTATTCTGAAAAAGATACCTGTTGTGAGCGGGCATGCATAATCAGCCCCGAAGTCTGCAGCGAGTTGTCTCCTCAGGTCACTCATGGTAATAACTTCTCCCCGGGGTATGTTTCTGAGTTTTTCACACACAAGTGCGGGACTGGCGATGAGCATGAGATGGCCTCCGAAACGCAAGTTCCATTGTTCCGGTCCGTCCTTTACCAGAGGGTGCTGGTTTTTGTGCAGTTTATCCTGCCAGGGTGTTGCCGACTTTTTCATTTTGTTCAGGCCAGAACTCCCAGCTCCTTTCCAATTTTTATGAATGCGGCGACAGCTTTTTCGAGATGTTCCTGTTCATGTGCAGCCGAGAGTTGCACTCTGATACGGGCCTTTCCCTGTGGCACAACCGGATAAAAGAAGCCGATTACATAAATGCCTTCGCCGAGCAGGCGGCGTGCAAATTCCTGAGCCAGGGGTGCGTCGTACAGCATAATTGGCACGATGGGGTGTTCGCCCGGTATGATGTCAAAGCCTGCGCTCGTCATGGCAGAGCGGAACCACTTTGTGTTATGTTCCAGTTTGTCGCGCAGAGCTGTGGTGCTGCTGAGCAGTTCCATTACCCTGATACTGGCTCCGACGATACTGGGGGCTACCGTGTTGGAGAAGAGGTATGGTCTTGATCGCTGGCGAAGCATTTCGACGATTTCTTTCCTTCCCGAGGTGAAGCCGCCGCTTGCACCACCTAGGGCCTTGCCGAGTGTACCTGTAATGATATCCACACGGCCCATAACCCCTCTGTGTTCGTGGGTTCCTCGGCCTGTTTTTCCCAGAAAGCCGGATGCGTGGCATTCATCAATTCCCACCATGGCTTCATACCGGTCGGCCAGATCGCAAATCTTGTCGAGCTGGGCGATGGTGCCATCCATGGAAAAAGCGCCATCGGTGAAGATGAGTTTTCTGCGTGCTCCCGCTGCGGATGCCTCTTTCAGGCATTCTTCGAGCGAGTTCATGTCATTGTGTTTATAGCGCCAGCGCTGGGCTTTGCACAGACGGATGCCGTCAATAATACTTGCGTGGTTGAGTTCATCGCTGATGATAGCGTCTTCTGTACCGAGGAGGGGTTCGAACAGTCCGCCGTTGGCATCGAAGGCTGCTGCGTACAGAATGGTGTCTTCGGTGCCGAGGAAATCAGCAATACTTTTTTCAAGCTCCTTGTGAATATCCTGTGTTCCACAGATGAACCGCACGCTGGAGAGCCCGTAACCGTGCGTTCTGATTGCCTCAACGGCGGCCTCGGTCACTTCCGGGTGACTGCTGAGTCCCAAATAATTATTGGCGCAGAAGTTGAGCACTTCGTGCTGGGCAGTGGTATCAATTACCGGTCCCTGCGGAGAGGTGATGATACGTTCCTCTTTATAAAGACCGGCGTCTCTGATACCCTGCAGTTCTGCCTGCAGGGTGGCTTTTACATTGGCAAACATAGTCAGGCAAGTTGAATAGTTGGCCGCAAAGATATGAATAATTGGTCGCTGTTTTAACGGCGGTTTCTACCATCCGACAGAAACAGGCATGGTTCCGTCGTAATTGCCCGTCAGGACGGGTGTCTGGCGGCCATCGGTGTACCGGTTTACTTTTTTGCGCACGTATCTGTACAGCTCACGCATTTCCACCACACCATTTTCATCGTAATCGGCCATTCCGTTCATGCCTTCGATAAGGAAGAAGGTAAAGACGCCCTGACGGAGTTCTTGATCTTCCCAGGAGGCTTCTGCGGATTTTGACGACATAAAAAATGCAGTTCCTGCTTCTGCGTGTTCGAACGAATCGTAAAAATTGTCGAGCGATGCGCTGGCACCTTTGGCAGTCAGGCCATACGATTCATCCTGAATACCGCTGAAACAGGCGTCTGCAATACAGATTTTGTGTCGGGCCGGGCTGCGCTCCATGATTTTTGCAATCATACTGTGCGGAATCCTGTTTTGTGTCCCGTTGAAATCGGAAGGCAGGAAGGCTCCGGAAAGCCCATGGCCACTGAAGTAGAACATGATTACGTCATTGGCATCGGCTTCTTCTGCGATTGCCCGAACGGCGGCCAGTATTTCCGACCGCGATGCATCCTCATCCAGGAGAAGCCGTATATTCTCTTCGGGTACATCTCCTCCCTGGGGACTGGTGAGGTGGTCATAGAACCGCAGCGCATCGGAAGCTGCGTAGGCGAGTTTAGGCATGGTTGGATAAATCCCGACACCTGTTACAACAGCATAAATCGTTACGCTGCCATTTTCCTGATAGTCAGGATTGTCTTCCGTTTCATCGGAGCCGGGGAAATATCCGTCGGTAATGACCGGAAGCAAATCTCCATCTCTTTCAGGCTGTGAATAACCTGAAAAAGCACCTGATTCCGGAATTTTGTCGTAAAACCGGTAAGACTGCGCGGAGCAGGGCAGTATGAACATCATCGGGATTAAAAGTTGAAGGATGCCTTCAGTTTTCATAGCAACAAGAGTGTTTGCGGATGAATAGTTACTCTCTGTAGCGTTCTTGATGTTGCTATATCGGATCGAATCTGGGAATAAAGGAAAAGCACCAATGAAGCCGGCTTTGAAGCCATACTGCAATTGGCAGGTTAAAAATAGGTATTGTGAGTGAAAACCGGCCTGAAAAAATATTCAGTTTATTTAACGGCGGTTATTCGGAAGAAACGGCGTGTAAAACGCACCCGATTGTATCAGGTTTTTATTTGTTCACTGGTCTTTCCAAATCTTCTTTCGCGTTGCTGGTAGTTAATGATGGCTTCATACAGCTCATTCTTCCCGAAATCAGGCCAGAAGACATGAGTGAAGTAAAGCTCGGCATAGGCACTCTGAAAGAGCAGGAAGTTGGACAGCCTCGCCTCGCCACTTGTTCTGATGAGCAGATCCGGATCGGGGATTCCGTGTGTGGCCAGCGCACTCTCAAAAACTTTTTCGTCTATGTCTGACGGATTCAGGTGGCCCGACTGTGCCTGTTGGGCCAGTGTGCGCGCTGCGCGTGCGAGTTCCCAGCGTGAAGAATAGTTGAGTGCCAGCACCAGCGTGATTCGCGTATTATCGCGGGTTGACTCAAGTCCCTCCATCAGCGTATTGTAAGTTGCTTCCGGCAGCGATTCCAGTTCTCCGATTGCCATAAGCCTGACGCCGTTGCGGTTCAGATCCCGAATTTCACCTTTGATAGTCTCTACAAGGAGCGACATCAGGGCTGTTACTTCTGCTGGCGGGCGATTCCAGTTTTCTGTACTGAAAGCGTACAGTGTAAGATACCTGACGCCTGCCTGAGCGGCAGCTTCCGTTACCTCCCGGACGCTCCGCACTCCGCTGTGGTGACCTACCACGCGGGGCATGCCTCGCTTCTTGGCCCAACGGCCATTGCCATCCATGATGATGGCTATGTGCTGAGGGATGTTATCCGGCTTAATTTGTGAAATCAGATCGGGCATAACCAGGGCATTGGACGCCATGAATACAAAAGCCGGCAAATGTACGGTAATGCAGCGTACATGAAGCCCGGTTTCTTCATATTGACGAAATCTGATTGAATTTTTTTCAAAAAAGCATCATCTTCGCCCTGAAAAAATCAAAACCGGCTATGCACAGTGAAATAAGAAAGCGATTCAATGCATCCTTTTCACAGGAAAAATACGAGCATTTCCTGCATACGATGAACACCGCCTACGGTGAGCCCTGTACTTTCAGAATTTCCGAAACTCCTGTTTTTGTACCGGCCTACCTGCGCGAAAGGTTATTCAGAGGGGTGAAAGATATATGTTCCGTGATAGCCGCCCCCGGTTTTCGTGAGCGGAGTGAAAGTGCCATTCCTCCGCAACTGCGCGTGCCTGACGAGGATGAACACACTACGTTTCTGCAACTTGATTTCGGAATCTGTCGCGACAGAGATGGCCATTTTACGCCGCAACTGATCGAGATGCAGGGTTTCCCTTCGCTGTATTTCTTTCAGCATCTGCTTGCCACGTCATACAGGAAGCACTTTGATATTCCTTCCGATTATTCACACCTGTTTGGAGGGCTTGATGAAACCGGATATCTGAGCCTGATGCGGGATATCATCATTGGTGACTCAAGTCCGGAGAATGTGGTACTCCTCGAGATTGAACCACAGAAACAAAATACAAGAATTGATTTCTGGGGCACCAGGAAGCACCTGGGTTTGAAGGTGCTCTGTTTGTCAGAACTGAAAAAAGAAGGGCGCGAACTTTATTATCTGGATGAAAACGGGCGCAGGGTCGGGATAGAGCGGATCTACAACAGGATCATATTCGATGAGCTTGAAAAACGAGCCGATCTGCCCCGTGAGTGGGACCTGCTTTCGGAAGTAAACGCAGCGTGGGTGGGCCACCCCAACTGGTTCTTCCGTATTTCCAAACACTCGCTGCCATTTATCAACAGCGAGTTTGTGCCTGAAACACATTTTGTGAGCGACCTGAAGTCAATCCCCTATGACCCTGAAAACTGGGTACTCAAACCCCTGTTTTCATTTTCCGGTCAGGGAGTGCAAATAAATATTACGCGCGACGACATAGCATCGGTGACCGATCCCGGGAACTACATCCTCCAGCGAAAAGTTGAGTACGTAGCCGGGGTTGAGACGATAAATCCCGAGGAGTCTTCCAAATGTGAAATCCGGATGATGATGGTATGGCGCAGTGACTGGGAAGAGCCCAGGCTCGTCAACAACCTCGTCCGCATGAGCAAGGGCGAGATGGTTGGAGTCCGTTACAACAAGGGGCGCGACTGGGTTGGGTCGAGTGCCGGATTTTTTGAGCCCTGAACAAGTGCTTACTGGTCGGGGGAATTTCCTCCCGGGGCCGCTCCTCCCTCTACGGCCTCTGCATCATCTTCATCGGGAGGTGTTGTATAGAGTCTTATCAGAGAGTCTCTGAGAACAGAGTCCTGAACAGCCGTGACCGTCTGGAACGAATCGGGGGTTATACTGATCCAGGGTTCGCAGCCGAAGAGTGCTTCCGCGGGTGGATCGGGGAACCGCTCTGCCAATATTCTGGTCAGTTTGCCTCCTTTGGTGGCAACACTGTTCCAGAAATTGCCCACGATAGGGAGTGCCATGGCCGAACCCTGGCCCAGATACATGGAACGGAATCGCACGGCCGGGCTGCTGCCGCCTACCCATGCCCCTGTAACAAGTACAGGGTTAAAGCATATAAACCAGCCATCCGACTGATTCTGGGTGGTGCCCGTTTTGCCTGCAAACTGCGAGTCGTAACTTACATAACGGCGCAGCCGCACTCCTGTGCCCTGATTCACCACTTTTTTCATCATTTCCACCATAGTAGCAGCCTCCACTTCCGTGAGTGCGCGCTCGTGTGGGCCAAGAGCCGGGTTGGACGACAACTCCTGTTTATAGTCATATATGACATTCCCGTCGCGATCAAGTACTCTCAATACAGCTACCGGCTCGGGTCTCAGTCCCTTGTTGGCAATACATCCATATACCTTCATCATTTCGTACAGTGAAATGTCTGCGGCTCCCAGACTGATGCCATATTCGCGCTTCATGTCGCTGGTTATACCCATTTTTCTGGCCAGATCAATGGTGGCCTGGATACCTACCTTTTCAATCAGCTGAGCGGCCACCACATTGACCGATTTGGTCAGTCCGCCTGCCAGAGAGTACCAGCCACCGTAGAATCCGTCGGCGTTGTGAGGCTCCCAGTCAACGATTTTTTTGATTTCGTTGGGAATGTAGGAGCATGGCGTCATACTGTCCTGCAGTGCAGCTGCATAAACGATGGGTTTGAAGGTGGATCCGACCTGTCGCCTGGTACCCTCAATATGATCGAGTTTGAAGTGTTTGAAGTTTATTCCACCGACCCATGAGCGAATATAGCCGGTTTTGGGTTCCATGGACATGAATCCGCAGTTGAGCAGGCAGAAGTAATATCGCACCGAATCGAGGGGTGTCATAATCGTATCCTGTTCGTACCCTCCGTTTTTCCACGAGTATATCGTCATTCTGACAGGTTGCCGGAACGAAGCATATATTTGCTCATCAGAGAGCCCGTCGTCTTTCATGGCGCTCCACCTGACACTGTTTCTTGCCTGCTGGTCAATCCATTTGTCATCGCCCCATGGCTTTTCCTTTTTTTCATTCTTCCAGTGCTGATCGAATTGCGCCTGCAGTTCGCCCATGTGCTTCTGAACGGCGTCTTCGGCAAATTGCTGCAGCCGGCTGTCGAGCGTGGTATAAATTTTCAGTCCGCTGGTGTACAGATTATAGGGCTCACCTTCCCCATCTTTCCGGTCCCTGAGCAGGCGGGGCATCAATTCTGTTCGAAGGTATTCTCTGAAATAAGTACCGAGGCCGTCATTGCTGCCGTCCACATTGTAATTTTTCGCACCGAGCGGTTTTGCACTCAGTTCGGTATATTCCTGTTCTGAAAGGTGCCCGTTTTTCACCATCTGTCTCAGGACTACATTCCTGCGTTCGCGTGCGCGGTCGGGGCGGCGCACCGGATGATAGATGCTGGTTCCCTTGAGCATTCCCACAAGCGTTGCAGCCTGATCAACGGAGAGTTCCCTGGGCTTTTTATTGAAATACGCCTTTGATGCCACGCTGATACCATAAATATCGCCGCCAAACGGGACTGTATTCAGATACAGGCTGAGCAGCTCCTGTTTGTTATAGATGCGTTCGAGGCGGACAGAGATGAAATTTTCCCGGATTTTATTGATCAGAATACTGACGCCGGGTATGTAATAATTTTTTCGGCCGTACAGATTTTTGGCGAGTTGCTGGCTCAACGTAGAGCCTCCGCCCATACCTTTCCCGCTGATTACGCCATATCCCACGCGCAACAAACTGGTGAAATCAATCCCGCTGTGCTCCAGAAAGCGCTTGTCTTCGGTAGCGATCAGTGCATTGATAATATAGGGAGAAACATTGTCGAGGGAAACCTGCGTCCTGTTTTCACCCATGTAGTACTTGCCGATCAATACACTGTCGGCACTGTAAACTTCAGTAGCATTGGCAGTTTCAATATTGCGGAGGTCTTCGCTTGAAGGGAGACGTCCGAACAGTCCGATCCAGACGCCCAGGATCAGGAAAATCAGAAAGTTGACACCCCAGCGAAAGGCGGTTCCTGCCCATCCAAGTACTGATCCGGCGCGGGGATACTGACTTTTGAATATGCTCCACCGTGTGCGCAGGGGAGCCGTCAGTACAGCCCATTTCAAAGCCAACGGGTCGAGGATGGGCTTTAAAGGAGCCAAAATACGGTTCCACAAGTCGCGGAGCGGGGCCGACATGACAAAAATCCACTGGCGGCCGGCCTGGATTTTGTCCAGAATTTCGTTTATTTTTTCGCGCATACGTTTTGCCTGGAAAACAGCGGGCGAAGGTAATGAAAAGATTACTACGCCTGGAATGCGATTTCTTTGCATAATTTTGCCAACAGATACGGCCGGAAAAGGCTCCGGGCTGTATAATCGGGTTTGCTATGAAAAATCATTATGATTACATTGTCGTTGGGTCGGGTTTTGGCGGATCTGTATCGGCCATGCGTCTTTCAGAAAAAGGTTACAGTGTCCTGGTTATAGAAAAAGGACGGCGTTGGGAGTCTTCCGATTTTCCCCGGACGAACTGGAACCTTCGCAAATATCTGTGGGCTCCGGCGCTGCGGTGCTTTGGATTCCTGCGCCTGAGTTTTTTCAGGGAGGTGTTTATTCTGAGTGGTGTGGGCGTGGGTGGTGGCTCTCTGGTGTATGCCAACACCCTGATGATGCCCAAAGAGTCTTTCTATCAAAATCCGGTGTGGTCGGGTTTCAAAAACTGGAAAGAAATACTGGCTCCACATTTTCAGCAGGCGCTTGCCATGCTCGGCGCCTCGCGTTACGAGAAGGAAAATCCGGAAGATCTGGTGTTGAAATCGGTAGCTGAAGAGCTCGGGCGGGGTGATACGTACAAGCGTGTTGACTATGTAGCTGTTTATCAGGGAGATCCTCATGTTGAAACAGATCCCTACTTCAGCGGGAAGGGGCCGCTCCGAAGGGGGTGTACCGAATGTGCCGGATGTATGGTAGGTTGCCGCTACAATGCCAAGAATACGCTGGACAAGAATTATTTGTGGCTGGCTGAAAAAGAATATGGCGCCTGTATTATGCCGGAAACGGAGGTGGTCAGTATTGAGGCAGTTCCGGAGGGTGGGTACAGCGTAAAGGTGAGATCTTCTACGAGCTGGTTCAGAAAACGCGTTGCCACCTACACCTGTAACGGTATTGTAGTCAGTGGGGGTGTACTGGGTACGCTTGATCTGCTCCTGCGGCA
>CAILQK010000079.1 GCA_903836265.1 uncultured Bacteroidota bacterium | reverse complement strand
CTGCTCGAAATACTCATCGAAGCAGTGGTGCTTTGTATCATGGGTGGCCTGATCGGACTGATCCTGATCTGGATGGTGACAACAGCCATCACCTATGCATTTGACTTCGATATTTACCTGTCTTTGGGAAATATCCTCATTGGCGTTTTTACCTCCGTGGTGGTAGGGGTATTGTCGGGACTGATTCCTGCCTCACAGGCCAGTAAAATGGATCCGGTGGAGGCAATCAGGAAATAGTCCGGAAGTTGCCGGTATAGTTGTGCGGAGTCAGTTTTTTCAACTCCTGCTTTACTTCCTCCGTGACATAGAGGCCGTCAATGAACTCGTGCAGATGCTCGCGCGTTACCAGCGACTTTCCCCTGGTGAGTTCCTTGAGCGCCTCGTACGGCTGCGGGTATCCTTCCCGGCGCAGAATAACCTGAATACCCTCGGCAACCACCATCCAGTTGTCTTCCAGGTCATCATAGAGTTTGCCCTCATTGAGCTGTAGTTTACTCAGTCCTTTCATGATTGACTTCAGGGCAATCACAGTATGCCCCATCGGAACACCCACGTTGCGCAACACCGTGGAATCGGTCAGATCGCGCTGCATCCGGCTGATGGGTAGTTTCTCGGCGAGGTGCTGAAAAAGTGCATTAGCCAGTCCGAGATTACCCTCACCGTTCTCAAAGTCAATGGGGTTAACCTTGTGGGGCATGGCACTGGAGCCCACTTCCCCGGCCACCGTTTTTTGCCTGAAATATTCCATGGATATATATGTCCAGATGTCCCGGCAAAAGTCAATGAGTACCGTGTTGATCCGGCTCAAAGCATGACACTGGGCCGCAAAACAGTCGTAGTGTTCAATCTGGGTGGTAGGCGACGAGCGTTCGAGCCCGAGAAATTCCGATACGAAACTGTTGCCGAACGCCTGCCAGTCGTAATCCGGGTAAGCCGCAAAATGGGCATTGAAATTGCCCGTTGCACCCCCGAATTTGGCGCGGTGCGGTAAGGAACGCAACAGATCAAGCTGAACATCCAGTCGCTGCACAAAAACAGCAAACTCCTTGCCGAGCAATGTCGGGGAAGCCGGTTGCCCGTGCGTACGCGCAAGCATGGGTATGTGCGCCCATTCCTGCGCGCAACGCTCCAGTTCATCGCGGAGTTTTTTCAGCAATGGGTAATATACCTCCTCCAGTGCATTTTTGAAGAGCAGCGGGGAGGCCGTATTGTTCACATCCTGGGAGGTGAGTCCGAAGTGGATGAACTCGCGCAACTCACCCAGCCCGAGATCATCAAAACGCTCCTTCAGAAAATATTCCACCGCTTTTACATCGTGGTTGGTCGTTTTTTCAATGGCCTTGATGCGCTCGGCATCCGCGAGACTGAATCCCTCGAATACAGCATTCAGATCGTCAATGACCTCCTCATCGAAAGAAGCCAGCTGGGGAAGCCCATACTGGCACAGCGCAATGAAATACTGAATCTCCACGAATACGCGGTAGCGTATCAGCGCATACTCGCTGAAATAAGCGCGAAGTTCTTTCGTTTTATCAGCGTAGCGGCCGTCAATGGGCGAAATAGCGGTAAGCATTTGTTCCTGCGTTTAATTACAGCCGCAAAAATCGCTTTTTTTCCTGTAACATGCGCTTACCTTTGCACTTGCAATTTAAACTGAACTCTCTATGAAAAAACTGCTTACAGTATTGTTTGCCGGCATCATGCTGGCAGCCTGCAACTCCGATCAGAAAAAAATGGAAGCACTCAAAAGCGAAACGGATGCCATACACGATGCTGCCATGAAGGAACTGGCCGATATGAACCGGGTAGCACGTACCATGAAACAGCTGATGTTGTCCGACTCCACCATGTCCGACGAGAAAAAAGCCGAATTCGAGCAGCGACTCAAAGCTATCGGAGATGCTGAAAATAATATGACCAGCTGGATGATGAGCTACAAAATGCCTGAAGATGCCGGTGAGGCTGTCAAATTCCTCGAAGAGAAAAAAACTGCTGTCGAAGCCAACCGGCAGGAAATAAAGACTGCCATGGAAAATGGCCAGAAATTGCTCGGTAACTGATCATTGCCAACTCTATGAAACTGAAAACCATTCTGCCATTCCTGACACTGCTGATTTGTCTGGCCTGTAACACTGCTCAGCAGGCTCAGACCAGCCCTGCTGCCCCTGCTCCTCCTGCAAAAACCAAACCCGCTTTTGTCACCTGGGACAAAAAACTGATTGAACTCGGGAAAGTCAAACGCGGCGAAAAACGCGAGATGTTCTTCGAATTCACCAACACTTCCGGACAGGATATACAGATTGATATCGTGGACGCCTGCTCCTGTACAACGGTTGACTTCCCAAGAGGGGTCATCGCCCCCGGAGGCAAGGGCCGACTCGATGTCGTTTTCGACAGCACCGAAAAGGAGGCAGCAGAAACTATCGGCATCACGGTCGTTTTCAAAAATACCGATGAAAATGGCTTCCAGAAAATTGAATCGGTGGAGTACAAATTTGAATTGTAGTCCGGAAATCTGGCAAATCTATTTCCATGACGCTGCGCGAACTTTTTGACTATCTGAGCTCCAACCCTGCAGGGGTCATCGCTTTTTTTATAGTCCTGCCTGTGGCCGCCCTCCTCGCCGGCTGGCTGGGCAGGGGCGAAGGACACGAGAGTCCGTGGAAATATTTCTACTCGGCGCTGCTTTTCCTGGCCTGCATCCCCGGCATATTCGCCGCCACGCTGGCTGTTTACCTGTTTCTGTTCGAACGCGGAGGCAGCATTTTCAACCTCAACCTCCTCACGCAGGCACTGCCGATTGTGTCCATGATCGCTACCCTGGCTGTGGTGCGCCGAAACACTGCCTTTGAGCATGTTCCAGGCTTCAACAAATTGTCGGACCTGATGCTGATGATTCTCGCCGTGTTCATACTGATGTTTCTCATAGATCGGACGCGGATTGTCGCCTGGGTGAATATTCCGTTCTATTGGCTCTTCGCAATTGTCGCCGGACTCCTGATCTTCATGCGTTTCGGAATAAAACGAATGCTTTCGTGAAAAAATATTGGCTATTTCTGATTTTTTCTGTATATTTGGTATCCGGATGCGGGGAAGAAAATACAGAAACCAGGCAAGTTTTCACGCAGGATGACGTGGCGGTAGAGCTCGCAAAAGATGTCGAAATACTTTATTCCGACAGCGCCGTTGTGCGCGTGCGCGTGTCAGGCGCTACCATGCTCAACTTCACCAGCCTGGAAACACCGAAGCAGGAATTCCCCGATGGTATCCGGTTCGAGTTTTTGCTTCCCGACGGCTCCGTCAGAAGTACCCTCACCGCACATCAGGCAGTCAGACAGCAGGACAAAGGGACGATTGTAGCCCGCGACAGTGTGGTGATGAACACGGTGAAACAGGAGCGACTTGAAACGGAGGAACTGATATGGGATGAAAAAGCAGGCAAAATCCGGACTGACAAATTCGTGAAAGTATCACAGCCGGGCGAAGTGGTGTACGGTTTCGGACTCGAAGCCGAACAGGACTTCAGCTACTGGAAAATACTCGTGCCCAAAGGCAAAATCAGGGCAGAACAAATCAACGATCTCAATAACTGACCATGGTCGCAGCAGACAGAAATCAGGATCAGCCTCCCTCGCGATGGCTGCGTTTGGGCAGCTACTCGTTCCCCGCTACACTCGCGGTCGCCTCGTTATCCGTCTTCGGAGCCGTCGCTCTGATTCAGTCGCTCTCGCAACTGACCGGTTCTGATCTCGTCGCCATTCCACTGACGTTTCTTTCTCTCGCAGGTGCCATTCTTGTTTTCAAACAGTTCCTCTTCAAAAATCTGTTCCGGACTGCCCCCGGCGACGACGATGCCGCGCTGCTGGAATACCTGGTACAGCAAAATAACAGCGGCCTGCCCGGAGAAGAGGAAATGGAGATGGAACTGCTGGAAAACGCGCTGCACCTGAAACAGATCAGGGCACATGAATGTATGTCGCCCAGAAATGAAATTGTACATATTGATATCAGAGCATCCATTGAAGAGCTCCGCCAGTTGTTTGTTGAAAGCAGCCTGTCCAGAATTCTGGTGAACGACGGTGAAATTGACAAAACCCTCGGATATGTACACGTTCAGCAGATGTTCAGTATGCCGCCAGCAATCGGCGAAATCGTGATGCCCATCACGTTTGTACCGGAAGCTATTCAGGCCAATGACCTGCTCTCAAAATTTATCAAGAACCGTACGAATATCGCATGTGTGGTGGACGAATACGGCAGTATTGCCGGTCTCGTAACGCTCGAAGACGTACTGGAACAGCTTTTCGGCGAGATTGACGACGAACACGACTCGGAAGAATTTATCGAAACACGTGTGGCCGAACGGGAATTTCTGTTCTCCGGACGCCTGGAAGTGGATTACCTGAACGAAAAATATCCGGAACTGGAAATTCCGGCCGGCGACTACAATACGCTTTCAGGGTATATCGTGACAGAAGCCCAGGGAATACCGGAACAGGGCGCCCGAATCACGCTCCACAGCAAAATATTCCAGCTCGAAATTGTAAGCGACCGCAAGATTGAGACAGTGCGGGTGATTTGGTGAAGATTTTTTAGGTTTGCGGTCTGAAATCAATTTTTGTATGGCCAAGAATAAACCTGTACGCAAACCGGAAAAACCAGCCAAAGCACTGAAGGAAACAGCCGTAAAAACGCCGGCTTCACTCGGCTCGGCCAGTCTGATTGCCGGACTCGCAGCCGCAGCACTGGGTTTCCTGCTGTATGCCAATACCTTCGGCTACTATTACGCACTCGACGACTACTCACTCATCGTGGATAACTGGGTGGTAAAAGGAGGCATAAAGAATATCGGTATTATTTTTAGTACTGAGTACCGATTTGGCACCTGGAACAGCCCGGGGTCGCTGTTCCGACCCATTCCGCTCACCATGTTTGCACTGGAGTGGCAACTGTCGCCCGACAAACCCTGGATTTCCCACCTGATGAATGTGGTGTTCTATTCACTCACCGGCTGGGCACTCTGGATCACCTGGCGGCGCGTGCTCGGCAGCTACCCCCCTGTCCTGGCATTTCTGGCAGTTCTGCTCTATATGGCACACCCCGTGCACACAGAAGTGGTGGCCAACATCAAGAGCCGCGATGAAATTCTCGGTATGCTGTTCAGTACGCTGGCTCTCTATTCTGTCTGGCGGCATTTTGAAAATAACGACAACAAATGGCTGCTGTGGGCGGCAGTCTCTTACGGAGTTGCCATGTTTTCCAAGGAAGGTTCTATTATGTTTATCTTCCTTTTCCCGCTCACAATGTGGTTTTTTTCAGGGCAAACGCCAGGAAAGATTATCAAAACCACCGCAACCATGCTGATACCGGTGGCGCTGTTCCTGCTCGTCCGCCGGAACGCACTCGGCGGACAACAATACCAGGAAATATATTCCATTCTCGACAATTTTATGGTGGGGGCCAAAACACAATCGGAAAAGCTGGCGTCGGCATTCATGATGTGCGGGGAGTATCTGAAGGTGCTGGTTTTCCCGGCAACGCTGGTCAGCGACCGCGGATATCCTCAACTGAAACCCGTCAATTTCGGCGAATGGCGGGCAATAGCCGGATTCCTGATTTACCTCGCGATGGGCCTCTGGGCCCTCTGGAAACTGCCCAAAAAACATGTACTCTCCTTCGCTGTTCTGTTCTACCTGATCTGTTACTCCATTTTCAGCAATGTCTTTTTCCTGATAGGCACATCGTATGGAGAGCGTCTGCTGTATCTGCCCTCGTTCGGCTTCGCTCTGGCAAGTGCATGGTTCATTACCAGATACCTGAAACTGGACGATATGACCAATATTCTGAACCCGAACGGAAAGGCTGTTCAGCTGTGGACTGTCGCAGGAATAATACTGGCCGCATACAGTATCAAAACCATACTGAGAAACCCCACCTGGGAAAACAGCGCCTCTCTCTACGCCTCCGATCTGCCCAACTCTCCCGACTGTGCCAAACTGAACTACCACAATGCCCTCGAGGTGGCACGCGTGTCTATGGATGAAAAATCCGGAACCGTCAAAGACCGGGCCGGACTGGAGCGCGCAGTACAATGTTACAGCAAATGCATAGAACTGTTCCCCGAATACCACGACGCGTACGGAAGCAGGGGTATCGCCTATTTCAGGCTCGGTCAGTACGACAAGGCATTTGAAGATTATCAGGTTTCCATCAAATACAGGCCCAATAATGCCACCGTACTGTCAAATATGGGCTTTATCTATTTCATGCGCGGACAGCTTGACAAGGCGGAGGAAGTTTACAAGGAATCCATCAAATGGGATCCGAGATTCGTGGATGCCCGCAGAAATCTGGGGGCCGTACTGGCCATGAAAAAACGGTTCCCCGAGGCTATAGAACAATGGGAGGAAGGCCTGAAATACGACCCCAAAAATGCTACACTGCTGCTGTACATCGGATCGGCTTACCGCGATATGGGACAACCCGAAAAAGGTGTACCCTGGTTTGAAAAGGCTTATGCCATTGACCCGACATTGAAGAAGTAATGGAGAAAACTGTATATAAATCAGCTGTTTCCTGGTGGCTCTGGGCACTTGTAGCCATCCCTGTAATGATTACGTCCATCATATCAGTGATGGATGGCGAACTGGCAGTCCTGCTCATTCACGCCCTGGTGACTCTGTTGGTGGGCCACCTGTTCTTCACCACGTATTATATTGTGGAGAAGAATACGCTCACCGTGAAATCCAGTGTGCTGATCAATATCAAAATTGACATTGCGACCATCAGGAAAATCACTGAAACAAATAACCCGCTTTCGTCTCCTGCTCTTTCTCTCGACCGGTTGTGGATTGACTACGGTAAAAACGGAGCCGTGATGATCTCGCCTGAAGACAAAGAAGGGTTTATCAGGCAAATAATGCAGATAAACCCTTCTGTTGAGATAAAATACCGGAAAAAATGAATCAGTTCTGCTGAAAACGCTCGTCCCGGATGAAACTTTCATCGGTGAGCGTTTTCAGAAAAGCGACCAGATCCTGTTTTTCTGTATCGGAAAGCGATATTCCGGGCATTCCGTTTTCCAGCAGTTTCTGGTCGAGCGTTGGTGTTACCTTCACCCCTGATGCGTAGTGCTCCATCACACTCTCCAGTGTCCTGAATCGCCCGTTGTGCATGTAAGGCTGGGTAACTGCCACATTGCGCAAACTGGGCGTTTTGAACTTTCCGATGTCCTCCGGCAGCGAACTCACCTCGTAACGACCTTTGTCATTGGTGAAATCACCGAGGATTCCATTGTTGCGATAAGCGCCATCCGTAAACAAATCACCCTGGTGACAGGTACTGCATTTCAGCCTGAAAATGGCCATTCCTGACAACTCCTGCGAAGTCAGTGTACCTCCTGATTCTGCACGAATATACTTGTCATACCGGCTGTTGGCACTCACGAGCATCGCCATAAACTGCGAAAAGGCTTGCATCATCTGGGGACCGTCTATGGTATCGCGGCTTGGGAAAGCAGCGCGAAACATACGTCGGTACGTCTCGTTCCTGTTGAGCTTCCTGATTACATTGGCCGGATCCTCATCCATTTCCACAGGACTCTCGATCGCGTTAAGTGATATCAGATCCATGTCGGGAACGCCGCCATCCCAGAAAAATGCCCTTTGCCAGATCAGATTCTGAATGGCTGGTGCATTCCTCTTGCCAAACTGCCCCCGAATACCATGACTGGTAACATGATCCGGGTGACTGAACGCAGAAAAGGATATGTGGCAGTCTGCACATGAAATAGTACTGTCCTGACTGAGTATCGGATCGTAAAACAGGCGTTTCCCCAGCTCGAAGCCCTCCGGAGTTACCGGATTGGAGGCCAGATTGTACTCGGGAGCAGGAAAATTGGACGGCAGGAATACCTCAAAACTGCTTTCGGATGTCTCCTTCTTACAGGATGAACCTGTAATAATCAGTAGTCCGATTAGAAAATACCTGTTTTTCATGAGCCAGTTACTAGTGGTTGTGCACATGCGCAAGGGAGAACATATCTGCATAGTTGTTGGCCACTGTGGCAGAAAAGGCTCCGGCATGTGATTTTGGATTCGTTGCAATATTGATGTTTGACGGATTTGTAAACATTTCCAGGATGTCCACATACAAATGGAATACCGGAGCTTCATGATCCTTTCTTACCATGGCCGACTCTTCATCTGCATTGATCTGCACGGACTTGATATTGTTCAGAGTGGGTGAATCTTTCCCTCCAAACAGACCCGTGTGGTACTGGAATGTACGCTCACCGGTGTTGGGGTCAGCAGGTGCCTGCGGAGATGTACCCTCAACTTTGACAAAGATATAGCCCGAGTTCCAGGACCAGTACATACCCGAAGCTCCTCCGGTAGGATCAAGTACGCCCAGGCGCTCGCCCGCAGGAGAAACACTTTTCAAACTGTCAACGCCAATGGTGAATTTGATTGCCTTGTAGTTACCCGCAGGAACGTTGCGCAGAGTGAGTTCGCGGCTGGCTGCATCATCATGCTTGCAAAGGAAATAAGATGAATCTTTAGGTACCACGTATTCTGATCCATCTTCATTCACCAGCACGAAATTGCTCACGTAGTAGTTGAATGTAGAAAATTGAACCGTGTCACCATTGGCTGTGACGTATTTACTGCCAAAGGTGAGAGAACTGCTTCCTGCTATGTTATCCATCTCGATGACCAGGTCTCCGAAGCCATCAATGACTTCATCTTTATGACAGGAAGTAAAAAAAACGGCAGCACTGAGCATAAGGGTGGCTGCAAACCCCGTGTGGAATTTGTTCATTGGAAATAAATTTGTTTGAGAAGTTTGATTCGAACTGACCACCAGACAGAATCCCATCCTGCCGGGTGTGTATATCGTCACGCCATAACGATATTTGCAAACAAACGCTTGCCTGTTGCTGCATCACTTCTGTAACAGGCAATAAGATCATCAGTTATTTGCGGATACTGAAGAATGGCCTACGTCTTTGAAAATACCTTGTGGCATCTGTTTTTTTCCTGCACTGATCATATACACTGCTCCGGCTCCCAACTGAAAACGAGGTCTGATCAGCCCGTTACCCATCTGGTTAAAAACAGGCAAACCACCATTCAGATTGAAAGCCATATTTCCCCGGAAGAATTGAAGCGAAAGGACAGCTGAAAGTGCGTAACCTCCTGTATCCCCCCTGATTCGAGTTTTTTCCCGATCTTCCCGACGCGCATCCACCAAAAGCCCTGCTGAAGGTATGAATGTTGTTTTTCCGAAAGACATCACATAGAAGCCCTGAATTCCGGTATTGAGACGATTCCCGAACCGGTAACCCGCTACATTGGCTGTGGACAATCTTGCCGTAACATCCAGGCTGATACCAGTCATGCCCCTGCGAACGGCATAAAGCAGAGCAGCCAGGTAATCAGTACTTCCGGTACCAGGCTGCAGATTGGGAGGCAAAGCAAGCCCCTCCCCATCAATCAGACCGCTTCTGCCAAGCGGCAGTTTGGCACCCGCACCCGCCTGCAGGGCATGCTTCCATGTTCTGGCCGACTGGCGAACCGGATCGAACAAACTGTACTGAAGCAGCACTGTGGCATCGCCGACACCCTCTGCGCGGAGCGTTGGAGAGCCGGGCGTTATTCTTGCAGCAGAAGAATAAGGAATAACACCAATGACCTGAATACGCCTGTGAGGCTGCCAGCGCCCCCAAAGGTCCACGGTCTGGTACGTTTCTTCAATCAAGCCTCCCGGATGGTGTGCAGATATGCCGTAGTCTTGCCATTGCCAGCGCGTTCCAACAAAATGACGCTGAACGAGTGGCAGAAGGCCAGGCGAACTTCCCGCGCCCGAACAGCCGCATACATCGCAGGCAGAAACAGGCGAAAGCACACACAGGAGAGCGGCTCCCATTGTTGAAATGGCGAGTAATCTCATGTGAAAACCAATAAATATGACAGAAGATGACGCCGAAAGCGCCAGAATAAACCAATTTTCCGCCACTAAGGCAGTAATAGGCAGGAAGAAGGTGCGTCAGGCGGTTAACGCAGGCGGGTGAAATACAGACCGGGCTATGATCCTGTCGGTAATGAGGTCAGTATGGACAATCAGAACAGACCTTGAGCAAAACATCACCTCCGGAAGTAGAACAGGAGAATCTACCAGAAAAACTGATACCTCGTTTTCAACCTTTAAAACGGGCAGAGAAGCCTTTCCATCGGTTTCTCCTGACGAGTTGACCGTCAGATTCTTTTTCAGATAACATTTCCCATTGCAGTGCTTCGCCGGCTTGTCCCGGTTCTCACAAAGACTCGACGCAATGTACGCACGATTGGCTATCCAGTAACCCACCACTCCGGCATTGTAAAAGGCCTGGGCAGTAATGACGAAAGCGAGCAATATGGAAGTAATGCGAACCATTTCGGACACAAAGGTATAAACAGTGTTATTAAATCAACAGATTGGTATCATCAAAGGCGATGATTGTCGTTAAATAGCATCCGGCTTTCGTAAAAAAGGAAATATGTACAAAATGAAAATAATATGTTTGCATAAAAAAAACCGGCTTATGAAAAATCTGTTGCTACCTCTTCTGTTTTTAACCGCATTTTTCCGGCTCCACGCCCAGAAAAAAGATTTCGCTGTCATACCCAACGCAGGCGTTACACTGGGTCTCATTTCCTCAGGTGCAGGCCTGCATGCCGGTGTCAACACAACTTATGCTCTGACGAATCGCCTGTCAGTAGAGGGGCAACTGTCGTTCAGTACGATGAGCGGTCAGGCTTACGGCGGTCGTTCGTATAATGAAAATGTGGCGAGTGCACTACTCGGGCTCCGGCTCTATTTCAATGCTCCGACAAAAAACTCCAGAATATTTGTGAATTATATGGCTGGTGCCATGCGTTACCACACCCGATACCCCGGAGAGCCTGAAAGTCGTGGTGTGGATGGAGCGGGCTCCCTCGGTCTGTATTTCGCCGTGGACAACCGTATTTTCTTCGGAGGCAGCATAGAGGGCGACGGCTACCTGGTCGTCAAGGCCGGCGTAAATCTGCTCCGGAAAAAGTCTAGCGGTAAATCATAACCTTCCGCTCGCCCGGGAAGGCATACCCTCTGTACATACCTTCCGAATTAAACGGCATGGCAACCTTTCCATACCGGTCAACTGCAATGAGTCCTCCCTCACCACCTTTCTCCACCAGTTTTTTGTTCACAATATAATCAGTGGCCTGTTCAAGAGTCTCGCCTGTGTACGTCACGCGCGCCCACACGTCGTGCGCGACGGCATACCGGATGAAGTACTCGCCATGCCCGGTGCAGGAAACCGCACAGGCATCATCAGCAGCATAGGTGCCGGCTCCAATGATGGGCGCGTCGCCCAGACGATTCCACCGTTTGTTGGTCATGCCACCGGTGGATGTGCCCGCAGCCAGATGCCCGTTTTTATCCAGCGCCACGCAGCCTACAGTACCGAACTTGTAATCGCGGCGGGAAGGATCTGTGATATCTCCTGTTTTCGACTCTTTTTTCTCTGCTTCCAATGCCTTTTGCAGCGATTTCCAGCGCTCTTCTGTGTAAAACCACTTCGCGTCAACAAGCTCCAGTCCGTTTTCAGATGCAAATTGTTCAGCACCCCTGCCAGTCAGCATCACGTGCGGCGATTTTTCCATTACTGCCCGGGCCAGTTTTATCGGATTTTTTACTGTGGTCACACCACCAACTGCGCCGGCTTTCTGTGTAGAGCCATCCATCACACTGGCATCGAGTTCATTTCTGCCCTCATGGGTAAAAACAGCCCCCTTTCCTGCGTTGAAAAGCGGACAGTTTTCGAGATATACAATGGTCTGTTCCACCGCATCGAGCGCTGATCCACCGTTTTTCAGGATATTTTCACCAATAATCAGCGCTGAATCGAGCGCAGCAGTGTAGGCCGCCTCTCTATCCGGCGTCATGCCGGCCCTCGTTATAGTACCGGCGCCGCCGTGAATAGCCAGACTGTAGGGGCGCCTCAATTGCTTTTCCTGTGAGGTCTCCGGAGAAGTTCCGCAAGAAAACAGCAGTCGGGTCAATAATACAACAGCCAGTATCCTGATTTTCATCTGCAATTATCGTTGAATAATGTGAATTTTGCACCGGAATCCGGTGCCGGATTCCCGATGCAATTTTATGAAGAATAATATCAAAAAGCTGGCCGAAATATCAAACAGGGAAGAACGCCTGATTATCGGACTGATGTCGGGCACCTCCCTGGACGGGCTCGATGTGGCGCTGTGCCGGTTCTCGGGCGCCGGGCGCCAAACACAGGTTCAGCTGCTGGCTTTTGAATCTGTGAGGTACGACGATGAATTCAAATCAGGAATCCGCCGTGTTTTTGCCCGGGAAACCGTTGACTTTCAATGGCTGACACTGCTGAATGTGGTGGTGGCAGAACGACACGCAGCTATTGTAAACAATTGCCTGAAAAAATGGAACACCGATGCCGGTTCGGTGGATCTCATTGCTTCACACGGACAGACCGTCTTTCACGCACCACGCAGACTCCACGGCATGCCAGACTGCCCCAACGCCACCTTTCAGATTGGCGATGGCGACCATATAGCACGGCGCACCGGTATTGTCACAATTTCAGATTTCCGCCAGAAACACGTTGCAGCAGGGGGAGAAGGTGCTCCGCTGGCACTTTATGGCGATTATTTCCTGTTCTCCCGCCCGGGTGAGGATCGGTTTTTGCTCAATATGGGCGGTATTTCCAATTTCACCTGCCTGCCCGGCTCCGGCGATACAGACAAGGTATTCGCCACCGATACAGGCCCGGGTAATACCCTGATTGACGCCTGTATGAGGAGGTATTTCGGACAACCCTTCGATTCCGACGGACGAACAGCAGGCAAAGGGAATATAAACGAATCGCTGTTGGCAGCGCTCCGATCGGATCCGTTTTTTAACCAGCCCTTTCCGAAATCTACTGGCCCCGAGCTGTTTTCAATGGAATGGGTAGATAAATATCTGAATAAAATGGCTGGCACAATAGCGCCGGAAGACATGGTTGCCACCCTGACCAGACTCACGGCAGATACCATCGCGGATGGATTACTTGCAGTTTCCGGAGGCCAGAATGCCAGTTTATACGTAAGCGGAGGTGGCGCTCACAACCCGGTCATCATGGCTCACCTGCGCGCGCGCCTGCAAGGGTGGCCAATTGATACAGTGGAGTCACTGGGAGTCAGCGGCGATGCCAAGGAGGCAGTACTGTTTGCCCTGCTGGCCAATGAAACCATCGCCGGGGAGACAAAAGGCGGGGCTGCCCCTGGTGGAGTGCCACTCGTCAGCATGGGAAAAATTTCATTCCCCGACTGAAATTTCAAAACAGGGTGAGCAAAAAAGCGTCACCTTTGTTTACAAGTCAGAATCATTATTTTCACGAAAAAACAAATCTCGGTAAATGGCACACTTCAAACGCAATGCAAGCGCTGTATGGAACGGAACCGGCGCAGAAGGATCCGGAGAACTCAACGGCCCGTCGGGTGTACTCTCGGGCACTCCATACTCGGCAGCCAAACGATTTCAGAATGAAGACGGAAAGGCAGGCACCAATCCTGAAGAACTCATCGCTGCCGCACACGCCGGTTGCTACATCATGGCGCTCAGTTTCAGGCTGTCTGGCGCAGGATTTACTCCGACAACACTGCGATGCGATGCCACCATTGACATGGATAACAGCAGCGGTGGCTGGGCATTCGAAAAAATCACACTCAACCTGGAAGCTGAAGTCCCCGGTATTGACCATGCACAGTTCATGGAACTGGCAGAGGCTGCCAAATCCGGCTGCCCGGTGAGCAAGGCTCTTTCCGCAGTGGCAATTGAACTCAATGCCACATTGAAATAAACACTGAAAATCAGACAATCATGCCTAGAAATCACGAAATCGACTACAAAATCTTCGGCGAAGAAATGCAGGCCGTTGAAGTGGAACTGGATCCAACAGAGACCGTTATCGCGGAATCGGGAAGTTTCATGTACATGGAAAACGGGATCGAAATGGCCACCGTTTTCGGCGACGGAAGCGGCCAGACCGACAGTTTTTTCGGGAAAATCATGACGGCGGGCAAACGCCTGCTCACTGGTGAAAGCCTGTTCATGACTACCTACACCAACCACTCGCACAACAAACAGCGGGTTGCTTTTGCAGCACCCTATGCCGGAAAAATCGTTCCGCTCGATCTGGCGCAACTGAACGGAAAGGTAATCTGCCAGAAAGACTCCTTCCTGTGCGCCGCAAAAGGCGTCCAGATCGGAATAGAATTCCAGCGGAAACTCGGAACCGGTCTCTTCGGCGGCGAAGGCTTCATTATGCAGAAGCTGGAAGGCGACGGAATGGCCTTCGTACACGCGGGCGGATACGTGCTCGAGCGCGAACTCAGTCCCGGAGAAATGCTCCGGGTGGATACCGGATGTATCGTAGCCTTCACAGAATCAGTAGATTACGATATTCAGTTCGTAAAAGGTCTCAGAAATATGGTTTTTGGCGGAGAAGGTCTTTTCTTTGCGGCGCTGCGTGGCCCGGGTAAAGTCTGGCTGCAGTCACTGCCAGTCAGCCGCCTCGCTGCCAAAATCATATCCTACGGTGTAGGCCCGAGGAAGGAAGAGGGCAGTGTACTGGGTGGTATCGGAGACCTGCTCGACGGCCGTTAAAGCTCGCAAACTGCGGGCCCCGGCCTCCGCAGAGGCCCGCAGTTTAATTTTTGAGCTATGGAAATACGCAACATCGGCAAAAGCCGCTTTCTCTACGCATTTTTCCTGCCGGTCGTATCCTGGCAGTACAGAATGGTGTTCAGGAATATTTTCGTCGAAAACAGAAAAAACGTGCAGGCCAACCAGCCCGTCCTGGTGGCCGCCAATCACCCTACCGCCTTCCTCGATCCTATCCTGCTCGGTATGGTAACCGATGGACCGGTATTCAATATTTCAAGGGCCGACTACTTCGCAAAACCTTTCAACTCCTTTATGTTGAGAGGCTTTCAGATTGCCCCCATTTTCAGAAGCAGCGAAGGATTCAGCGGCCGGGACCGCAACGACGGCACTTTCGACTACATCGTCAACAAACTCAGGGATTACGTCACTTTCTGTATTTTCGTGGAAGGTAAAACACACCACGAAAAACAGGTGTTTCCCCTCAAAAAAGGTATTGCGCGCATCGCCTTCAGTGCTTTTGAGGATAAATATCTCGAAAATCTGCAGATAGTACCGGTCGGATTCAATTACAGCAACGGCCTTGCACTGCGCTCGGAAGTCAAAGTAATTACAGGCACGCCGATATATGTCAAAGACTACTGGGAAGAGTATCAGACCAGTCCGAATCAGGCCATTCTCCGGCTGATGAATGCCATCAGGGAACAGATGATGCGCAATATTATTCACGTGGCAGATCTCGCCGACGAGCCTATGGTGGATCGCCTGCTGACCATACTGAGGAATGACCATCCGAAACTCTCCGTCCCGGTTATTCAGTACAGCGCAGGTACTTACTACAAGGAAAAAGAGCTGGTAAACAGGATCAATACCATGCCTGCCGATGAAAAAGAGGCCCTTGACGAGCGCTCCAGACAGTATTTCAACGCATTGAAAAAGGCAGGTCTCGACGACGAAACACTCGTACAGCCCGAACAGGGCAGCTGGAAGTGGCTGTTCCTGCTTGTAGCGGGTTTATTGCCGGCCATGTTCGGCGGTGCATTGAGCTGGCCCGGACGTTACATCGCTCAAGCTGTAGTAAAAGCCCGAATTAAAAAGAAAGAGTTCAGAACCAGCGTCTGGATGGCTGTAACCGCTGTACTCAATATGTTTGTTTACCTCGGCACACTGATAGCCGGAATGATAACGGGTAATGCAAAAACAGTGGCACTGGCATTAGTGCTGCCCATTGTATTCTGGTTCTACTTTTACTACACAGACAGGCTCAGAAACTGGTGGACTGCCCGCAAGGCACTCTCCCACCCCGACAGAGACAGGCTGCTCTCGCTCAGGCAATCAGTTCTCGGGCTGAAGGACTAAAAATCCGGGATCAAAAGGTTCGAAATGCTCCATCAGGGAAGCAACAAATCCGTCGCCGTACTTCAGCAGATACGGAATAAAGTTCTCTGTGCGTTCCTGCAGACCGTTGTTGGGAAACAGCTTCTGTTTCAGCGACCTTATCTGGTTGATGACCGTCTCGTGCCGGTGCTTTTCCGCGCGTACCAGACGGCCCTCCCAGTGCTCCAGTCCTGAAACGGCTTTCACAGCTTCGGCCCTGACTGCACTTTCAAGGGTCGGATCAATGATGCGGGCCTTGTTCGCCAGCGATTCATACAGACGACGCAGTTCTGCTGTTTCCTCCTGAAGACTCACCTCCCCTGAAGCGTGCCTGAGGACAAACTCCCTGATCAGGCTTTCCGTATCGCCAAAAAAGGTAACAGGCGTAAAACCGGCTTTTTCTATTTTCCGGACAACATCCTGCTCAAGCCACATCACAGAATGCCGGCGCACCAGAACAGGGAAATGAATACCCGAGTATTCAAAGAAAGAACGGCGCTCGAGCCAGTATGCCAGCTCACCGCCACCACCCACATAAGCCAGATTGGGCAGAATGAGCTCCTGAAACAGCGGCCGGAGCACAACATTCGGACTGAAGTGTTCGGGGTGTGCCTCCAGTTCATCCATCATCTCTTGCTCTGTGAAGGAAAAATCTGTATTGAGAACCCTGTACACATGGTCTTCCAGGACAATTCGCTCCCTGAAACCGTCGCGCATGTAAAACAGATTGATTTCACGTGGAGGAGCCTGCGCCCTGAAGCCCGCGTGATTCAGCTCCCGGATTGTATCAGTCACCATCCTGAAAGCCGTTTGTCCGAGCAGGTCGTCTTTCATGAAAGGAATGAAAAGTCGTTTCAGTGCGGCATCGCTCGTATTGAGTACCACCAGACCAAAAGCCCCGAATATATCATGCAGCAGCGCCTGGGTTGCTCCGGCAAAACTTCTTCCGGCAGTGTAGGCCGAACTGATCCGGTGGAAAACCGATTCGGCAGCATCACTCTCCCCCAGCAGCAAACGGAGCTCCTCAAGAACCGGCTGGACAGTGTCGGCACTGATTTGTCCAACAGGCCCCCGCTGATCAGGTTCCCAGACGAGTTTTTTATTGAACAACTGAACATGATTCAGTTCCTCCAGATCGTGATCTTCACTACCCAGTACAAAAACAGGTACTACCCTGCTTCCATGCGTATTGGAAGCTGTAATACTTTGAGCCAGTTTAATCGCAGATACTGCCTTGTAAATAAAATAAAGCGGCCCCAGAAAGAGGCAGGGCTGATGTGCCGTGGTAACAGTAAACGTATTGTCTTCCCGAAGCGAGCGTATATTCTCCAAAACAGCCGGGATATGGGGCAAAGACGCGTATTGCGCCTCCAGTACATCCGACAACACCGTTCCCGGCCTGTGAAAGGCAGCTCTTTTCCGGATTGCCTCATCGAAAGAGGCCAGTCGTGATTCATAAACATGAAAAGGCCGAAGGAGCGGGTCGCCCGTAGCATAGGCAACATCAGATTTGGCCAGCTGGGGAACATCAGTCCAGGGAACAAGTGTCTTCTTCATAACGCATACAATAAACGTGTATGGATGGCATTATGTTTGAAAGAAACCACCGGTAACATGAAAATACGCTACTTTGGCGCCAGAATCAGTGCAAACAGGAAATATGAAAATTGTTATTGCAAGTCCGGCACATCCGTTGCGAGGCGGTATTGCAGCCTCGACCGAGCGACTGGCTGTCGAGTTACAGAAGGCAGGCCATTCGGTCAGTATATATTCGTACTCGCTGCAATATCCGTCATTTTTATTTCCCGGAAAAACACAGTTCACAAACGACCCGGCGCCGATGGGCGCCGACGGGAGGCCGCTCGAAATCATTACCTGTATCAATTCCGTGAATCCGTTCAGCTGGATCGCAACAGGACTGAAAATTGCTGCCATACAACCGGATCAGGTAATCGTCAGGTTCTGGCTTCCTTTTATGGGGCCGGCACTGGGCACACTGCTGCGCGTAGTGCGCCGGCGCACACGTGCGCGCGTCACAGGACTCGTTGACAATATTATACCACACGAAAAAAGACCGGGCGACCGGCTGTTTGCCAGATACTTCACCGGGGCGTGCGACGATTTTCTGGTTATGTCAAGATCCGTAGGTGAAGAAATAAGGGCATTCTCTGACAAACCTGTGGTATTTTCTCCGCATCCGCTGTACGACAACTACGGAGAGCTGCAGGACAAACACACAGTACGTGAAGCACTGGGAATCCCCCGGGAAGCACGGGTAGCGCTCTTTTTCGGTTTCATACGCCAGTACAAGGGACTGGATATCTTCCTGCGCGCACTGGCGGATGTACCAGATGTACACGCGCTCGTGGCCGGAGAGTGTTATGAAGACTGGGCAACGTACCAGCAAATCATAAACGAAAACAAAATGAACGACAGAGTGCATGTCGTGAACGACTTCATTCCGGCTGATCAGGTGAGCAATTTCTTCTCCGCTGCCGACATAGTGGTACAACCCTACCGTTCGGCTACGCAAAGCGGTATCTCACAGATAGCATACCATTTCGGGCTGCCAATGATTGTGAGCAATGTGGGCGGACTGCCGGAAATTGTTTCCGACAAGGTGTCCGGCTATGTGGTCAGTCCGGATGAAAAGTCGGTAGCCGAAGCGCTGGCCGACTTCTTTGACAACAACCGGAGTGACGCCATGCGGCGTGGTGTACAGCTCGAAAAGGAAAGATTCACCTGGGATAAAATGGTTCGCATGCTGACCAAAGCACCCGAAACCCGATACTAGAGCTTGTCAGGTTACCCTCACAGAGTCATAAATGGTATATTATTCACAATTTTTAATCATACAGCTCCGGGGCTGTGCGCCTTCAACAAGGCGAAATTAATAAAAAACACGCCTGTTTTTGCGATCAGCAGAAAACTCTGCCTGTCCTGATTTGCCTGTCCTGATTTTTTTTAAAAAAAACACAAAATTGTTTTCCCGAATAAAAAATGTAATTACCTTTGTGCTGTACAAATAAGGTACACGTCGCAAGGCAAATAGCTCAACGCCACTTTGATGTGTATCATACAGGACTTTTTCGAGTCCGCAACCGGCGCAACGCTGTCTTTTTTTCAGCTCTCATTATTTGCACATTCAGTACGATCTTTCAGTAAAGCTTTCCAGTTGCATTCAGGAGTTTCCTGCTTGCGGTTTTTGTTTTTAGCTCAACTAAACTGCGATCAGATTTCTGTCGGGACTACCATCCCGACAGGCCACTTGTATGCCACTCAAAAAACTCATGCTATGAGAAAACTGAGCATTGCCTTGCTGATTGCCATCGTTTCCCCGACATGTTTTCGCATGCCGTCGATTCTTCCTGGCAACGATATTCTGCCCTTCCCGCACGACGGGATCAATGTAGAGTACGGGGTTCCGCCCGATGCAAGGCTGTGCCACAACAGGTACGGAGCAAACAATTACACTCATACGTTGAAAGGTTTGTCTGAAAAGTCGGGCAGGCTGGATAGTTGATCACCCTCAATCCCATCAGACCAGGGCTTCTGTCTTCGGAAACTTCAGTTGCCAAGGCCCGGAAACCAAACGCGAAGTCCCATGCCAGTGAAAACAACCCTGCCCTGATTACCGTCCTCGTCATAATGTTGTCGGGGGAACCCGAAGGATGAAGCCTGCCAGGCCGCGGCAGGCTTCTCGTCGGGGGGCTGACCGGATGAATATCAACTAAAGACAAGCCTGAGCGCGTCCTCGTTACGCACCAGTTCATCGAGCGGCAGCAACTTGCCGAACAGTGTTTTGGCTTCGATGAGGCTTTCGCAGTATCGTATTTTTGATTTGTAGTTAACATTAATTATTACCTTGACGAAAACCGGGTGTTTACAGTCTCCCGTTTCAAGGTGCCTGATTCCTTCCTTTCTTTTTTGAATTTCAGACTCCAGGTCCTCAACAGAATGGCTGTTAGCATACTCAGCGGCTTCAGCATATTGCTTCTTCATGTATTCAAGCCTGAACATGTGATTTTGCCGTCCCTTGTCAAAATAAAAATCCTGTCCCACGGGATTTTTCAGACGGGCCTCCAGAACCAGAACAGAGCGCAACAATTCGCAAATCCCGCCGGAAGCGGGCGTTTCAGTGATGAAGGGAACAACCTTGTTAAATGAAATTACAGACATACCTTTAAATTTTTGACGTGAACGGTCCGTATCATTTTGCCACCGTGGCCGGGCAAGGCTCGGTTGGCGCCCTGAAACCGGGCTCTTGATACCTTGCAAAGGCAAGGATAATCCGATTAAATTCACAAGTTGATTCGGAAGCTGGGCAAGGCGTAATTTCAATTGACCGAGACCTTCTGAACAATATGAACACGACTTTCTATTTACCGCTTTTTTACTTTTTTTGCACAAAAACAAACTTTTTTCAACCACTTAATCAAAAATTTGTAACTTCGCCTCCTAAATGGCAACTTACACCAAAAAAAAACCGTAGGATTGCACCTGCATTTATAATCGCCCGGCTCTTATGCGGATACAATTCAGCCTTTCATGTCAGAAAGGAACAATAATTCCGATCAATTATCAGTCCGAGATATCAGGCTGGATATTCGCCGTATTGAGCAATGCGAGCGCCGAGTTGTCTATGTGGGTTCAGCAGCAGGGCTTTGATTTGTCTTCCAGAAGTTACAGGTTGTTTACATTCAGTCCGCTGGCAATTTATCCTTACGAAATGGATCAGGTTCGTCAGGAGTTCAAGTTGCTCGGCAACCAGGTAAAAGTCGGTGTTTCCTTTTATATTGATTCTTCCTTCGAGCAGCAACTGGTGAATCTGTTCCGTCAGACACCCCTGCAACTTGGTTCACTTGACGGGCAACCGGCGTTTTTTGAAGTCAAACACTGGCAGGTTGTGCCCCGGCCGGTTTTCAAGGAAACCATGCAGTTCAAGGCAGCTTCTCCCGTTTCCGTCACCAGTATTGAAGATGCCAAAGCCGGGTCTCCCTATATATTGCCCGACAATCCGGAATACGACATCAGTTTTTTCCATCACCTGGTCCGCAGATTCAAGGCTGCCAGGCAATACAGGTCGCTCGCCCAGTTAAAGTTGCTTGATCCTGCATTCCCCATGCATTACAGGCTGCTCGGGCAAGCCAAATCCAGGCTGATACACCTGAAATCAAATCCGGAGGGGATCTCCCAGCTCCGCGGATTTTCCTATGAGTTTGAGGTAAGCCTCCCAATACACCTGATGGAATTCTGTTACTATACAGGTTTCGGGGAGTTCACCCACCTGGGTTTCGGGTATGTCGATATCAAATAGGTTTCCATGATCAGACTGTTGCGGCTTTGGGTTTGTGCGTCTGTTTTAACCGCTCTCGGCGCCTGTGTATCGTCCGGGGTCAATGCACCGGAGTCTCTTTCAGGTTACTGGGTTGTTACCAAAGCCTACAGAGACAGGGTAGAAACACGTTTGCTCGCCGATGTCTTTTTTCTTTTCAGCGGCGACGGCACGATGCGCTCCAACCTGCCTTTCTCGGGTGATACACCTGCTGTTTATACGGTTTCCGGTAACCAGCTCGTTCAGCAGGGCAACTCTCCAGTCAGTTACGATATTGTAAGTCACACCGACTCAACCCTTGTACTGGGTTTTGAAACCAACAATACCCGTTTCGAGCTTCATCTGGCACTCACTGAACAACCAGAAATACTGAATACGGTGGAAGAAGAAGTGGACACCACGCGATAATTGACTATTGCAGGTTCAGCGGCTTCTCCTTTCAGTTTGAATTTCGCAATACCAGCTTGCCAAACTGGTTTCCGTTTTTCATTTTTTCCATGGCGCTGTTTCCCTCCTCCAGGTCAAATACCTCGTCAACTACCGGTATTATTCTGTGTGTAGCTACGAAACGGAGCATATCATCAAACTCCTTCGGACTGCCCATAGTGGATCCAAGCAGCGAAATCTGTTTCCAGAATAACGGTTGCAGAGCAAGCCCATTTACCCTGGATGAAGGGAACAACCTTGTTAAATGAAATTACAGACATACCTTTAAATTTTTGACGTGAACGGTCCGTATCATTTTGCCACCGTGGCCGGGCAAGGCTCGGTTGGCGCCCTG
>CAILQK010000078.1 GCA_903836265.1 uncultured Bacteroidota bacterium | reverse complement strand
CCCCGCTGTATAAGAAGGAGTTCGCCTCCCGCATCAGCACCGGCAACTTTGATGACGATATGCCCCGCATAGCAGATTGCGACTGGGTCATAGAAGTGGTGGTGGAGCGTCTTGACATCAAACAGCGGGTATTCGAGAATGTCGAGAAATTCCGCAGGCCGGGAACCCTGATCACCAGCAACACATCGGGTATTCCCATCCATTTCCTCACAGAAGGCCGCAGCGACGATTTCCGCCGCCACTTCTGCGGTACGCACTTCTTCAATCCGGTGCGTTACATGAGACTGCTGGAAATAATCCCCACCCCGGAAACAGCCCCTGAAGTGGTCACTTTCCTTATGGATTTCGGCGATGTGGTGCTAGGGAAACAGACGGTTTTGTGCAAGGACACCCCGGCATTCATAGCCAATCGCGTGGGCGTGTACGCGATGGCCAAAATTTTCCTGCTCACGCAGCAGCTCGGTCTAGATATCTCCACCGTGGATGCGCTTACAGGCCCGGCTATCGGCCGACCCAAGACCGGCACTTTCCGCCTGGCCGATCTGGTAGGTATGGATACCGCCGTACATGTGATCAAGGGGATGAAAGACAATTGCCCTCATGACGAGCAGATTGCCGGAATGGAGGTCCCATCGTTCCTGCAGTTTCTGGTGGACAACAAGTTCTTTGGCAACAAGGCCGGACAGGGATTCTACAAAAAAACAGGGGAAAAGGATGCCAAAGGACGTCCGGTCATCCTGGCGCTTGATCTGAATACCCACGAGTATGCAGTTTCAAAGAAAGTGAGACTGACCATTATAGAAACCCTTAAACAGATAGACGAGCTGCCACGCCGCATCCGCGCCGTATTCAAGGGCGACGACAAGGGGGCTGAACTGTTGCAGAAGTCGTTCCTGGGTCTGTTTTCCTATGTATCCAACCGGGTTCCCGAAATATCCGACACCATTTATGCCATAGACGACGCCCTCCGCGCCGGATTTGCCTGGGAAGTAGGTCCGTTTCAGTACTGGGACATGGCCGGTGTACAGGAAACTGTCGCGCTGGCTGAACAACAGGGCGAAAAAATCGCCCCCTGGGTGAAAGATATGCTCGCCGCCGGACATACCTCTTTCTACAAAACGGAGAACGGAGTACGAATGTGCTTCGATCCGGTCACAGGATCCTACAAACCGCTTCCGGGTGGCAATGCCTTCATAATTCTTGACACTTACCGCTCCAGCAAACCGGTTTACACCAATTCAGAGTGCACCCTGCACGATATCGGCGATGGCGTGCTGTGCCTCGAGTTTCATTCCAAGATGAATGCCATCGGCGAGGGTATTCTGCGGGGTATTAACGACAGCATACAGATTGCTGAAGAACAGGGCTGGAAAGGTATTGTGATAGGAAATAATGCCGCCAACTTCACCGTGGGTGCCAATATTATGATGATTGCCATGATGGCATACCAGCAGGAGTGGGACGAGCTGAATATGGCTGTCAACATATTCCAGCAGACATCCATGCGCATGCGCTACTCGGCCATACCGGTCGTGGTAGCCACACAGGGCTATGTTTTCGGCGGCGGTTGTGAGTTTTCCATGCATGCAGATGCCGTTGTGGCTGCTGCAGAAAGCTACGTTGGACTGGTTGAGGTGGGCGTCGGTGTGCTGCCCGGCGGTGGCGGCACCAAAGAGTTTGCCCTGCGCCTGAGCGACGAGATATCCAGAGAAGGCGACGTTCAGATACCGCGACTGATTGACCGGTTCCGGACTATCGCGACGGCACAGGTGGCCACTTCTGCGGATGAGGCCTTCAAATACGGTTATTTCAAACCGGAAAAAGACAGTATCGTCCGGAATGCAGCACGGAATATCAGCGAGGCGAAGAAAAAGGTGCTGGAACTGGCGTCTGATTACGTGCAGCCTATTCCCCGAAAGGATATTTACGTGCTGGGCCGCACAGGACTGGGCGCTCTCTATGTGGCTGCACACTCCCTGAAACTGGGTCATTATGCCAGCGAGCACGATATCAAAATTGCCCAGAAAATAGCCTGGGTGCTCTGTGGCGGTGATCTGACAAGTCCGCAGATGGTGAGCGAGCAATACCTGCTCGACATTGAGCGGGAGCAGTTCCTGTCGCTCTGTGGCGAACAGAAAACCCTCGAACGTATTCAGTACATGCTGGAAAATGGCAAACCGCTGCGCAATTAACAGGAAACTGTTACCTTCACCGGGAAAATATGCTGTCTGAATAATGCAGATGAACGCCCGGCTTGCTGAAGTTATTTCAACCGTGGGCAGCCCTTTCGTGCTGTTTCCCGCCGTCATTACCTACACCACCGTCAGAAGGCTTGGCTGGGATGAAGCTGTCAACGCACTTGTTTCCATACTGGTTGTCCTGCTGCTGCTGGGTGGATTCATTTTTATCCGCCGCCGCAGGGGGGCTGTCACCAACCTGGATGTTTCCGAACGCGCCCAGCGCGCGCGAAACGTTTACTGGCCTACCCTCTCGCTGATTGCCGGGGTAGCTGTGTATTTCAAGCTGGCCAACCGCCCGTTTGTATGGGATACCATTTATGTAGGTGCGCTGGTAGCCACCTGCTTCGCGTTCAATGCAGCCATCAAGATCTCCCTCCACACGGTTTTCGCCACCTATCTGAGTGCACTGCTCCTGTTTCACAACTGGCAGTGGGGCGTTGCCATGTATGTTTTTGCCGGACTCATCGCTTACTCGCGACTGGTACTCGGACGACACAAGCGCAACGAGGTGCTGCTGGGCTGGCTGGTCGGCACCGTCTTCGGAATCGGTTACGGGTTTTTGTTTTCCTGAAACGCTACACCGGCTCGAAACGGGCAGTGAAGTGCCGCAGAAATGGCGGCTCATACGCAATCCTGAACCCCCGGGCCGATTTTCTGTCCTTCATCAGTTCTTCAAAAGTCTCGATCACATAATCAATGTGGCTTTGGGTATAAACCCGCCGCGGTATGGCGAGACGCACCAGTTCCATTTGCGCCGGAATGAGGGCGCCGTGCTCATCGTACTTTCCGAACATAACAGAACCGATTTCGCAGGTTCTGATACCGCCCTTCAGATACAGTTCGCACACAAGTGCCTGTCCGGGAAACTCTTCCACCGGAATATGCGGATAGAACCGCCGGGCATCAATATATACAGCATGGCCACCTGCGGGGCGCATTACAGGCACGCCGGCGGCATGCAGGTGTTCACACAGATATGCAGTACTCTTTATGCGGTAATCGAGATAATCCGGCTCGAAAACCTCCTCTAGCCCGCGGGCGATAGCCTCCATGTCGCGACCGGAGAGGCCCCCATAAGTTGAGTAGCCCTCTGTAATGATAAGTACCGTCCGGCACTGCAGGGCCAGGTCCAGATCCCTGAGTGCCAGAAATCCACCCATGTTCACCAGTGCATCCTTTTTGGCGCTCATCACACATCCGTCGGCAAGGGCGCACATCTCCTGAGCAATAGCCCGGTATGTATGATTTTCATATCCCTCCTCCTGATTTTTGATAAACCAGGCGTTTTCGGCAATTCGACAGGCATCGAGAATGAGCCTGACGCCATACTGGCGGCAGATGGCAGACACCTCTTTCGCGTTGGCCATACTAACCGGCTGTCCGCCGCCGCTGTTGTTGGTTACCGTCAGAATCACAGCGGCCACATTTTCGGGGCCGTTTTTGAGAATCTGCTCGCGCAGCGCGCGCGTGTCCATATTCCCCTTGAAGGGCAGCAGCAAATCGGTCTGCCTGTTTTCAGGAACCGGCACATCTATTGCAGCAGCACCGCTGAACTCAATATTGGCCCGGGTAGTGTCAAAATGCGTATTGCTGATAAATACCTTTCCCGGTCCGCCCAGTCGTGAATAAAGCAGGTGCTCGGCAGCACGCCCCTGATGTGTGGGGAGCACATACGGACAACCCGTCAGGTCCATCACTGCCGCTTCCATGCGCAACCAGCTGGACGCGCCGGCATAACTCTCGTCGCCGAGCATGATACCGGCCCACTGCTCCGAACTCATGGCGGAAGTGCCGCTGTCGGTAAGCAAATCAACAAGCACCTCGGAGGAGTGCAGCAGGAACGGATTGTAATTTGCCCGTGTCAAAAATTCCCGCCGTTCCTCTTCCGTGGTCATTTTGATTTTCTCGACAACTTTTATTCTGAATGGCTCAATGATAGTCCTGTGCTGCATGATATTATTCGGTTAGTCAGCTGCAAAGGACGAAAGGCTCTCATTAACGAATTATGATTATTATCACTCTGTTAATTGATTATTAACAAGTAATTACTGTATTTACAGCACAAATATTTAACTTTGCGGCTGATTCTTCAATTTGTTCCCATGAAAAATGTATTGATCATTGGCGCAGGTCGGTCTGCCACCGCCCTGATTGGTTATATTTTAAACGAGGCCCCCAAACATAATTTTCTGGTCACTGTGGGTGACGCCGATATTGAGCTGGCGCGCCGAAAAGTGAAGGACCACTCGCACGGGCGCGCGATCTGGCTGGATGCCTCCAAGCCCAATGACCGTCGAGAGGTGATTGCACGCCACGATGTGATTGTATCGCTGCTGCCGCCACAGATGCACCTCGAGGTGGCGCAGGACTGTATTGCACTTGGAAAGCACATGGTGACCGCCAGTTATGTTTCCAAACAGGTGTTCCGCCTGGGCGACGAAGCCCGGCAGCGGGCACTGGTGTTCATGAACGAACTGGGTCTGGACCCGGGTATAGACCATATGAGCGCCATGCAGCGGATTCACCAGATCAAGAACAACGGGGGTAAGATAAACGCGTTCTATTCTTACACCGGCGGACTGGTTGCTCCCGAAAGCGACGACAATCCTTGGCACTACAAGTTCTCCTGGAACCCGCGCAACGTCGTGCTGGCCGGTCAGGGTACCGCACAGTTTCTGGAGGATGGAAAACTGAAATACATTCCGTACCGCCGCCTGTTCCGCCAGTACCGCAATGTGGAAATTCCGGGCATGGGAGAATGGGAAGTGTATGCAAACAGAGACTCCCTGATGTACAAGGAAGCCTACGGATTGCAGAATATCCGCACTATGTTCAGGGGAACAATACGGCACAAAGGCTTCTGTGATGCCTGGAATGCACTGGTGCGCATCGGCCTGACCGATGCCACTTTCCCGATTGTGGACAGCGACAAACTCACCTATCACGACCTGATGGAGGCCTTCCTGGGTATCAGTCAGCACGCAGGATCCGTCAAAGACCGCGTGGCCAAAATGATTGAAACCGATCCGGACAGCGATATTATGCAGAAACTGGAATGGCTCGGACTGTTCAGCAAGCGGAGAATCAAGCTGCAGAATGCAACGCCTGCACTGATCCTGGAAAATCTGCTCCTTGAAAAGTGGGCACTTCAGCCCAACGACAAGGATATGGTCATCATGCAGCACGTTTTTGAGTACGAGCAGCAGAGAAAACGCCGCAAAATGACCTCCACACTGGTGATGAAAGGCACCAACAGCGAAGAAACAGCCATGTCCAGACTGGTAGGGCTGCCACTCGGTATTTTTGTGAAACTCCTCATGATGGGCAAAATATCCACCACCGGTGTCAATATCCCCACCATGCCGGAGGTGTATGAGCCCGTGATGGCCGAACTGGAAGACCACGGCGTTAAATTCATGGAGGAAGACAACCCGATGTAATATCACCGGGAATCACATCACCGTTCTCTTGCTCAGGGTGGTGACTTATCACCACACAATAATCGTACACGTCTGCATGAAATATATCCTGTTTTCGGCCATTACAGCGTTATTCGCTTTTTGGGTACCGGCAGTCCACGCTCAGAATTTCTACCAGCGCGCCATTGACATTCACTTCTACGAGCAGTCAACCGCCATGGAGCTGTTGCCCGACGGAGCCTTGCTGGCCGGATCTACCCGGCCGGGTAACAACAACACCATACTCCTTGTCCGGGTGAATGCAGCCGGAAATGTGATCTGGACGAAAACAATCAACGCAGGCGCCAACACCATTGCTGCCGATCTGGTGAAAACACAGGACGGAAATCTGCTTCTGGTGTACAACAACCTCGGAACCGCACCGGGTACGGCTACATCCGGTTGGATGAAACTGACCACCGACGGGACGGTGATCTGGGGCAAAAAATCAATCAGCAACTCACTGCTCTCGAGGGCAGAGCCCGCCAGCGACGGCGGTTTCTTCCTGTGCGGGATGAGTATCACCGGCGGCAGTACCCAGACAGCCATGGTGCTGAAGCTCGATCCGAATGGCACTATTGACTGGTCCACGGTGTTCGGTGAAAACGGAAGCAGTGTCGCATACGACTGCCATGAAGATGCTCAGGGCTTTGTGTACTGCTGCGGAGAAACCCGGGAGGCAACTGGAGCTGCCAAAGGCTTCTGGGCAAAACTGGGCCCCGACGGTGATCTGCTCGGTCCGGTTCAACGATATGGCAGCAACCAGAGCGACGGCTTTACCAGCATCGAGCCACTTGGGAACGACCGCTCTTTGCTCGCAGGCTATACCCGCGGGTTTTCGGGCAGCAACTACAGCAGCGTGTTCACGGCTGTGGTGGATGCCAATGGCAATCTGGTGTCGTCATTTATTTATCAGCTGGATGAAACAAGCCTTACTGTTCAGGACATGGAGACCATTCCGGGTGATCAGTTTGTATTGTCGCTTTCTACACTGGTGGGCACCATCAGTCCGGCGATATTGCTCAAAATAAACGGGGCCGGCGATCAGCTGTTTGCGAGCCAGTACCGCGGAGGTGGCGAATCGGATGCCTTCCTGCGCGTGCGTAAAAACGGAAACGGCCTGCTGATGTCCGGGATTTCCGTCTTTAATGGTGATACCGATATTTTCATGGCCTCCACCGACCTGAATGGCAACTTCGATGATGAATTTTGCTGTCCGGCTTCTGTAAACCTCACCCGGCAGAGTGTAACCCCCACTGTCAAGGCGTTTGTACCGACGCAGACAGCTTTCTACGCGGTTCAGCCTCAAGTCCCGGCCGTTCAGGAGCTGCAGACTACCTCCAGAAGCCTCTGCAATGCCTTCGAGCTGGATTTCTCGCTTTCCAAAGACACGATTTGTCGCGGGGAATGTCTTGAAATTGTCAATACCGTAACTACGCCTGGTGTTAACTATACCTTTGAAGTACAAGGCGGAAATATTGACCCGGACACCCTCACCAAAGTATGTCATACTGACGGAGGGGTATTGTTTGTCACCATGACGGCCACGAGTGGCGGCTGTGTGAAGAAGCTCACAAAAAAAGTGAGTCTGGGTACCCGGTCTGATGACTTCCCGAACGCATTTACGCCCAACGGCGATAATTCCAACGATGTGTTCCTGCCCGTTTTCGGTTGTCCTGCCCTGACGCTGAATCTGCATGTGTACAACCGCTGGGGCAACGAGGTGTTTCACGGTACCGATCCGGCAGCGGGCTGGGACGGAAACGTGGACGGGCAGCCCGCCCCTTCCGATGTGTATGTCTGGGTACTCGAGTACGAAGTGGAAAGAGATGGCGTGCGTTCCACCCTGCAGGAGCGCGGACAGGTTACGCTCATCAGGTAATCCGGAACCTAGTCCTTGTACGGATCAAATATATCCTCAGCAGCCATGGCCACGCCAATCGGCCTGAGCCGGTGACACACCTCGATGGTTCCTGCGTGATATGAAAGCACCTCGTCGAGTTTTTTGTAGCACTCGGGGGCCTCGTCGGCGCCGCCACCCCGCAGTTCTACACCTGATTTCTTTACCGATTTTTTTACAGATTTCCAGTCAACTTCCCCCTGTGTGAGGTGCTCTACCCTGCCGTTTTTCCATTTCTTCTTGCCGGCAGCTTTGGTGCGGCTCATCACCCTGCCAGCGCCGTGCACCGTTGAATAAAGTCCCGCCTTGCTGTCCGGGGAGTCAATTCCGCGGACAACCACCGAGATATCAGCCATATTGGCGCCGATGAAGCCGTACTGTCCGGGGAAAGCCGGCGTAGCTCCCTTTCGCACCACATAGAATTTCTCGCCGAAATGCTCCTCTTCCCAGAGAAAGTTGTGGTGGTTGTGCACTTCGAACACGGATTTGCCGCCTAGGATACCGAGTACCTTGTCCACGACGATATCCCTCCCCGCGTACGCGTACTCACCCGCGAGGCGCATGGCCGCGAGATAATCCTGTCCGGCCTGTGAATCGGCATCAAACAGGATTGGCGGTGCGTCCATCCCGCCCTCGGCAACGTGGTCGTCGAAGGATTTTCCCCTGGAGATTGCGATAAAGCCGGTGGTGGTTTTGTGACCGAAACCGCGGGAGCCGAAGTGAACGCCGATCCAGAGCCAGCCATCTTCATCTTCAAAAAGATCAATAAAGTGGTTACCAGAGCCTACTGTGCCGAGTTGCGCCATCGCCATATTCATGAACTTCCGTTGTGGCGCGAATTCCGCTTTGGCGATATGATCGAATACCGGGTGATCAACAGGTTTCGGGTTGGGGCGACCCACACCGAAACCGATCTGTTTGAAAATTTCGTCCATGATCTTCGCCACGTCCACCTCGGCGGCGCGAAGATTGGTCTGGCATGCCTTGTTACCACAGGCGATATCGAAACCTACCCCTGACAGACTGATCTTGTCGCGGTAGGCCACTACCCCGCCGATGGGATGACCGTACCCGTAATGAGCATCGGCCGTTAATGCTGCGCGGTCGTCGGGCGAGGATTCACATTTTTTGATCTGGAGCACCGTTTTTTCATCAATAAGCGGTTCCCCGAAGATGTGCAGTTGCATAAACAAAAGATATTGAAAGACTGAAAACGGTAAAAACAGGTCAATAGTTCCCGCTTTTGCATAAAAGCACCTGGTTTGGGGTCACCTTCAAACTATTTTGAAAAAACTTTAATAAATGCTTGCCGGCAAGTCTGGAATTATATTACCTTTGCACCAGCTAAATCGCGGAGTGGAGCAGATGGTAGCTCGTCGGGCTCATAACCCGAAGGTCGTAGGTTCAAGTCCTG
>CAILQK010000077.1 GCA_903836265.1 uncultured Bacteroidota bacterium | reverse complement strand
GAATCAGTACTGAAAATGCCCAGATGCGATCAAAGCTGGTATTGAAATTGATTTCTGAAAGATTAGCACAGCATTCTATTACAGGTTTTTTATAACGGAGACCAGCTTCGTCAAGTTCACGGATACCTTCGCGGATAACATCTTCACGTACATCAATACCCGTGTAGTTGCCTGTTTTGAGATAGCCAATCAGGGGAATTCCACCTCTGAGTGTTCCGCAGCCAAAATCAAGAAGTTTGTGTGTTGGCTTCAGGCCTGAAGCCAGCAGAAAATCAAACTGAAACCGGCGTTTCATTTCCCACAGGTCGGCGGGACCCACTTTGGCGTGTCGCTCAGAGGATGTGCCGGGCACCATTATTTCCGGCTGTTTGATCTTGAAAAGACTTTTTTCGGTGAGGAACTGATTCATGAATATTTGAAATCAGGGGGGGTAAGTTCAATCATATTTTGTTCCGGGTGTTTGTAACTGTAATTGCCTGTATCCCGGGAGAGGGGTGGTTTTGATAAGCAACTGCAATTTTATGTTTTCTTAAGTTGCTGACCAAATTTACCCGACCACTTCAGCTTTCCTGATATTGAGAAATCAATATTCACTCAGATACGGTGCTATTTTTTCATAAACATACTTGTGTGAGTTTTCTTTACTTCGTTTTGATAAACAAAAGTACTTATGGTTGCGGCAAGCTCGGTTCATTTTGTTGTTCAGCCTGTCTACCACGAACGAAGTATTCAAATCCTCATTTTGCAGATATTTGAACAATTTTTGCAAAGGGTCGAAAATGGCTCCGTTGCAGATGAGTTCGGGACCGTCGTGACTGTGCTGTCTTCGTAATTCCGGGATGAAAAGACTGTCTATACTGAGTTTTTTTGTCTCAGACAAAGTTGGTATCCCCAGTTCCGGTTTTTGGGAGAACACCTCCAGTAATGCACTTTTTTTTTGAACGAGTTCGTCGTAGGTGATTATCGTGCGCGGTATTTCTCTGGAATATCGTTCCGCGTCCAGTACATACCTGAGCCAGAGCAGTGCGGCATGTGTCGGATGTGTAACCGATGTGGATTGCAACTCTGGTGATTCGGCTCTTGCTGCCAGCGACCTGAACACTTCTTCGGGATTTCGGATTATCATAAATGACGCAATATCATATCCGGCCTCCTGCAGAGCCTCTACCCAAAATGGTGCCAGTCGGCATAATCTAGGGCATTTCAGAGCAATGAGGTTGGCAGATCCAAATTCGTCTTTTATCAGTTGTACTGCCCGTTTCCTGTCTGTATTCCTTTTCTTGTCCTTAAACCAGTTTTCGGGAATTGGCTCATAAGTTTTCCAGGTATTTCCGGTTTGTTCCAGCAGGTAGTCATTAAATGCTATTACTGATTCGGCTTCCCAGTATCCAACGGGGTTATCAGATGAGGGAGGAAGCAGGTTTTCAGGTGGTGTTGCGCCGGAGAGGCACAGAATTTTTGTCAGAAGAGAAGTGCCGGATCTGTGCATTCCCAGCACCATCACAGCCTTTTTGCAGGATACCGGCATGCCATGTCTTTTGAAGAGGTTGAGAAATTTTTTTTGTAAACTCATTTGCTAATCAAAGATCGGATGAGTGAGAGAAACGGACTGTTTCTGACGCGAGACAAGACAGGTTGCACATACCTTACCCGGATGTCTGACCGGCGGTCAGACATCCGGGTAATTGTTTTTTGGGCTTCCTCCAGTCGTACACCCATTTCTTTCAATCGGTCAGCTACTTTATCATAAGAATACTGGAGCATCCAGGCTGATTCCCGGCGAATTGTACCCCGAAACACAGCTCTGTACTCAGGTGGGCTGTATTCTCTGCCTGTCAGCGCCACATACTCCCGGTGGAATATTTCCCAGGGATGTTGCTCCGGCGGGATATTGGTGGTGACTCCGCCGTGGAACTGATGAAAAGTGCCTTCTCCGGCCAAAATGTATATTTCACCCTTTTCCTCACATATTTTCTTGAAAAAATCCAGGTTTGCCAGGCCTCCTCCCGGGGAGGAGAACCTCTCGTCGAAGCCGCCTGCTTTCTCAAACAGGTTTTTGGATACCGTTAGGCAGTTGCTTTCATGCAGGGGAAGAAACCAGCCGTTGGCGCTGGAGCCATCCGGGCACGCTATACTGAACAACTGATACCCGTCGGTTTCCCAGCCTGACTTCTCAAGTATAATATCTTCAGTTTCCTGATTATACCCCTTGGTCATGGCAACATTCTGAGTTTCATGTCCGATGTGAAATGAAGGGGTAGCAATTACTGTATCCGGATTACTTTCCAGCACAGATAATGTTTCGGTCATGATTCCGGGCGACCATAATCTGGCACCATCTATGCATATTGTCAGATATCTGCCTCTGGCTTGTCTGGCAGCAGTATTTATTGCGCTGGCCGGCGATGGGCTGGAGTCAGTTTTTATGAGGCGAAAATTTGTGCCATATTCGTGCATCTGTTCATTCGTCAGCGGCAATACAGACGTACAATCCAGTGCGATGACCTCATAGTCGGCCGGATTTACATGCTGCTGGTATGAAACTGACAGAGAAAAGAGTGTTCGTGGAGCCTCTCTGCTCATGTTGTAAAATACGATGATGACCGAAACAAGCGGCTTATGCTCCATTTTGTTTCCCGGGAATTGGTGTTGAATCAATCAGATTATATTGCAGTGTGTCCCGGTATTCATTCAACTTTCCCATCGTATAACCGGACAGTTCATAGCGTTGAAGCACCCAGTTCTGCACACTTGCAATTTCGTCGAACATCAGTTTGTTCTGATTTTTTGCTGTAACACTGTTTGGGTGTTTTCGGTGTATATTCAAGTTTTTCCGGTGGTATGCAATGTTTCCCTCTGCAAGCAGCCTGACATACAGTGCGTGATCAGCTGCCACCCTGAACGTTTCGATTTCAGCGGAATACCTGCTCATTACATCCAGGAGCACACTTTTTCTGAACAGAGCGGCACTCACATTGGGTATGGAATTGAGTACAGAGAGAGATTCTTCTATTTCGGCACGCCCTGTTGAGGTACGGTTTTTTTTCCATCTCCTGTCAGACACGTTACCCAGATAGTGGTCATAATTCTCTGCCAGCAAATTTCCGGATTCATCAATCTGTTTGCTTTCACAGTAGCTTAATATAATTGAGTTGTCTGCCAGCAATGGTTTGACCACAACCGACAGGAAATCGGGCTCACACAGATCATCCGCTTCCGCTATCCATACAAAGTCGCCCTGCGCGAGTTGTACCCCCTTTTCCCACTGCCTGAATACCGATCCTGAATTTGCCCTGTTTACAAATGTTTTCAGGTGTTTTTTTCTCTTTTTTGACCATTTTTCAACCACTTCCACGCTGTTGTCGGTTGAAGCGTCGTCCAGCAGGATTATTTCAAAGATATGTACAGACTGCGCTATTATTGAGTCCAGTCTGTCTTCCAGGTATTTTGCGCAGTTATAGCTGGGAACTATAACCGATATCCTTGCCGCGGCAGGCAGTGTTTTCCGGCGTATAAATTGTCTGAAAAACAGCCTGAGTGCGAGGCTGTTGCCGGGGATCTTTTTTCTTCGTTTGCCAATTATATCCGGCAGAAGACCCCAAATATATCTTGTTGCGCGGTCTAATCTGCTCATTTTTCAGTATTTTCGCTGATGTCGGTTTTGCCGGCATTTACCCGGACTATTTCCGGTTGAATATTCATTCGTACAAACCCGCCCTGTTGAACAGGATCTGTTTCAATTACCCTGAAAACCAGTGCATCGGTTACCAGCGCAACATTGCTCGTTCCTTCAATTGTTGTCGTGAAAACCGAAATGCCTATGTAATAATAACCACGAAGCAGATTGCAACGGAATTTCCACGAAACCGCCAATTGTTCTCCCGGTTCTGCTACAGCCAATTCCATACCTGTTTTCATTGTGTTCATTGCACTTAGCAATTGCCCTTTCTGATTGCTGAAAATTACCCTGAACCAGACATTTTTCAATTGTTCATTGAAAACAGTCATAAAACGGAACTGATATTCATCGCCGCTGATCAGTACATTCACCTGCTCATCCTGAAGTGTTATTATTCCTGGGTCAACCAGTTGAATATCAGCGTTATAGTCTATTCGTGTGCTTTTGGCCCGGAGCTCTGGCAGGAAGTGCGCCCTGTTTCCGGACGAAATATCCCTGTCAATGGGCGGGTTTTCGTCGTCGGGCATCCGGTCATATCTCAAATTCCTGCCGACGTCTGCTTCAGCATCGTTTCCCCGGACGTACATGGAGGTTTTAAGCGACTCATTCCTGTTGAGTGTGCCAATCTCTTCCAGCAGCGCTTCCACTTCATCGGGTTTTTTGTGCAACAACCTGTTATACATGGATGTGACCAGCCCGGGTTTTCCATCAAGCACGATTTGTCCGTTGTTAATCCATACACATCTTGTACACAGTTCACTGATTGTATTGGCAGAATGACTTACAAACAATACCGTTTTTCCACCACGGAAGAACTCCTCCATTTTGGTGAAGCATTTTCTTTTGAACAGCTCGTCGCCCACCGACAGGATTTCATCGAGTATCAGAATGTCGGGTTTGATATTGACAGATACAGCGAAGGCAAGCCTTGCGCGCATACCGGATGAGTAAACCTTAAGCGGCTGGTGTATGAACTCGCCGATTTCAGCGAATTCAATGATATCATCCAGCATGGCATCTGTTTCCTCGCTGCTGAAACCATGTATGCTGTTGTAAAAGTATATGTTTTCAAGACCTGTGAATTCATGACTGAAACCTGCCCCCAACTCTATGAGTGGAACAACATGTCCGTTTACAGATACCGTTCCCGAACTGGGGGGAAGTATCCCCGCAATTATTTTCAGCAGGGTTGACTTGCCCGATCCATTTCGGCCCAGAATTCCAAGTACCTCACCCTTCCTTACTTCCAGGTTGATATTCTTCAGTGCGACGAAGGGCTGATGATAATTTTTGCGGAATGGATCCAGGGTTTCCCGGATTCTGTCAGATTTCCGGCTGTAGAGTTTATAGCTCCTGGAGACATTTTTCAGGTCAATGACGGTTTCGTTGGCATCCATACAGCATCAATCAGATTACTTCAGCGAAATGTGGTCTCAGTTTGTTGTGCAAGGTGATTCCGGCCCACAACAAAGCCAGTGCAAACACCCAGAAATACAGTGTTTGCCATGGATAATTCCAGAATCCGGAGCCGTAAAGCAAACTGTCGCGGTAGCCATTAACGATGTAAACCAGCGGATTCAATACCAGCCATTTTGCGATTGTTTGCGGCAAGTCTTCCATTCGCCAGAAAATGGGTGTAAGAAAAAAAAGAATCCTGTTAAAAATAGCAATTACATGGCTTATATCCGGAAAAAACAGATACACGGAGGAAGTAAGCCATGATGCACCGGTCAGGAAAACTGCAAGTGCTGCGGTGTAGTACAACAACTGGACACAGTATATACCCGGCCATATTCCGTTGAATATCAGGATTGTAATTGCCACAAGCACGACAATGCCGTGCAGCATCAGTGCGGATACCAGTCTTGCTACCGGCAGGAGTGCCATCTGGAAATGGACTTTTTTAATCAGAAATTCATAATCCTTGTTTACCTGTGTCAGGTTTTGCAGAGTCCCGTACAAGTCGAACGCGATATTGCCGCAAAGGAGGTAGGCCACGAAAGGGATTTCGTCGCTGCCTGAGCTGTTGAATCGCGTGCTGAAGATCAGGTAAAGTATTCCCACGAAGGCAATCGGGTCAGCTATGGCCCACAATATTCCAAATACATTTTTGACATAACGTCGTTTGAAATCGCGTACAGCCAGCGACAGGATCATCTGCCTCTGCCGTTTCAATTCCAGTAAAAATACGGTGATCGCTCTCACTGATTCAACTTGTCCGTGGACTTTTGCACGCTGAAAATTTGATGGCTTCGCCGTTCACAAGGTACAATTTCTCATGAAAACCCCATTTTTTCGCACAAAAAACTATATATGTTGCTTAATGGCGTCAAAATGGCTGACTACCCACATGCACGCAAAGGTATTCAATTTTGAGCCTGAATTATCTCCGATTTATGATCCGGGTTTTTCCCCGGCCTGTAATTGAGCGATGTTCCATATTTTTACCGCATCTTTGGGGTGGCGTATCCCAACCGAGCCCTCGCCTTTAATCACATCACTTCAACCGATTGCGATGAAACTGCTTTACTTTTCCTTTGTTTCACTCCTCCTCTCTCATTCTGTCATCAGCGCCCAGAACTTCACGCTCTCCACGCAGGTTGTAAATGCACCGTGTGGTTTGTGTGAAGGTAAAATTGACCTGACTGTCACTGGCGGTTCAGCCAATATGTTTTACTCCTGGTCCAATAATGCCACAACTGAAGATCTGAGCGGATTATGTCCCGGAACCTACACGGTGACGGTATCATCTGCCAATGGTGTTTCCAAAACTGCATCTGCCACGGTGATTTCCCAGCAGGGAGGTATTGAGCTCGGCGTTTGCGTGACTGATGTCCTCTGCAATGGCGCCCAGAACGGAGCTGTTGACCTGAGTGTGCTGAGCGGAACTGCTCCCTTTACATATCAATGGTCCAACGGTGCCATTACGCAGGATCTTACAGGGCTTTCGGCGGGCACTTATATCCCAACCGTTACAGATGCCACCGGTTGCACGAGTACGACCGTTGCTGTTGTGGGGTCTCCCGCAGCGATCAGTCTCAATGCCAGTACTGGCAGCAACTCTGTTGATCTGGATGTAGCGGGCGGAACAACACCCTATTCCTATTCGTGGTCAAATGGCGCCACAACGCAGGATCTTGCCGGCCTCTCTGCCGGCACATACTGTGTGACGGTGGTGGATGACAACAACTGCTCCAGAAGCCAGTGTTTTACCGTTCAGGGCGGGGGTAATGCCAATCCCCTGCTGATTAACGGCGTTGTAACAAATTCCGGTTGCGGTTTTCCGTGCACCGGCTCTATTATTCTGAGTCTCACCACCGGGTCGGGCACTGCAGGTTACAGTTATCTCTGGTCCACCGGCTCCACTGTACAGAACCTGACCGGCCTCTGCGCAGGCACTTATTGTGTCAGCGTGACCGGACTCAACGTAAACTCTTTCGTCACGGAATGCTTCACTGTCGAGGAAGGGCAGTCTCAATCGGTTGAAATTCAGTCAACAAATGCAGCGTTCTGCAATACAGGTGCCGGTAACGACCTGTGCGAACAGGTTTGTCCGGGTTCTCCGGTAACATATTTCATCGAGCCACCTGTTATCTGTGGTTCAACACCGTCCCTTCAGGGAGTGGAATGGGCTGTCTCCGGCGCAAAAAGTTATTCTGTCAGTCAGAATGGACTTGAGGTGAATGTTGAATGGGGTTCTTCCGGTCCGGGCCTGGTTCAGGTATCGTTTTCGAGCCCTGACTTTTGCTTTGAGAACAGTCGTTGTGTTACGATAGTGGATGAGCCGGTGGCGCAGTTTTCTTCTCTTCCCGCTGCCCAGAGCGGCATGCTCCAGGTTTGCAAAGGTCAGACGGTTTATTTTGAGAATCTCAGTATTAACGCGGATTTGTACGACTGGCTTTTCAGCGATGACCAGTCTTCTTTTACAACTGAAAACACACAGCATACATACAACATACCCGGCAGCTATACTGTAACCCTGATTGCCAAAAGCAGTTGTCTTTGCTCCGATACCACGATGATGGTGGTTGAAGTCCTCGATTCGGAGCCTCCTGTCCTCGACTGTGTGGGTGCTGTTTGTCCCGGGGAAACCGCTACTTACTCCACTTCTTCCTCCTGTTCAACTTATACATGGCAGGTTTCTTCCAATGGTACGATTGTGAACGGCGGCGGCAGTTCTGACACTGATATTTCGATCATCTGGAATAGTGGTCCCGCCGGCACTGTCTCACTCAGTGCGACCGGCTGCAGTGGTGCTGCCTGTCCGCAGGCCAGTATATTTACCATTCCCGTAGTATCGGATGATGCACAGATTCTGGGTCCGCAGGAAGTCTGCAAGGACAACGATGAAACCTATACAATTCAGCTGTTTGATGGTACACAGTACAACTGGTCGCTCTCAAGTGGTGGTTCTATTCTTTCCGGACAGGGAACAAATCAGGTTGTAATTGGCTGGAATGGTACAACAGACCCTTTTACCAGTCACTGGCTGGTTGTCGAATATGAAAACTGCTATCTCGGATGCGGCGGTACCGACAGTATCCCTGTCAAAATACTGCCCCCATTCCTGATAGAGGGGCAGGTGGAACTGTGTGAGAGTACGCCTGCATCCTTCAGGGCACGATGGCTGACCCCCGATGTGAATGTTTCCGCCAACTGGATAATTTTCAAATCTGACGGCAGTGTTTTCTGGACGTCGCCCTCTCCTTCAGCAATTCTCAGCTTTCCAGCAAATGCTCCCGCGGGTTCCTATCGAATATACGCAGAGCCTTCACAGGCGGGTCAGACATGTTCTGAAAGTGCGGAACTGACGGTAAATGTCATTGCCCGGCCTCCGGCACCGATTGCTGTTGCAGGGGCACAACTGATTTGCCCGGGTAATACCTATACCTATGAGGTTTCCGGCAACGCACCCTACACGGTTGAGTGGCAGGCAACGGGTGGTTTCCCTGTGTCCCAGACAGGTGACCCGGTGGCTGTTACATGGAATGCATCCGGGCCGTATTCGCTTACTGCAAGGCATGTCTCTGTTGATGGCCTTGGTTGTACTTCAGATCCTGTTACCTATAACGCAAGTGTTCCCTCTGCGCTGGTCATCACGGGCACTCCGACCCTTTGCGAAAACGGGGTGGGTACCTATTCTACAGCACAGATAGAAGGACTTGCCTTTCTGTGGGAAATAATTCCTTCATCGGCAGGCACTGTCAGCTCCGGACAGGGAACCAATGCAGTGGAAATTTTTTGGGATCAGCCGGGGAATCATCAGGTCCGAGTGACTGCCTGCGGATACAACGCACAGCAGCAGGTGGTCGTCAATGCCAATCCGGAACCGGCCATTGATGGGCCGGCAGGCCTTTGCGCCGGTATATCAGCGAGTTACTCGTCCGTTCAGTCGTATGTATCCTATCAGTGGATGACTGCCGACGGAGGGCTGCTATCGTCTTCAGCCACAACGGATCTTGTTTCCGGATCCTATGTACTTGAGGTAGTGGATAATAACGGATGCCCGGGGGCGACCGATTTTTCGGTAGCCGATTTGCCTCCACCCAATGTGAGCGTGACAACGGCCAACCCGACAGGTTTCTGCAATAACGGAGCATTTGTAACCATGACGGCGCTGGTACCACAGGAGGGTACTTTTTCTTATCAGTGGCTGCAGGACGGAGTGCCTCTTGGTGCTACGGGTGCGACATATACTACCAATCAGTATGGTCTCTTTACAGTTGTAGCCACCAATGAAACCGGATGCAGTGCGACTGCTTCGGGATTGCTGCTCTATAATTACTGCAATGGCGGCGGCGGTGGCTATGGCAGCGGATCACTTGGAGGTGCCACTGCCTGTAATGCAGGCGATCTCGAAATCATTGTTGATCCTTCAGATCGCTGTGATTCCATCACCTTTAGTATCGGTGTCAATGCCGGGCAGTACAACCTGCCTCAGACAAGCTGGTGGACCGGAGTATCAGGTGGCGCAACAGCAGGCACTTCCACCGGCGAAACAGCAGGGTTTTCTTACCCTGATCCTGGAAAATATGTAGTTCAGGCCATAGTTTACCTCCAGAGTTTCGGTTTTTGCGAGCTTGTTGATTCTGTTGATATTCTTGCAGTTGCTGATTTCTCTTTCGTTCCCGGCTGTCCGGGAGATTCCACTTTCTTCTCCGACGAAAGTACCAGACTGCCACAGGCCAATATAACCGGATGGGATTGGGATTTCGGGGCTGCAGGAACATCGGACACATCATCTGTCAGCAATCCCGCATTCGTTTATCCGGAATCGGGTGTATTCTCTGCATCACTGACGATCACAGAAGCATCAGGCTGTTATTCATCGGTAACGCGGGATATTACAGTACCCGTCGTCGTGCAGCCGGCATTTGCGCCACCTGCAGCCAATTGTGCAGGATCAGCAGCCGGGTTCATGCTGAGCAATACCTCCGGAATACTGGAATCTGTATGGACATTTGGCGATCCGGGTTCCGGCGCACAGAACAGCAGCGACGGAAATCCGGTTTTTCACAATTACACGACATTGGGTACATACACGGTTTCTGTCAGTACAGTCAACAATTATGGTTGTTCGGCTTCATTTTCTCTGCCGGTAACCATCACGGCCAATCCGTTCTCCGGAGATATCACTCCGGTAAGTCCAACTGTGTGTGAGGGTCAGTCGGTTACCCTCACTGCTCCCGGCGGACCCGGAGCAACCTGGCTCTGGTCCAACGGTTTCAACTCCCAGACACTGATTGCCAACCAGGAGGGAGTGTATAGTGTGACAGTGAGTAACGGCAACGGGTGTATTTATTCGCCGTCGGGTGCCACTGTTGAGGTAAACGCGGCGCCTGCAGGAGTAATCAAGGCGCTTGAGCTCAATGAAATCGGCCAGATAATCGGAGTAACGTATCCTTCACTGTCAGTTTGTTATGGAGAAGATGTTAACCTCCAGATTCAGGATAATGGAGATTACTCCTATTTGTGGAGCGATGGTTCTACTTCAACCACCATTCAATTCAGTGAAACACGCGGAAATCTGCTGGACGTTGGAACACACATATACACAGTTACCGTCACCAATTCCCAGACAGGCTGTACAACTGTGCTTGACCCGTTTGAAGTAACAGTAAACCCTGTACCCGACGGATTCAGCGTTTCGGGCGACAATTTGTGTGCGGGAGAAACAACAGTGCTCACCTACACTGGTCCGCAGCCACCCAACTGGCAGATCATCTGGAATACTGGCGACAATGGTCCGGTACTTGTTACAGAAGAAGCAGGGCTGTATTTTGTACGTGTGTTCAATGAGTCTGGATGTTTTGCCCAAAGCAATTCGGCTGTAATTTATCCTGGTCCAAATGTTGCGGCCATTCCGGCAGGTTGTCATGAGCGCTGCAGTCCGGATACACTTTGTCTTCCCGATCTTCCAGGTATTGCCGGTTGGCAGTGGTACTTTGAAGGTAACCCTGTACCAGGGGCCAACACCAGTAATTTTGTTGCTTTGCAGAGCGGAACATACTACGCCGAGATGACTGATACGCTGGGCTGTACGGCTCGCAGCGGAGATCTGACAATATCACTTTTCGACGGTTTTGGCAATGTTTACGGACAGGTCTGGTCGGATGTAAATCATAATGGACTTATTGATGCCAGTGATACGCTTGTCGGACAAATACCGGTCATTCTGGTCAGAAATAATACGGTTCTCGATACAGGTATTTCTGGTTCGGACGGAGGATTCCAGTGGTTGCAGGTGCCCCCGTCTTTTTACACAGTTCAACTGGATACCGTCCTGCTGGATTCTGTGTGGATTCCGGTGGTCATTATGGATACAGTGCAATTGGCCGGTTGTGGTGGCTCCGTATTCGCCGATTTGCTGATAGATGTTGCACCTTGTCCGGCACTGTCCTCATCACTGACGCTGTTTGCGTGTCAGGGATCTTCGGTACTGTACAATGGAGAACTGATTCCTGCGGGTGTAACTCAGGTTTTTACACTGATCAGTATCAATGGATGTGATTCACTTGTAACGGTGACAGTCGGTGTACAGCCACCTGCGGATTCCACCATATTCGTGAATGTTTGCGAAACTGATGTTTTCAATTATCAGGGTACGATTCTTTCGCCTGGCGATTCCCGGACTTTTACACTGACTGGTTATCAGGGATGTGATTCGCTTGTCACGGTAGTTGTAAGTGGTTTGCCGGTTTCCGGAAGTTCGCTCAATCCTTTTGTTTGTCAGGAGGATATTTTCACATTCGAGGGGGTTGATATGGCCCCGGGTGAAACCAGAACATTTACATTAACCAACTTCCTGGGGTGTGATTCAATCGTAACCGTAACTGTCGGTACTATACCAGCCCCTTCATTCACTCAATTCGTGGAAGTTTGCCCGGGCGAGGTGTATTCGTTTATGGGAGTCAATATTGCACCCGGACAAACCAGAACCTTCAACATCCCGTCTGCGAGCGGAGGTTGCGACTCAATTCTGTACGTGCAGGTTTCGGAATACAATATTCCTGAGGATACAATCAGAGCGCGTGTTTGTCTCGGAAGTACATACACTTTCGAAGGAATTAATCTGGCAGTAGGGGATGTGCGCAGTTTCACGTTGACAGGTCCGCTCGGATGTGACTCCATTGTGACAGTTTTCGTGGATGCCATTCCCAGTGCTTCAGGAACCCTGGAGGTGACCGCATGTGCAGGAGATGTTTATAACTACCAGGGAGTTAATATTCCGGCCGGCCAGTCACAGAACTTCAACCTGACCAGTGTGGCTGGTTGCGACTCGACCCTGAGAGTAAATGTGGTGGCACTGGATACACTTTACAGCCTGCTGCAGGTGGAAGTCTGTGCAGGGGGCACCTATCTGTACAACGGAACGGAACTTGCTCCAGGGCAGTCTGCAAGTTTTATTTACACAGCTTCAACAGGCTGCGACTCGGTTGTACAGGTACTGACTACCCAGGCACCACCTGTCACATCCATCCTCAATGCAAGGATTTGTCCGGGTTCTGTTTACAACTACCAGGGTACCAGTCTGGTTATTGGTCAGTCACAGGTTTTCCAGCTTCAAACTCCTGAGGGGTGCGATTCGCTGGTAACTGTCAATGTTGGGGCACTGCAGGTTTTCAATACGACACTGAATGCAGGTGTGTGTCTTGGGGAAACTTACTCCTATCAGGGAGCAGAACTGGGAGTGGGCGAGTCACGCACATTTACACTGACGTCTGAGAGCGGCTGTGACTCAATTGTGACGGTTTATGTTTACGGACTGTCGCCCACCTATGGAAGTGTGAATGCCGAAATATGTGTCGGTACGGTATTTACATATCAGGGTGTAGAGATGGCCATTGGCGAAACCAGGAGTTTTATTCTGACGAATCAGGCTGGGTGCGATTCAATTGTTACTGTTACAGTCTCAGGATCGAACGTATTCTCGGAAACAGTCAACGTGAGGGTATGTCCGGGTTCATTTTACAATTACCAGGGTGTGAGCCTTGCTGTTGGTCAGTCGCAGACATTCAGTGAACCTACACAGAGCGGATGTGACTCGCTCGTTACAATTTTGGTAACAGCATTGCCCGAATCGTCTGAAAATCTGAACATAACAATTTGTCAGGGAGGTTATTATACCTACCAGGGAGTAAACATTCCGTCAGGCCAGTCAAAAACATTTACACTCACCAATTACCTTGGTTGTGACTCACTGCTGACCATCACAGTGTCAAGTCTTCCTCCGCTGAGCTCTTCATTCACTGTTCCGGTATGCCAGGGCGAATTTTACAGCTATCAGGGTGTGCAAATCGGTGCTGGTCAGACAAGAAAATTTACTCTTGCCTCTCAGAATGGGTGTGATTCGGTGGTCACTGTAACAACAATTCCGCTTCCGGTCTCCTATTCAGAACTGAATGCCCAGGTATGTCCCGGCAAACTTTTCAACTATCAGGGTGTCAATATGACAATTGGTCAGATGTACACTTTTACGCTGAATAATTATCTCGGATGTGATTCACTGGTTACCGTTTCTGTATCGGCAATTCCACCCGTTACATCAACTTTCGAAGCCAAAGTATGTCAGGGTCAGGTATTTCAGTATGAAGGTGTGAGTCTTTCCATTGGTCAGACACAAACCTTCTCTCTAAAAACTCCCCAGGGCTGTGACTCACTGGTAACTGTGACTGTATCCGCTCTTCAGGCCAGTACAGGAAGTCTGAACGTATCTGTCTGTGAAGGAGGTACCTTCCAGTATCAGGGTACGGGCATGACTCCCGGGGAAACAAGAATTTTTAATTTGACAAATTATCTTGGCTGTGATTCGATTGTCACAGTAACGGTAAATGCGATTCCACCACCCGCCACATCGTTCAATGCAAAAGTTTGTCCGGGGGAATTTTATCAGTACGAAGGAGTAAGTCTGGCAATTGGTCAAAGTCAGTCATTTGTGCTGAAAACAGCCGGCGGTTGTGACTCCATTGTTACGGTGAATGTTTCAGCACTGCCAACAAGTACAGGAACAATCAACACGCAGGTTTGTCAGGGTGGATCATACGTTTATCAGGGAACCACTATTCCTGCCGGACAGTCACGTGTTTTCACGCTTGTAAATTATCTCGGTTGCGATTCAGTTCTCACTGTTAATGTGACATCTCAGCCTCCCGTCACATCCTCGCTGAATGTCAAGGTCTGTACCGGAGGTACTTACAACTATCAGGGGGCAAGTCTGACCGTCGGTCAGAGCCAGTCGTTCACACTCAGTACGCCTGAAGGATGTGACTCGGTCGTTACAGTGACTGTCGGGGAACTTCAGGCTACACAAAGCACAGTCAACGTTTCTGTCTGTGAGAACGAGGCCTATCTGTTTAACGGTAATTTGCTGCAGCCCAATACCACAAATGTTTTCACCCTGCAGAACTGGCTGGGTTGCGACTCAATTGTAACAGTGAATGTAGCATCCAGAAAAACATCGGTCAGTAACCTGAATGCAAGTGTATGTCAGGGAGAGGTTTTTGAATATAACGGAACCAATATACAGATCGGAGAGACAAAAACAGTCATTTTGCAAAATGCGGAGGGCTGTGACTCAACGGTGACTGTTACCGTAACCGGATACCCCGTGCTTGATTATGACCTCGTTACAAAAAAATCGTGCAGCAACACAGGCTCGGGCAGTATCCGGATAGAAACCGTCGGTTCGATACTTGCATCGGGTTATTCGCTGAACGGTGGCCCTTTTCAGTCTGACAGCATTTTCAAAAATCTTGCACCGGGCCTGTATTCCATCGTTATAGCGGATGAAAATGGTTGTATCTATAATGCTGAAACTGGAATACAGGAAACTCAGCCGCTCAGAGCAGATTTGCCGGATAACATACTTGTTCCATGCGACAGTACGGGTGTAACGCTGTTTCCGTTTTTGGCTGGCGACACCTCAGGACTTGAACTTTTGTGGTGGAACGGATCGAGTGGGAAGACTGCACGTGCAGACAAACCGGGAACTGTGTGGCTGTCTGCAACAAATGACTGTGGCCAGAATGTGTTTGCAACATCGGAAATACAGCTTGCGGATGATGCCGGCAATCCGCTCAGAATTTATGTTCCGAATGTTTTTGCCCCGGAATCATCGGATCCTGAAAACTCGATTTTCAAAGCGTTTTTTGGTAAAAACTTCACGGTACTTTCCTATAAAATGGAAGTATATGACCGCTGGGGTAATCTGATGTTTATAACAGGCGATCAGAGTGAAGGTTGGGAAGGATTTTTCAATGATGAACCAATGAATCCGGGAGTATATGTCTGGCAGTTGTGGGCAGACCTGCAAATATGCAGCAGAACAATACAGATTTACAGAAAAGGAGATGTCACCATTGTGAGATAAAAAAGGGGCGATTCCGGAACGAATCGCCACTTTTTTATGAATATTCAAGTTAATAACAGCAAAAAAAGCTGTTTCAAAAAATATCACAGCCTGGTGTAAACACCTGCCCTGACAGAGTAACGGTCAATCCGTTCCTGATCAGGCCCCCAGCTGCCAGCCAGATTCAGTGTGGCTGCCGGCTCTAGAAAAATACTGTATTTATGTCCCAGTTTTGCCCGGATTCGGAGTCCGAACTGTGCGCTTGCAGTCAGGTTGTTCCCGATACTCCCGCCTTCAAAAATACCATTTTGAACCTTGTCCGGAATTGTGCCTGATGGCAGGTTTGTACTGCCTGTTGACTGACCTGCGGGGGGCAGGAAAACAGATCTCCGGCTGTAATTCTTCTCTGCAACCAGTTCTGCGGCAATACCTGCCAGCGCCCTCAGTTCGATGGCACCAGTTCTCGCTACACGCCTGCTCAGCCGCAATGGTAATGTAATGACAGTTGCATCTGCGTCAGTCGTGTATGATGCAAGAAATCCCGTTTGAGGGTTGCCGGCATATACTGTTGTTCGGGTATCAGGGGTAAATGCGGTTCGGCTTACCTGAATACCTGTTTCAAAACCCCATTTTCCACAATCTTTTCCCGCTGAAATTCCAAACGCGGGGGTAAGACCCGAGAAAGATTCTGCAGATCTGTTTCGCGCAACACCAGCCACGACTTCGGAAAATGCAGCGATGAACCATTTGCCTGATGCAGTTTCGCTCGAAATACTTGAGGGAATACTGTGTAATTCTGGAGAGGTTTTCTGCAATGCAATGGATCCAGGTATCAGTGACGGAACAAATTGCAGACTTGCCGCAGGAGAGTTACCCTGTAAAGTGACTGGAGGAGCTTGGGTTGAAATTACAGATGTGTCGGAAAACAGCACCTCAGTGTTGTTGTACGACACCATGCCAGACTCCGGACCGGATCCGGCAAGACTGTTGTCCTGAATCAGTCTGGAAGCCATTGGTGTAATGGCTGGTACCGTTGAAGGTGATGGCTGAACATCAGGGTCGGACGGCGACTTTCCGGCGGGCAGGCTGGATACTGACTGAAAGGCAAGCAACAGGATTACAGCCGCTTCAGTTACTTTGAGAATTTTGATCTTGCGAATGGCAGCCGACCGGTCGAGCTGGCGAACCATTACATTCCACATCTCGGTATGGTAAGGTATTTCTATCCTGTTCAGCACATTTCTGACATCAGTGTCGAATCCTGCAACAGACTGATCCGTTGACTGATCCATTTTCTTTTCAAGTGCAACCCAGCTTCCCGGATCATACGGGACTTCAATTGCCTCGAGACTTGCCCTGATTTTATCGTCGAATTCTTGCTGATTCATGGCTGGTCGGTTGTACTTGATGGTTCATTTTTAACGGAAATTGTTGAGCTTTGACCGTGTACTATACCTGAAAGAGAATCAATCAGTTTATGCCTGGCTTTTACGAGGTTGGACCTCGAGGTACTTTCAGTAATATTCAACATCTCGCCGATTTCCTTGTGCGAGTATCCCTCTATAACATACATGTTAAAAACCGTGCGGTAAACAGGGGGCAAATCCTGTACCCTGGATAGAATTTCTTCCTCGGTCATGGAACTCAGCACATCGGGTCCCTCAACATGATGAGAAACAACAGTATCAAGATCAGATGTTCTTCTGCGCTGGTTTTTCCTGTAATGGTCTATGCAGACATTGACCATCAAGGTCCGAAGCCAGGAAAAAATAGAAGTTCCGGGCCGGTATTTCCCTATGTGCTGAAAAGCTTTCATGAACCCCTCATGAAGAAGATCAAGCGCCTCATCACGAGAACCGGCATAACGCATGCAAATACCCATCAGTTTGCCGAAGTGTTGTTCGTACAACTGTTTTTGGGCCCAGCGCTCCTGACGAACGAGGGCTGCCACAAAGTCTTTTTCTGCGTTCTCCAGCGTAATGGCGAAATCCATTGTTAATTTCGGACGGAAAGTTACACAACAGGTGCCGTCTTTATTGGATTTAACGAAAATTGTAGCCGAAACGCTGCCTGATTTTCATCCAATCGGTTCATTAATAATACATGTCAGGAATAGCATACAAACCAGATTAAGCTCAAGTATTTTATTGTCAATAAATTACGAAATACAAAAAACAAATTATTTAATAATTGGGCCAAAATTGTTTTAAATTAAAAACTAATTGTTTTATCTTTGTGTCACTAAATCTGACATCATGGGAAAGAACAAATTGTACGCCGAAGAGGAGCTCCTTCACCGATTTCGTTTCAGTGAGGCATCCTCCAGAACAAAACCTGCCGACAGTCTGCCTTCTGCCCATCCCGGGTTCCTGGGCCGGGAAAGAAGCAGTACTTCAACAGCAAAATCAAACGGATTGAACCGGAAATGGACTACTCTAAGGTATCTGTGGCATACCTGCACCAGCAGTTTTTTCAGCAGAGGGGCACTCCTCAAGGTTGGATTCCTCGTTGGAGCAGGTTACTTTGCACTCTTCAACGACAGCCCTGCTGCCTCCTTTATCAGTGGACCTGTTTCAAGCATTGAATGGAATACAGCTTCAGATGAAGATCAGTCTGAAAAAAATACAGATGTACCCAAAGTCAAATCCAGGGAAAAGCGTCATACAGAGCATGCCGAAGCCCGTCTCGGACTGGCGACGGAAGCACCCGTAGAAAGGAAAAAGGATGAGAAACAGCCCGCATCCAGAGTCAAAAAAACTCCTGAGGACATCAAAAAAGTACTGAAAAAGCCGGTAAATGACGTGGCTCCAGTCAGAGTCGAATCCTTGCGGGGAGACCAAACTGCTGCATATATAAAAAAATTCAGCGCTGTGGCCCGTCAGGAGATGGCCAGGTATGGAATACCTGCCAGTATCAGTCTGGCACAGGGAATTATAGAGAGCCGGGCTGGTACCAGTACACTCGCAGTGCGCAACAACAACCATTTCGGGATGAAATGTTTTTCCAGAAATTGCAAAAAAGGGCACTGTACGAACCACTCTGATGATTCGCACAAGGACTTCTTCCTCAATTTCAAGGATCCGAAACTGAGCTGGAGAGCACACAGTATCCTGCTTTCAGGTGGCCGATACGCCAGACTGAAAAAGCACGGAAAAGACTACAAAAAGTGGGCTTACGGACTGAAAACTATGGGTTACGCCACCGACAGAACTTATGCTGACAAGCTCATCAGTACCATCGAACGTTACGGGTTACAGCAGTATGACTACTGATTCAACTCTATTTCATCCATAAAAATCCAGCATTTGCCCTCAGGGTAAACGGGATGTTGCCCCTTGTTGCGGGCCTTGACACGCAGAAACCTTGTTTTAACTCCTTCAAAAACCAGATTTACTGTTTTGATACCTTCTGTTCCGTCCGGTACCGGACCGGGGTTCGAGGCAATAGTGGTCCAGATTTCTCCGTTATCGGACGTCTCCACCTCTATTGCCTCCGGAAGGTAGATCCAGCTCCTCTCCTGCACATAGAAATTTGTCCGGAGCGTATTTACAGGCTGTTTTTCACCCAGATCGAGGGTGAATTCCACATCATCACCATAGAACCCGCACCAGTTTCCATCATTAAACGAGACTGAACCTTTCACACCGTCGTTCAGTATCCATGGCCTGTCACCGTTGTACTGTTTCGCTGGCTGGTTTTTCAGTGAAAACTGCTTGCCTGTCGCCAGTGTCGGCTGATATGATGCCATCGAAATTTTGCTCTCTCTACCGGATGCATAATATGCTTTGGCCCTGATTTCCGACTTTCCTCTCAGTCTGACAGGTCCGGTGTAGACAGGTGATCCGGAGCCGGGTTCACTCCCGTCCAGGGTGTACCGGATGTCCCCTTTCTGTATTTGCTGACTGAACTGACAAGTCATCACCCCGCCTTCCGGCACAAGTTTTATCTCCGGGTCAAAAATACTGGTTGCATAATTGATCTGCTGCTCATCCAGCCTTTTCAGGTAGATTGGAAGGGATGATACAAATTTTTTCCAGTCCTTTTTCTCCGGTTGTGTCCAGCCAACTTCTGCCAGCGCCAAAAGTCTTGGGAAAAGCATATATTCAGCCTTTGCCCTGTCAGGTATCATCTCTGTCCACAGGCATCCCTGTACTCCCCTTATATTGGCACGCTCCATATCCGAAGATCCTGCAGGCACCGGCTCGTACGTATATACTCGTTCAAGTGGCAGGTATCCGTATGTCCTGGGTTCCAGCGCAGGACTGCCCTGGTACAAATCAAAGTAGTAGTTGTGGGTTACAACAACCTGATGACCGGCCGAAGTGGCTCTTTTAACCAGGTCTTCACCACGCCAAACCATTACACCCGCCGAGGGTGTGAGTGTTTCTCCCTCCATTATTTCGTCCCATCCCATCAGTTTTCTGCCCATACCTGCGAGAATTTCCTCAATTCGCTCTGTGAAGTACACCTGGAGTTTTGAGTCATCCTCAATTTTCAGGTCTGCCTTCAGTTTCTGGCATTTGGGACATCTGCTCCACTGCGACCTTTCCACTTCGTCACCTCCGATATGTATGTATTCGGAGGGAAACAACTCCGCGACTTCAGAGAGTATATCCGCAAGAAACTCGTATGTGTCTTCATTTCCGACACAAAAATTGGGGTATTGACAGTTTTTTGCACCTCCGGGCATAGGGAAAGGGCCTCCAGTACAAGAGTACTCGGGATAAGCAACCAGGGCCGCAGTTGTGTGGCCCGGCATTTCGATTTCAGGTATAATGGTGACGTTTCTCTCGGCTGCATACCTTACAATCTCCTTTATATCCTTCTGCGTGTAAAATCCACCGTAAGTCATGGCTTCTCCTGCTTTGGCTGTGTCTGCCTCCATAAATGAAAGGCCGGTCCTGTCTGGTCTCCAGGCTCCCACCTCTGTCAGTCCGGGATACTTTTTTATCTCTATTCTCCACCCGGGTGCATCGGTAAGATGCCAGTGAAGCACATTCATTTTGAGAGCGAAAAGCCAGTCAATGTACTTCAGAACAAACTCCTTCCCCATGAAGTGACGGCTTTCGTCGAGGTGCATACCTCTCCAGCCGAATCTTGGCGAGTCAATTATTTCTATACCTGGCAGCTTCATGAAAGCACCTTCCTGACGAAGCTGCATGATGGTTTGTTCCGCGTAAAGGAATCCTGATGTTGTTGCAGCTCCTATAGTTACCAGCGTGTCCTCCACACTGAGCCAGTACCCTTCATCCAGTACAAACTTGTCATAGATGTACATGATTCTGCGGGTTCTCTTGTCAGTCTTCTTTTTTGGCGTTGCTTTCTGGAGCTCATTGATAACTGAAAACTCTGGTACATCTCCGAACAGTTCCACCCTGTCGGCTACAAATAATACATCCTCTTTGCTGGACATGTAGTTCGGTTCCGGCAGCAGGTGATAATTCTGACCATTTGCATCGAACACCTGAATCAGAAACATCAGCAGAACTGATATAACAGCTGTTTTTTTCATAGTTACCTGAGTTGTTGTGGTTTGTATCTTGCTGTTTCAAGAAATTTTTGTGAATCTGTTTGTGCCAGAACTTCTTTGATTCCAGCCTTCGGATTTCTTTTGACATAGGCTTTGACGATTTGCCACCCAATCCAGTTGCCTATCTCTCCCGGGGCTTCCTGAAAAACTACCGGCGCATTCGGGCTTGGTGTAACCAGTTTTCTGAATTCCCCAAAATCGGTGGAATACAACAGTTTCTGGTCGAGAATCCGCGCCCATACTGCCTGCTCGTTGGCGACACATCCTTCCATCTGTTCCCTGGTATAACCCATAATAAGGCTGTCGGGTGTTCCCGGAATGAGTCTGTCAACTATGTAGAGCATTTTACCATTGTACAGCATCATATCCAGCAAACTTTTCCCGGGTGGGGTGTCACCAAAGGTGTTTTGCGCCAAAGTTTTTGCCAGTCTGACGGGTATATATTGCTCTTTGAACTGTCTTCTGAGGTAAGCTGGAAAAATATCCGGACTGTAACCCCGGTAGTTCTCGCCAAGAAACATATCCAGGCCTATTCCACAAAGCTGGTCTCCATATGTGAATGCATCAACGCCAAACTCGGAGATTACGGTTGCCACCTTCGGAGTTTCTTTCTCCGGGAAATAGTACTTGTAATACCTGAAAAGCTGCTTTATTCTTTTTTCAACAGGGTCAATGTTGCCATAAACCAGCTGAACGGTATCATAAAGCTGTCTTATTTGCTTGGAACGCAGGAATCCAGAGAGCGCCATTGCCGGTGTCTCGTTCGGATCAGTCTGATTATGTATGATATTTTCAGTGAACAAAGGGAACAACTCCGGATACTTTCCCTGCATTCTTTGCATCTCTTCTTCCAGATGCAGGGTATCCATTCTGAACAGGTCCTGCTCGAAGCGGTCAATTTTAACGTTTACAACGATATTGCTCACATCGGGAGCGTTCTCGATTTCACTGTTGTTACATGATTGACAGGCAACAAGTGTTAAAACAAGAGTGAAATATTTCAAAAAACGGATTTCAAAAGTCACTTTTTTCGCTTTTATGATGTTTTTTTACTGATTTTAGGGTTCATTTCGGAAAGGTTTACAAGATTTGCAACCTGTTTGGTGTTCTTGACGGAATTTCAGGATGCAAAATTCAGTATTTTAAACGAAAGCAGACCATTCACTCGCATTTACCTGCTCAAAAACAAAATATCATGAAAAAAATTGCGCTCTTTTCACTTTTCAGTTTTGCGATTCTGACTTCTCTGACCGCCCAGTACGCTGGAACTGTCCGCTTTGGTGTACAGGGATCTCCCACCTGGTCGTGGATTAACACCGGCGACAAACGGCTGGAGAGTATCGGGCTGAACTGGGGCGCCAGGGTGGGTGCCATGGGTGAGTACTATTTTGCTGACAATTATGCTATTGTTTCTGGTATCGGCTTCGGATTCAATCAGGGTGGAACTTTTCAGAACGGCTATTCAAGGGGTGTTTTCTGGCCATCTTCTGTTCTCAGTCAGCCCGGACTCGATACACTTCCACTCAATGCAAAGCTCCAGTATCACGTCACCAGCGTGGAAATTCCGCTCGGTCTCAAAATGAAAGCGGGCAAGGGGGACCCCATCTCCTACTATGCCGAAATTCCAGTTCTTACATTCGGGTTTGTCAACAAGGCTACCGGCGATGTGCGCGGAACCAATACCCAGAATACCGCAGATGAGGATATCCGTGAAGATGTAAACGGACTCGTACTTTCATGGGGGCTCGGTGGCGGAATTGAGTACGCGCTGGGTGATCGGACATCCCTGACTTTTGGACTCAGTTACCAGCAACAGTTTTCTGACCTGACCAACGATGCCTCTTCTGTCGAGAAATCAGTGGGCAACTGGGCTAAAAATGATTCAAAAAGTGCGATTGGTATGCTTGCCCTCCGCGCAGGACTGTTTTTCTGATTCTTTTACGATGCGTATCTTCTTGCTTTTCCTTTTTTTGGGCCTTGTCACACCCGTGTTCACACAGCAGTCCTGCTCACTTCCTTTTTTTCCCTCCGGGAAGGAATGTGATGGCGACTGGCTTGTCAGTAAACCCGGAGCTAAAGCCGGAGCATTTCTCAGTCAGGATGAACGTGACATCATTCTGTGGAATGGTCTCGCAAGGCGTACCTTCCGGCTGGGTGCTAATCTTGCCTGCTATGATTTAAGGAATCTGTGTTCCGGTGAACAGCTTCTGAGGGCGGTCAAACCCGAAGCAAGGGTCTTTTTGAACGGGAAATCCTACAATATAGGCGGACTCTACGGGCAAAAGCAGCAGGGGTATCTGCTGCCCGAATGGATTGACGGACTTGTCGGAAAGCCTGAAGATTTTCAGCTGGCGTCATGGGAGGTAAAACAGATTTCTCCAAGAATAAAGTGGAAGAGAAACCGGTGGGCATCCAGCCAGTTCGATCCAACCGGTGTTGAACTGATTTTTCAGTACGAGCATGCCTCTGCCGCGCTTGAGGGTATCAAAATTTATGTCCATTATGAAATGTATGATTACCTGCCACTGATGTGTAAATGGGTGACGGTCAGGAACGACAGTCCGAACGGACAAACAATTCAGGTTGATGAACTGATTAACGAAATTCTGGCAGCTCATGAGGAGGAATCAGCGGTTGTAGGGCGTCCCGACCGCATGAAAAGGCCTCATGGCCTCTATGTGGAAAGCAATTACTGCTTCAATAATGCCATGCGGGCTGAACTGAGTGATCAGAGTACCCACTGGATTATAGATTCGTCTTACACCTCGCAGGTAAATTATGATTACAACACCCCCTGTGTACTCGAGGTTTATCCGAACGTGGGTCCTGCAGTTTCACTCGGCCGGGGTGAATCCATGGAGAGCATCAGGACGTGGGAGCTGCTGCTCGACAGTTATGACCGGGAACGCACCGGACTTGCCAAAAGAAGGATGTACCGAACAATTGCTCCCTGGGCTACTCAAAACCCGATATTCATGCACCTGACTACCACCGATCCGGCAGTTGTCAGAAAGGCTGTTGATCAGTGCGCCGAAACGGGTTATGAAATGGTCATTCTGTCCTTTGGTTCCGGACTGAACATGGAAGACACCAGTGCTGCCAATATTTCAAAATTCAGGGAACTCGCCGATTATGCGCATTCGAAAGGAATCGGTCTGGGTGGTTACTCGCTTTTCAGCAGCCGTCGAATCAGCGATGAGGATGATGTGATAGACCCTGTGACAGGATTGCCAGACAAGGGTGCGTTTTTTGGTAATGCGCCCTGTATGGGCAGCAAATGGGGTCTGGCCTACCTCGCAAAACTTCGCAGGTTTTTCGAAGAAACCGGCTTTGATATCTTTGAAAACGATGGTCCCTACCCCGGAGATGTTTGTGCCTCCGTATCCCACCCGGGCCACATCGGACTTGCCGATTCCCAGTGGAAGCAGATGGAATTGCAAAAGGGCCTTTACCGCTGGATGAATGAAAGGGGTATTTACATCAACGCTCCCGACTGGTATTTCCTCGACGGGACGCATAAAATTGCCATGGGTTACCGCGAAACAAACTTCAGTCTGCCGCGGGAAGAACAGGTGGTGATGAACAGGCAGCACGTTTATGATGGTACCTGGGAAAAGGCACCCTCCATGGGGTGGATGTTTGTTCCGCTTACTCAGTATCAGGGTGGCGGTGATGCCGCCACTATAGAGCCGCTGGAAGAACATCTTGACGTTTACAGGACCCTGATGATGCAAAACTACGGCGCCGGCGCCCAGGCCTGTTATCGCGGCCCGCGACTCTACGATACTGATAAAACCAGGGAAATGGTCAGTTCGGTGGTGGCCTGGTACAAGAAGTACCGCGAAATTCTCAATTCGGATATCATTCACCTGCGCAGACCCGACGGGCGCGACTGGGACGGAATCATGCATGTTAATAGCGGACTGAAAGAAAAAGGATTTGTCCTGCTCTTCAATCCGTTGAGAGAGAATATTACCAGACAAGTGAAACTTCCGCTTTATTACACTGGTCTTCACAAATCAGCTACACTGGCTGATGAAAAGGGCCGAAAATCAGTTTATGAGGTCGCAAGAGACTACAGTATCAGTATTGAAGTTACAATTCCTGCACAGGGTATGCGGTGGATAATTATTGAATAGTTCCATCAACTGTCTATCTTGCAGGCCGATTGCCCCGAAACAAATTTGTTCTCAATCATTACACCAAATTAATTGTATGGAGAAATCACCTGCGGCCACACCGAAACTGAGTCTTCGGACGGCCACTTTCATCGTTTCGGGCAGTATGATCGGTTCAGGTATCTTCATTGTCAGTGCAGATATGGGTCGCGTACTGGGCAGTCCGTCCATGTTGCTGCTGGCATGGGTCATCACGGGTGTGATGACGCTGATTGCGGCGCTTTCATACGGTGAACTTGCGGGTATGTTCCCCAAATCCGGTGGTCAGTACCAGTATCTGAAGGAGTCTTACGGAGAAATGGTTGCATTCCTGTTCGGCTGGGCCATGTTTGCTGTTATTCAGTGTGGTACCATAGCAGCGGTTGCTGTAGCCTTTGCCAAATTTACCGGTGTACTCGTCCCTTCTCTTGGGCCAGACAATATCCTGATGAGTTTGGGAGGGTTGAATATTTCTGCAGCTCAACTCCTTGCAATATTTTCTCTGTTTGTACTTACCTGGCTGAACACCCGCGGGCTCAAAACCGGGGCGTTTATTCAGGATATTCTTACTGGCGCCAAGGGGCTCTCCCTTGGGTTGCTCATACTGCTCGGTTTGCTTGTTTTCAGAAACAGTGAAGTCATATCGCTGAATTTCGGAAATTTCAGTGGTATGGAGGGAGTCGCTTCCCCATCAGGTTTTTCGGCAATATTGTCAGCAATTGGAATTGCCATGGTGGGTTCCCTGTTTTCCAGCGACGCATGGAACAATGTGACATTTATCGCCGGAGAAATAGACAATCCCAAACGAAATGTGCCGCTCGCACTCGCACTTGGCGTTCTCGCCGTAACACTGCTCTACCTTTTGGCGAACCTCAGTTACTTATCGGTGTTGCCCTTTTACCCGGGAACCGAAGGGTCGGATATCATGAAAAATGGCATACAGCATGCAACACAGGACAGGGTGGGGACGGCTGCACTTACGGCCATGCTCGGTGCCGGTGGCGCTGCAGTAATGGCAGTCATGATTATGATTTCCACATTCGGATGCAACAACGGACTGATTTTGTCGGGAGCCAGGGTGTATCATTCAATGGCAAACGACGGGCTTTTCTTCAAAAAAATGAAAGAACTCAATATAAATGGAGTTCCCGAGTTTGCGCTCTGGATTCAGTTCGCGTGGTGCTCTGTCCTTTGTCTCTCCGGAAAATACGGTGATTTGCTCGATTATGTGATGTTTGCCGTCATGCTTTTCTATATTCTGACAGTAGCGGGCATTTTCATTCTCAGAAGGAAAAGACCAGATATCGAACGCCCCTACAAGGCATTCGGATACCCGTTCCTGCCCGCAATGTACATCGTTATGGCCGCAGCCTTTACAATCAATCTGCTCATCAACAAACCGCAGTTTACTGTGCCCGGCCTGGCAATTGTTGGTATCGGACTGCCAATTTATTTCATCGCAAAACGCGATTCGGGAGTACCTGAATAGTTCAATCTGACAAAATTGCTTCAAAATACTGATTTTATTTGTAAACTTTCCAGAAAAGGCTACCTTTGCGGGCATTTTTGAAAAAGATTACAATTCATCGCTCAATACAATGGAAATCGTTGCAATTCAAGGCCATCCCAAAGCTGGTTCTGGTAAAGTAGAGACTGGAAAGATTCGTCGCGCAGGTCAAATCCCCGCTATTATGTACAGAAGCGGCGGTGGTGAAGCTGTACAGTTCACCATTAATGCTCCTGATGTACGCCACCTGGTTTACACCTCCAAGTTCAAAATGGCGGAAATCACCCTCGACGGAAAGACTCACAAGGCTATCCTGAAAGACATTCAGTTCCATCCGGTTACGGAAGCGGTGCTGCACCTTGACTTCCTCACTCTTGTTCCGGGCGTGAAGTTCAAGGCTACAGTTCCTGTCCGTTTCGTTGGCCAGGCCAAGGGTGTAAAAGAGGGTGGCAAGTTCATGCCCCGCATGCGTTCTGTGAGTATCCTGACTACCCCTGAAAAGGCAGTTGACGAAGTTACGGCCGACATTACTGCCATGGAGCTGGGTTCCACACTTCGTGTTCGCGATATCGCAACACAGGAAGGAGTTGACATCATCAACCAGCCTGCAGTTCCGATCGCGTCTATCGAGATCCCGCGCGCACTCCGCGGCAAGTAATTGCCACTTTGCCACAAAGACATATTGGTCATCCTGTTGCCGGGGTGGCCTGTTTTTGTTTTTTATATTTCAGCTCAGGGCAAGTGTCTGGTCACCAACTCCTCTTGTAGCCGGAGCCTCTGCATGCAAGGGTATTCCGCGGCTTGCCTGTTCGTACAACCGGAGATATTCACCGGTCATTCTTCTTGCCGAAAATTCCGAAACGGCATACTCGTGGCAGCAAACCGGATCAAATTCGCCTGCTGCCCTGACGGCATCAATCAGTTCTGCTTTTTTCACAGACAGGCTGCCAACCTCCGAATAGTATGCTTCCACCGAGCCACTGGCAGGGAAATTGCCCGGTCGCTGGATCGGCTTCTTCCCCAGTTGCTCGGGGAGAGCACCGTAAGGAGTGCCAAACACCGGGCAACCGAAGTATAAGCTCTCAACCACCGAAAGGCTGAAGGGCTCCTGCCACAACAAAGGAATAATCAAACCTCTTGAGGAGTTTAGTATAGAGTCACGGCCGTCCGGACTCAACATACCGTGAAAACGGGCCGATGAGCTGAGTGGGATGCGCAATCCTTGCCTGAAATTCACCCTTGAGCCCCCCACCACATGCAGTCGCCCCCCCGATTTCTGGGCTATGTCAATGGCACCGCGTATGTTCCTTCCTCTTCTGGAGGCACTCCCGAGAAAGTGATACCATATCCGTTTGGTTGTAAAATCGGGTGTGGTGTATGAACTGAAGTCGACCCCGGGATATACAAAAACAGACCCTCCGTGTAACTGAGCATGGCTGTATGACAGAAAAACAGTATTTCTGTCAAGTGTCCGGGGTGCCAGTATGTTCTCGTGGAGTGTGATGAGGTACGGTATTTCCGGGTCAGTTTTGGGCTCCTGGTGAAAGTGTATGATATCCGTATTGTCCGGTATTTGTTCCGAAAAAGGTTTTTTTTCCTGATATGCCTGTGTTCTGGCAAAAGAACAGGCTACTTCTTCCTTCAGCATCAGGGTGACGTTGTGGCCGGCCTCCGACAATCCGGAGCCAAGCCACCACACTTGTCTGCCCTTGTCAT
>CAILQK010000076.1 GCA_903836265.1 uncultured Bacteroidota bacterium | reverse complement strand
CGGTATGGCTATACGTGCAGCCAACGCGGCCGGAAACATCACCATTGGCGATGCCAATACAGGAAATATCACCTTCCAGTTTGGATCCCTGCAAACCAGAGCCAACTCAGTTGCGGGCAATGTGTCCATCCAAAGTGCAGGAAACTATGTGATGGAAGGGATTGCAGGAGCCGCTTTTGCCACAGCTGTTGATATTACAACCGATTATTCATTTGGTTCTTCAGGTACAGGACTGCGCATCGGCAGTGCTATTAACAACGGAGATATCTATTTCAGGCCTGTTACCACAATAGCTGGCCCGATCACGATGTATTCCAGTTCCTTTGTCATATACAACAACCTCACCAGTTCAACGGCTTCAGATATCAGCATTTATGCCAATGCACATTTCTGGACAAATGATGTGCGTCAGACCATTCAGACGGCTGGTGGCAATATTTACATCATAACCGATGCCGATGCCAACGGATCAGGTCAGTTGAATCTCGACTACCTGACGCTCAATCCGGGAGCCGGCAATATCATCATCCGTGGTGAAACTTTTAATTTTAACACTGGCAGCGCTACAGACAAACCCTATATCAATGGAACCGGCTCCTTTATTCTGGAGCCCTCCGATGCTTCATTCGGACAGGGTATAAATATGCTCTGGTTTAATCTGGATCAGGATGGAAATGGTATGGGCGGCCTCACCGTAGGCAAACAGACCAATGTCACTAATATTGTATATGACCATATCGGGGTTGTTCCCATCAACGGACCGGTGACTTTCTATGGTGCGGCAATAGCGATCTCCACCGCCCTCAATGCCACCAACAGCGATATCAACCTGTACGCTACTGTGTCAGTCACCCAGTCGGCAGCTGTCACAGCCAACGGCCTCGGACTGCATGGTACAGGTACCTTTACCCTTAATAATACTGCCAACAACGTGGCCACTATTGCAGGTGGCGAAAGCGGAACAAGGCTCGGCTCCCTGAGTTTTACCGATGCCAGCGGCGGCCTGACTATTGGTACCGTCAGCACCAAAACCGGGATATTTGCCTCCGGTACAGTGTTTGTTGAAACGCTCTCCGGAAATATCAACCTGTCACAGAGTATCTCTACAACCAATACTTCTTCCACAGCCATTACCCTCAATGCGGATAAAAACACTGCCATTTCTGCCCTCACCGGCGGCAATATCATAGTCTCGGGTACACCGACTGTCACGGTGGGTGTCAATGGTATCGCCAGGCTGTTCAGCGGATCGGAAGCCAACAGTCCCGGACTCACCAACCTCGCTGGCGGATCAGCCAATGTACGGATTTTTGCAGATGAAACTACCACCACGTTCAATCCGGTGCTGACCGGCAGCAACGTATATGCCATTTATCGCGTGTCTGTCGGCGCCGGTGACCTGACTATTGTTGCATCTGGTGGTGATGCACTTAATTCAACCTGGGTATATGACGCCGGGGTGTTGTCCACTATCACGACGCCCGTAAGAGTCAATGCTTCCGAAGTAGTGAATTATCTGAGCGCCGGTTCTCTGACTATCCTGGCAGGAAATATCACCATTGATGCCAATGTCGTGAGTGCTGCTTCCAATGCCCTCATCCTGAAATCAATGGGTAACATCACCCAGAATGCGAATAAAACCGTTCAGACTAATGCAGGTGAAATTCTGTTCTGGGCAGATACGGATGTAAATGGCGGATATATTTACCTGCTGGATGGCGCCACGCTCGACAGCCGAACCTCGGCAGACCGCACCGCCGGCAACACGAGTACTGCCGCTGGTGGCGGGCGGATCACGCTGGCGGGCGGCCTCGACAATGGCAGCAACGGTGGTACAGCCGGTGATGGCCTTCCCGATGGTTATGCATGGCAGGCAGGAACCGCTACCGCCGGTGGGGTGCTGCTCGGTACCGTGGGCGGCGGGCATGATGCCAATATCACGATGTATTCGGGCGGTGGAAATATTACTGTCAGAGGCAGAAATACCTCCGGATACTCCAATGTCAGCGGTGGTATGGTGGCCTACGAAGGTTTCACCATTGACGCCGGAACCACCGGCTCCATCAGCCTGGACGGACAGGCCTCCGGCAATGTGAGTTTTGTCAACGGTCTTGATCTGCAGGCATACCGTGCAGGTGCAGCCTCTTCCTCCTCGCTCCTGCGTACCGCCAACGGCGATATCACGCTCAGGGGCTCCATCGTTGCCGACAATACAGACGATTACGGTGTGCTCATGTCGGCACACATCAATGCGCCCCTTACTATTGCAGCTACCGGAACCGGTAAAATAGAGATTACCGACGCCAGCGGACATGACCTTCGCATCTCGAACAATAACATCCTGGCGCAAAGCGGCGATATTACGCTCACCAGTACCGGCGGGGAGATACAGACTGTAGTGGTAAGCGCCAACGGGGTCAGTACGCTCGGCCATAAAGCCGGTACGCCTGTTACTTCCTCCTCCTCCAATATTACCCTGAATGCAGCGAATTTAAATCTCGCAGCCAATAATGGACTGCAGTTCAACAGTACTGGAACTGTAGTGGTACAGCCATCCGGCACAGGTTTTGCGTCTCTGCTGACTCTGCTCTCCACCAATTTCTCGGTAGCCAATACGGTGACAGGCCTGCGCCTCGGCAAAGCAGGAAATACGGGCAGTATTTCCATGGGTGCACCTGTATCCATTGCCGGACCAATTGATGTAATCGGCGATGATATCTTTATCTCCGGCGACATGGCCTCAACAGCCCCTGGCGCAGATATAACCCTGAAAGGCCTGGGCTATGCTTCAGCACAGTTAAATACAGACTTTGCTACCAATGGCGGAGATATTATCTTCTGGGCCAACGTTGCCAATGCAAGTCAGGCTTCATCCAACACGGCCAACAATGAAATCAAGCTGTGGGGAAGCAACCAGTTCACCTCGCAGGGCGGCAGGATTGTGCTGGCTGGTGGTCTGGACGATGGCAGCAACGGCGGCACAGCAGGCGATGGAATCCCGGATGGTTTCGCCTACAGGGGCTCCGACAACTCGGGCGATTTTACCGGGGTTGGCCTCGGTAACTGGTTCTCCAATCCGGCCAACGTCAGTCTCCTTTCGGCCAACGGCGATATCATCGTGCGCGGTGAGTCGGGAGGTAACTGCGGTCAGCCGGGTATTGCTACTCAACCCAATATGGTTGTCAACAGTGGTACCGGTGTCATCCGCTTCCTTGGGAAGGGTAACAGTGGCCACGGAATTGAAACAGCTTTCGCTACCGCGGCACTGGGCAATATCGCCATAACATCTGCCAGTACCACTACCCCGGCAATCAGCATCGAGGGTACAACCGGAGGGGCCACCGCCATTGGGGTAATTATCGATTGGGAGAATGTTGGTCAGCACCTGATCCAGTCCACCGCCACAACAGGTGGAGGCATCCAGATCACCGGTACCGGCGCTGCTTCGGGCGCTTCGTCCGGTATCAGAGCCAATGCGGCAAATCTGTATATTCTGTCAACCATCGGTGATGTCATCCTGACCGGTAATGCCGGTACTGATCCGTCGAACGACCTGCAAATCAATGGTACCGCTTTTATTGGCGGATACACGGGCTCGGTCATAGTCAACGGAATAGCAGTTTCAACAGCCACTTCAACAGCAGATATCTCATTGCTCGCTCATGGCGGTTTTGAGCCGGTCGGGGCAATTACCATCACAACCGGTTCCGCTTCGGTGCCGGGAGGCAATGTACTGATCGCAACTGATGTGGATAATGTGGATGGCGGTCATATTTATACCAGGGGTAACTTCACCGTCAACAGCAATGGCGGCGATATCACGTTCGGCGGCGGCGATAACAATGGCTCCGGCTTTGCACTGGGTTCAAAACAGGACCGGGCACTGGGCTTCCGCTCTGATAACAATTTTACCCTGAACAGCTCTGGCGGTGATATTGTCATCAGAGCCAAAGGGGCCGCCCGGAACGATGTACCCAACTCCTGGGATGCCTGCGGTATCTCGGCGTCCGGAGGCCTTTTCAACCTCAATTCGGGAACCGGTATCATCAATCTGCAGGGTTTCAGTCAGCAAACGAATACCGGTTTAAGTGAGGCATTCGGAATTGTTTTCCGCGGAGGTGGCACCCGTATCACCTCTGCCAATACAACCCCCAATGCTATTACCATTCTCGGTGATGCGTCCGCAGCAAAATCATCCTATGCCGAGGGTGTTATCTTCGCTTCCAGCGGTACTTTTGAAGCAACAGCCACCGGTGCAGGTGGTGGTATTACTTTAACCAGTCTCTCGGGGCCCAATGACCCGGAGGTAATGTATTGTGCTGATCCCGTTTATATTCTCGCTACAAACGGTGATATTACGGTTACAGCCTCAGGGGCAGGTGCCACCGGTTTTTACGCAACTCCGGGCAGCCCGCTCGTGCTGGGTTCCACAGCCGCTACCAACACCTTTAACGACATCACAAGCTCCACCAGCGATATCACGTTTGACGTGGGCAACAAAGGTGTAGCCTGGTCGCTGGGCACCGGAAACGAACCTGAAATCAACACGACAGGGTCGTTCACCCTGCTGAGTGGCGCGTATGGTATGTTCAGAAGCTGGTACACCTTCGGTTCCACGCTTTCCAGCCTCATTTTTGGCAATCCCGCCGGAAACTCGGGAACCATGACGTTCGACGAGCCACTCACAGTGGGAGGCCCCATAAACGTGTATGGCGGCGCCATCGCCATCAACGGCGCCCTGACAGCCACCAGCAGTGATATTTACCTGAATGCTGCCGGCGCTGTGACGCAAACAGCAGCCATTACTGCCGACAAGCTCGCTCTAAACGGCACAGGTACCTTCACGCTCAATAATACCGGTAATAATGTTGCTGCTATTGCAGGAGGTACCGGCGGAACAAGACTCGGCTCTTTGAGTTTCACTGATGCCAGCGGCGGCCTGACGATCGGCACCGTTGACGCCAACAGCGGTATTTATGCATCAGGAACTGTACTGGTGGAAACCCTTGCGGGAAATCTCACCCTGTCGGAGAATATCTCTACGACGAACACCACGTCCACTGCTGTCACACTCAATGCCGACAAGAATACAGTTGTTAACGTGAGTACCGGCGGCAATATTATTGTTTCCGGCTCACCAACTGTAACAACCGGCTCCGGTGGTATCGTCAGACTGTTCAGCGGATTTGAGGCTTACAGCCCGGGTCTGACTGCCCTGGCGGGTGGTTCTGCCAACGTGAGGAACAACGCCGACGAAACCACCACGACCTACAGTCCGGCGCTGGCTGCCAACAACACCTATGCTATCTATCGCGCAGGTGCAGGTACAGGCGACCTGACCATCGTGGCCTCCGGTGGCGATGCCATCAACACAACATGGGGGCATATTAACGGAGTGGTATATACCATCACCACACCTTCGAGAATAAATGCCTCCGAGGTGATCGGTTATCTTGCCGCCGCTCCGCTGACAATCCAGGCACGAACTGTCACAATTGATGCCAGTGTGACCAGCCCGACTGCAAACGACCTCGTGCTGAAAACCCTCGGCTGGATAAATCTGAAAGCCGGCAAAACGGTTCAGACCAACGGAGGAGATGTGATTTTCTGGGTGGACACTGACAACAGCCAGGCCACCAGCCCGTCCAGCCAGGATGAAATTACCCTGGAAGCCGGAGCCACCATCAACAGCCAGGGTGGTATGATTGTACTCGCCGGCGGACTCGACGACGGAGCCTATGGCGGAACTGCCAGCGACGGTATTCCGGACAATTACGCCTATCGCGGCGCCGACCTCGTGGGTGGGGTCAATCTGGGCCCTGCTGCAGGTACGGGCACGGTGGTTTCCCTGCTGAGTAACGGTGGCGACATCATCATAAAGGGAAGAACAGCCTCTGCCGCATCCAATGCCAGATCAGGAGTGGTTTCACAGGCAAATGTACTCATCAGTTCCGGGGCAGGCCGTATAGATATCGAAGGTGTTTCCGCAGTGGTGCACGGAATTGAATTTACCTGGGGTGTCACGCCCAATATAGCCATCACCTCCGATTACTCGGGAGCCGGACCTGCGATACGAATCGCAGGCGGTACAACCGGTAGTTCGTCAATGGATGGAATCAGGCTTATCAATGCCAACAGCGGTAATATACTGATCCAGTCTACCTCCGGCACAGGAGGTGGTATCCTGATGGAAGGAAGTCATACCAACGCCTATTATACGGCTATTTCCACATCACCTGCAGGTTGCACTTCCAATGTCCAGATGCTGGCTGGAAATGGCGATATCGTTCTGACAAACGCACCCGTTGGTCCCGCCACCGCTGCGCTGGGAGTTATCTACAGCCGCGGAACCATGCGTTTTGGAAGCAGACTGAATACAACGGCAGTTCAGGGTATTACCCCCGCGGTGGCCAGCACAGCAGCCAATGTAATCATGCGTACCCAGGATATCGCGTTCAACAGTTCTGTCAATACCATAGCTACCACCGGTACCTTCACCATTGAACCACGAACTGCCGACGCCAGTTTCAACGACCTCGTTTATCTTGAAAACCTCAATCTGTCAACGGTCAGCGCACTCACAGTCGGAAAATCCGGGAACAGCGGCAACATTACACTTGGTTCTGCCATCTCCGTAGCCGGACCAGTCTCTATGTACGGCGGCATAATCACGCTGAACGCCAACCTGACCAGCTCAGCTACGGGAGATATCTTCCTGAAGTCTGTCTCCAGTGCCAATAATTGTATTCTCAATAACGCCACCATCACCAAATCAGCAGGTACAGGTACGCTCACTATGCAGGGTAATGCCAGGGTATCCAATCTCGGCCCTGTCACTGCCAGCGGCAGCGGTGTCCTGAATGTCGTGTTGTGGTCAGATTTTGACAATACCAACAATGATGGAGGCGTATCCAACGCGGCCACTATTACCACCAATGGCGGTCACGTGTGGATGGGCGGCTCCAACTCAAACGGAGGCAGCTACACCTGGAACGGACTTACAGTGGGTGACGGTCCCTCAATCGGTTCGTCCGGCTATAACAGTTATGCGATGGATTTCTTCGGCTCGGTCACAACCGGCGGAGGCGATATCCTGGTCTGGGCAGGCAATTCCAGCGTGGGCCCCAGTGGAATACTCACGAATGCGGGACATATAGTAAATGTGGGAACAGGTGACATTATCCTGATCACACCTTATGTACTTGGCGATGGCCCGTCTTTGTTCTTCTACCAATCCGGCGGTACTTTCACTCTGGTACCGAATGGCGGCAGCTTCCCTGCTACATTCAACTGGGACGGGTACAGTCAGGTGTATAATGGAGTAACGGGCTGGAATTTTGATGGTAACTTCAATTACCTCTGGCTTCAGGACCCGTCCACCCTGAAAAGCCTGACAATAGGCAGATACGACGGCATGCTGAACAACGGCACGCCGGTCGTGATGACCAACAGCAGCGGCGTCACGTTCAGCAATACCACTGCAACAAGTATCAACGGACCGATTTCTGTATATGGAGGCGATATTCTCGTTCAGCAAAATCTCTCGTCATCCGCTGCCGGAGCAGATATCCAGTTTCAGGCAAACGGTCGAATTGAGCTGTCGGCCAGCCGTACGGTGCAAACAAATGGCGGTGATATCACTCTCTATTCCAATGCCAACGGAACAGCTGTCGTCACGCCCACTTCCACGACCGGAGCCATCACACTCAATACTGCTTCCAGTCTGCTTTCAAACGGAGGCAATATTACCCTGGGGGGTAACTACGACGGTACTCAGGGAACCGGCCTGTATGCTGCGTCCAACCTGAGCGGTGGTTCGCCCGGAATTCTGATCAGTAATGCAACAATCAATGCGGCAGGCGGAAATATCAGGGCCTACGGACGCTGTGTGAGCAGCTATGACGACGGTATTCGTCTGCAGGCCAATATGTCAACGACCGGCAGCGGTACCATCGGTGTGTATGGCGATACGCATGGCGGTAACAACGGTACCAACTTTTTTGGTGGTATCACATTTGTTACTGCTGCCTCCACGATCGAAACAAACTCGGGAGATATCACTATCGAGGGTGTTCTGACCAATACCCAGAGCAACAACACGTACGCAATCAATTTTTACCGGAGTAACTACACCAGTGGCAGCCAGAGCAACCATATACAGTTGTTGTCGCGGTCCGGAAATATTCAGGTCAGAGGCGACCGTGGTGCCACGTCTGCCGGAGGTATTGGACATTCAAGCTGGGGTAATGTATATGTTGGTTCTCCTGCAAGTGGGAGTTGGACAGCTACCGGAGATGTCAGGTTTACCTATTCCAGTTTGGTGGGCGCCGGCTTGAACGGAATTCGCGTGAAGACCACCGGTGATGTAACCTATGAACCGGTAGCAACAAGTTTCTCGGCGGCACAGACACTGCCCCAGAACTCAAATCATATTCTGGCTGAAAGTGCCTCCAGCCTGACTATCGGAAAGGCGGGCAATACGGCCGGTATCACTGTCAATTCCGCACAAACAGTAGCAGGTCCGATCAACATTTATGCAGGTATAATCACGCTGAATGCCGGTCTGACCACCACCAATAATGGTGATATTTCTTTCTACTCTGACAATGCCATTGCCGGACTCAGTTCGCAGCGCAATATCAGTGCAGCGGGTTTCTTTAATTATATCCCGCAAAGCAGCAGCTTCGGTGCAGCAGTGACCTACCCGGTGACCAACCTGAACGTAAGCAGCACGGGCCTTGTGATCGGCAAAACGTCCAATACGTCAGATGTGACCTTTGGTAATGCAACCACGATAAATGGCCCTGTCACTGCGTATGGCGGCAACATAGGTATCAATGCACCCGTAACTGCTACGGCCAGTAACATCAATCTGCACACTACCGGAGCTGTTACGCAAACGGCCGCCCTGACGGCCAGCGGACTGGGTCTGCACGGTACGGGTACTTTCACCCTGACAAATACATCGAACAATATCTCTACCCTGGCTGGCGGAAACAGTACCACCCCATTGGGCAGTCTGAATTTTGTGGACGCCAGTGGTGGCCTCACAATCGGCAGCGTTAATCCGGTTGGCATTACCGCCACTGGTGATATCCTGATCGAGACACTCACCGGTGATATCCAGCTGACGGAACCTGTTACCACATCATCTGCTACAAATGATGTCACAGGTTACGCCGGAGCGATTGTGCTCAATGCCGGTAAAAGCAGTGCGGCAGGATCTCCTTCAGGAGGCAATATCACTGTATCCGGAAACGGAAATGTGAGTGCATCCGCTGGCATTGTCAAATTGTACAGCGGATACCCGTCCGGAAGTACAGGCCTGACAAGCCTGGTGGGAGGCACAACAAACGAAAGATATTCTGTTGACGAAAACACGGTGAACTTCGCAACTCCTCTGACGGCCGGTGGAAAATTCGGACTGTATCGTTCGGAAACACTGTGCGAGGCAGGAGCAGCCTCCTCTTCTCCGACGCTGTGCATCAATACAGCAATGACAAGTATCACGCATACCACCTCCGGTACTGCCGGTATTGGTGCTGCCACCGGATTACCCTCCGGAGTAACAGCCAACTGGGCATCAAATGTCATAACGATCAGCGGTACACCCACACAAAGTGGTACGTTCAACTATTCCATACCGTTCACGGGTGGCTGCTCATCTGTCACAGCTACAGGAACCATCACGGTGACCGCAGTCAACTCCGCAGGTGCAGCCTCCTCAACCCCGACATTGTGTGTCAGTACAGCACTGACCAATATCACGCATGCTACCACGGGCGCTACCGGTATCGGCGCTGCCACCGGACTTCCTGCCGGAGTAACAGCCAACTGGGCGTCAAACGTGATCACGATCAGCGGTACTCCCACCCAGAGCGGTACATTTAACTACTCGATTCCACTGACAGGCGGCTGCGGCAGTGTGAACGCAACAGGTATCATTACTGTATCACCCGCCAATACGGCAGGGGCAGCTTCTTCGTCACCAACCCTGTGCGTCAATACGGTACTGACGAGTATCACGCATGCCACCACGGGCGCCACCGGTATCGGCAGTGCCACGGGATTGCCAGCCGGCGTGACGGCCAACTGGGCCTCAAATTTGATCACAATCAGCGGTACGCCAACCCAGAGTGGTACGTTCAATTATTCAATTCCACTGACAGGCGGCTGTGGCAGCGTGAATGCAACAGGCACGATCACAGTATCCGCAGCCAATACAGCAGGTGCAGCCTCCTCATCCCCGACAGTTTGTGTCAATGCAGCGATGACGAGTATCACGCATGCCACCACGGGCGCTACCGGCATCGGCACGGCAACCGGGTTGCCAACCGGCGTCACTGCCAACTGGGCATCAAATGTGATTACGATCAGTGGTATGCCTACGCAGAGCGGTACATTCAGCTACACGATTCCGCTGACAGGCGGTTGTGGCAGCGCCAGTGCAACGGGCACCATTATCGTTAACACAAGGCCAACTCCCGCTATCGCAGTAGCGGAATCTTCCGGCCTGACAGATGATGACGGTATTACCTGCCCTGGTTCCAGTGTCGTACTGACTGCAAGCGGAGGAAATACCTACTCCTGGGGCAGCGGAAGCAGCGCAATCAACGAGGTGTCTCCGGTATCCACAACAGGCTATACCGTGACCGTCACATCAAGTAACGGGTGTACAGCATCGGCCTCCCAAACCATCACTGTCAATGCTGCACCGTCTCCGTCTGTCATGATAACGAACCCGAATTGCCCGCTCAGCACTACCGGATCAGCCACTTCCAGTACGGGTTCAGGCTGGACCTACCTGTGGAGCAACGGCGGCACAACCAATCTGATTACAAATCTTGTGCAGGGACAGTACACGCTGACAGTTACAAACACCTCCGGCTGCCAGAGTACAGCGCTTGCCACACTGGTAGATCAGTCTGTGCCAATCACTATTTCGGTTGCCTCAAAGACAGATGTAACCTGTTTCGGGGGGGCCAACGGAGCGATCACCCTGTCGGTCAGCGGTGGAACCTCTCCCTATACCTACGACTGGTCGCACGGGCCAATTACTTCATCAGTCAGCAGCCTGCCGGCAGGAAACTATTCGGTTACTGTAACGGAGTCAGGTGCAAATAATTGTCAGGCAATCAGATCTGTCAATATTGATGAGCCTGAATTCGGAGTACAGGTTGTAGTTAACCGGACAGAAAACTCGGGTCAGACTGCAGATGACGGTATTATCTGTCAAAATGATGCCGCTCTGCTGAGTACCAGCGCACTGGCAAGCAGCGGAGCAACTATATCGGGCTATCTGTGGAGTAACATTCCAGCCAGCACAACAAGCAGCATCAGTGTGGGTACTGCCGGAAGCTATACAGTAACGGTAACAGACAGTTACGGCTGTACTGCTACAGCAGGCAGTATGGTGACAGTGACACCAACGAATACTGTCGGGGCAGCTTCATCATCCCCAACCCCCTGTGTCAATACGTTGATGACGAACATTACGCACGCTACAACAGGTGCAACCGGTATCGGTACGCCAACCGGTTTGCCCCCCGGCGTGTCTGCAAGCTGGTCTCCAAGCGTGATTACAATCAGCGGCACTCCTTCGGCAACCGGCACATTCAACTACTCAATTCCGCTCACAGGCGGTTGCGGCAGTGTAAATGCTTCCGGTACCATTACAGTGCGCGCGAATAACACGGTGGGCGCCGCTTCTTCATCGCCAACGCTTTGTGTCAATACAGCACTGACAAATATCACACATGCCACTACAGGCGCTACCGGTATTGGTACTCCTGTCGGACTGCCTTCCGGAGTGATGGCCAGCTGGGCCTCCAACGCGATCACGATCAGCGGAACCCCGACAGCTGCCGGTGTCTTCAATTACTCCATTCCGCTGACCGGCGGGTGCAGCAGCGTAAGTGCAACGGGTACCATCACGGTGACTCCGGCCAACACTGCCAGTGTCGCCTCCTCGTCTCCCACGCTGTGCGTCAATATTGCAATGGCCGGTGTTACCCATACAACAACAGGCGCTACCGGTATTGGCTCTGCTACAGGACTGCCGCCCGGCGTGACGGCCAGCTGGGCTTCCGGTGTCATCACCATCAGCGGTACTCCTTCTGCGATTGGTACATTCAGTTATTCCATTCCGCTGAACGGTGGCTGCGGCAGCGTAAATGCCACAGGAACCATCGTTGTCAGTACCGCATCTGTCGCTGCCATTCAGGTGACAGAAACCTCCGGTGTAACCAATAATGACGGCACTATATGCGCAGGCGCAAGTGCAACGCTCACAGCCACCGGCGGTACTGCCTACTCGTGGAATACGATCCCGTCGTCTTCAACTGCCGCCGCAAGTGTATCGCCCGCATCGGGTACCACCTACACGGTAACTGTTACGGATTCCAACGGCTGTACGGGTACCAGTTCGGTTACCGTTACTGTTAATGCGTTGCCGACGCCGCTCGTGACCGTAACAGAGTCGCATGGCGTAACCGATGATGATGGTGTAACCTGCCGTGGCGATCAGGTGGTTCTGAGCACAGGCGGGGGAGTCTCCTACAACTGGAACACAATCCCGGCGCAAACTTCCGCTACCGCCACGGTGTCGCCCAACAGTACCACCACCTACACGGTGACTGTAACTGATGCGAATGTATGCTCGGCTACTGCCTCCTCAACTGTTACGGTGAACGCACTTCCGACGCCAGCCATATCAGCTGCCGAATCTTTCGGTATTGCTACCAACGATGGTATTATATGTGCAGGCAACAGTGTAACCCTGGGTACAACCGGTGGAACTTACGTCTGGAGCGGATCGCAGACGACGGCATCCATCACGGTGAGCCCGTCCTCAACGGAAACCTACACAGTCACGGTGACCAACTCGAATAACTGCTCTGCCACTGCCACGCGCCCGGTAACTGTAAATGCACCTTCCACACCTGTTATTTCAGCCACAGAATCATTCGGAACTTCTGCCAACGATGGTGTTATATGTGCAGGCAACAGCGTAACCCTGGGTACAGCCGGTGGAACTTACGTCTGGAGCGGATCGCAGACGACGGCATCCATTACGGTAAGCCCGTCTTCGACAGCTACCTACACAGTTACGGTTACCGATGCAAATATCTGTACGGCAACGGCCACAAGGGCTGTAACGGTGAATGCACTGCCTGCCCCTGTTATTATGGTTACAGAAAATTCGGGTAATACAGCCAACGATGGTACAATCTGCTTCGGCGCCAGTGCTGTCCTGACCGCATCCGGAGGTAATCAGTATGTCTGGAATACCAATCAGACCAGCGCGGCTGTTACCGTCAGTCCGGTGAACAGCACCACCTTTACTGTGACTGTAACGGATGCCAACGTTTGTTCTTCCGCTACTTCAGGCAGTATATCGGTCGGCTCTCCGGTTACTGTGGGAATCAGCCTGCAGGAATCCTCCGGTATTGCCAGTAACGACGGTTCCATCTGTGCCGGTTCAAGCGCCACGGTCAGTCTCTCCGGAGCAACCTCCTATCTGTGGCCCGATGGCTCCACGCTGGCCTCACGCCAGCTCACGCCCGCGTGTACGAAGACATACAGCCTGACGATAACAGATGCCGGTTCATGCACAACCACATCCGATGTCACGGTGCTGGTAAGCAGTCAGCCCGAAATTGCCCAAATTACCCCCTCCTCGGGTACAGCCGGAACCCTGGTTCACATCCACGGACAAAGTCTGGGCAATACGACAGGAGTAATGTTCAACGGACAGGCGGGTACATCGCTGAATATCATCAGCAATACGCACATTACTGCGCTGTTGCCGGTCAGTGGCGCTATTCAGCAACTGGAAGTGCTGTCGGCCTGTGGAAATACAACAGTACAGGCTGTAAGCCCGGTCATTACCTCGATTTCACCTGCTTTCGGCAGTGTGGGTACTGTTGTGACAGTCAGCGGACTCAACCTGGATCAGATCAACTCGGCTGCCATAGGTGGTACTGCCGCTGTGATTTTGTCAAAATCCTCCACAACGGCCAGACTGATGGTGATGCCCGGTACGCCCGGGGGGATTGTTGATGTGTCAACGCCCACTTCAACTGCCAGCTCGACTTCCGGATTCACGACAAGCAGCACTCCGCATCCCTACATACAGCAGGGAGCAAAATTCACCAATAACAGTACCGGTTCCCAGCAGGGGCAATCGGTGGCTGTCAGTGCCGATGGCAATACCGCAATTATCGGCGGACCGGGCGACAACTCCAATACGGGCGCTGCCTGGATATATGTGCGAACAGGTACCGCCTGGTCCCAGCAGGCAAAACTGGTGGGCAGTGGCGCCGTGGGTGCCGCCCGTCAGGGTATCTCGGTGGCCCTCAGTCAGGATGGCAATACAGCTGCAATCGGAGGCTCCGCTGACAATTCCAGCAACGGCGCTGTCTGGGTGTTCACAAGAACGGGTACCACCTGGACCCAGCAGGGCAATAAACTGGTTGGTACCGGTGGTTCGAGCGCCGCCCAGCAGGGTACTGCAGTGGCTGTCAGTGCCGATGGAAATAAAATTGCCTCCGGTGCAATCGGCGACAATCTGTTTGTCGGCGCAGTATGGGTATTTGAACGCAATGGCAACTCGTGGGCTCAGTCGGGAGAAAAACTGACGCCGGCCGGTGGTATCGAAAAACCGCGCCTGGGCGTATCGGTCGCCCTGAGTGCCGATGGATCCCGCCTGCTCGCAGGAGGATATCTGGACAATATCAGACAGGGTGCCGCCTGGGTGTTCGATGACAATGGTTGCGGTATGTCGCAATCGGGTCAGAAACTGATCGGTACAGGAGGTAATATATCCGCATGGCAGGGCTATTCGGTAGCACTCAGCGCTGATGGCAAGACAGCCATGATCGGTGGTTGTAACGACAATAACCTTGCCGGTGCCGCCTGGATATTCACGAATGACAGTGGAAGCAGCTGGACACAACAGGTCAGACTTGCAGGTACAGGTGCAACCGGCCCGGCTCGTCAGGGATCGGCCGTGTCACTGAGTGCCGATGGAAATACAGCAATATCGTGCGGATTTACAGATGATTCCGGAAAAGGCGCCGTCTGGGTTTACAAGAAAACCGCCGGAGGAACCTGGATACAGCAGAATGCAAAATTCAGGGGGTCCGGCGAAATGGGCGCCTCCCGTCAGGGGACATCGGCAGCAGTAAGTGCAAACGGTCATACTGCCCTGATTGGCGGCCCGGTGGATGCCGGCAATGCAGGTGCTTTCTGGGTATTTATTCCCGGCACACTCCTGCAGTCAGGAGACTCCGGTGATCGCCAGGAATCGGGAGAAGAAACTGCAGCAGTCGGATTCAGTCTGGCGCAGAATATCCCCAATCCGGCATCCGGCGCTACCGTGATACCATTCAATTTGCCGGAGGGCTGCGTGGCTGAATGGGAAATTACCGATGTGAGTGGTCGAGTCATCCAGTTCATCCGCCGCGAGTACCCTGCAGGTTCCAATATCGAATCGTTCGATATGAGCCGGTACAGCGGTATGTACTGCTATCGCCTGAAAACACCTTTCGGCTGCCTGTCGAAAAGCATGCTGATCGTCAGGTAAACTGAAAACAATGGAATAAACTGATAACAGGGGCTGCTCCGCATTGGCGGGGTGGCCCTTTTTCATGATGAGTGGATTCTGTTTTCCTGTTTTACACCCGGGGATGCTGAATATGTACTGGTGAACAAGACCGGACCGTTTCGCCAGTCTCTCCTCACGGTCACCAAAATACGGGAGCAGGTACCCTGGCGGTCAAATATCTGTATTTTTCAATCGAGATACTCCGATGGGGCCTTCCCGAAACGATCCTTCATCAGTTTGCCAAAGTAATAGGGTGTTTTCATACCTACAGCGTAGCAAACCTCTGATATAGTTTCGAAAGACCGGGATTCCAGTATTTGTCGGGCTTTGTTGAGCCGGATTTCCGTAATATACTGATTGGGCGTCATGCCAGTGTAGGCAGTGACTTTGTTGTAGAGCGTTTTCCTCGACATATTCAAACCTTCTGCCAGAGCGTCAAGTGAAAATTCGGAGTCCCTGATATTTTCCAGTACCAGGTTTTCAAGCCTTGAAAGCCATTTCTGATCAAAACTGAGGTCTTCTTCAAGTGTCTCATAGCTGGCAATCGCTGATTTTCTGACATCACTTCGGCGCAACAGGTTGCCGAGGCGCGCCATCAGCTCCTCTTCCACAAATGGCTTGGTGAGGTAGTCATCCACTCCGAGCCGGAGGGCATTCAGCCTGTCGGGAGCGTCGGCACGTGCTGTGAGCATGATAAACGGCAAACCGGTGTACAGTTCCCGGGCTGTCTTCAGAAACTGGAAACCGTCCATTTCAGGCATCATGATATCCGACAGTACCAGATCAACCTGGTTTTTTTCAAGGATTTGAAGACCTTTTTTTCCGTTATCGGCCACCAGTAATCTGTATTCGTGTTCAAGAAGATGCTGTATGTATTCCGACATCTCCCTGTCGTCTTCTACAAGCAGGATGGTGTGACTGGCGGATCGGTGTGTCTGTCGTACTGGTTTGTCGGTAAAGCCCTCCGTCGCCTGTTCGGGGAAAAGCGACTCCCTGGCAACAATGACCGGGGCGAACATGAGCGTAAATTTGCTCCCTTTCCCAACAGTGCTTTGTACACTGATTTCACCACCGAACAACCTGATATATTCCCGGCAAAGCGACAGGCCAATGCCGGCGCCGCCCTGCAAAGACGTTTCCGATATTCTTGACTGGAAATACCGGTCGAAAACATTTGGCAAATCGTCGGGGTGAATCCCCATTCCGGTGTCTTCTACTGAAATAATGATATTTTCGTCAGACAGACCCGCCGAGAGTGTAATGAGACCTCCACCGGGTGTAAACTTGAGTGCGTTGCTGAGCAGGTTATTGATTATTTTTTCCCATTTGCGGATATCCATGAGTATTGTGAGCTCATCCGGGCACTGGTAGTCAAGTGTGATTTGTATGCTGCGAAACTCGGCATAGGGAGTGAATGAAGCCCTGATCCTCGACAAAAACCGATAAAGCTGTACGGGCTTGTTGTCAACTGCCAGCTTGTTGGCATCCATTCGTGACAACTCAAGCAGCTCTTCAACCAGATTGAGCAGCTTGCCCGCATTTTGACGTATGGTACGGGCGAAATACCTGTTTTTCTCCCTGTCGGAGTCATCCCTGATCATATTTTCCGCCGGACCAATAATCAGGGTGAGCGGCGTTTGCAATTCGTGTGTCACATTGGCGAAGAAACGCGATTTCATTTCATCCAGCGACCGGAGCTCGACTGACTGCTGTTCAATTTTTTTGGTTCTTTTGTTTACTTCTTCCTCCAGTTTCAGGTTTGCATCACGCAGCTGACGAGTTCTCCAGCTGCTGACTTTCCATGTAATAACTCCGGCAAACAGTACTGACAGCAGTAATGAATACCATCTCAGATAAAAAGGTTTCAGCACGTGCAGAGGTATGGCAAGTTCACTCTCCGACCAGTTGTTTCCCTGTCTGGTATAACGTATTCGCAGTGTATAACTTCCGTATGGCAGGTTATACAGCCTGACAAGCGGCTCCTGTTGTTGTATCCAGTTGTCGCTGTAACCCTCAATTTTCCAGGAATACCGAATCTGTTTCACATCTCCATAAATCAGTGGAGAAACTCTGATGTCGAGGTAGTCGTCGGCAGGAGTAATTTCAATTGGTTTGCCGGCTTCTGCCGTATTCAGGTGATTGACATAGTCACCTTCCTTGAGCCGGAAGGTGCGGGCCTCCATCAGGTAGAGCGGCTGCAGACGCTCATCGGAAACCGGTATATCTTCTGGCTTGAACACGGTTACACCATTTACGCCGCCGAAAAAAAAGCGGCCATCGTCTGAACGGTAGTGCGACAGACTGTTGAATTCATTATCAGCGATGCCGTCCGGCTTGAAAAATACCTGAATTCGGCCGGTACCCTTGTGCAGTCGCATCAGGCCGTAATTGGATGGAAGCCACAGAAATCCAAGTGAGTCTGCATATACAGCATGAATATCATTGTTGGAAAGGCCGTCTGATGTAGTATATCTGCGGTATTTCCCTGTATTCGGATCCAGATGTATGAGACCTCCTTTTCTGGCAGCGAGCCAGAAGTGCCCATCGGTATCTTCATACAAATGCTGTAAGTGGTCGTACCGAAGATCGGCGTCGGGTGGCAGCAAACGGCTGAGTATCCGGCCATCTGTACCGATGAGATACAATCCGTCAGTTGTACAGGCCCATATACCCTTGTTGTTCTGATAAAGATGGAATATCCCTTTTTCATGCAGCAGGGTGGGCTCAAGCGATTTGCTGACCGGGTTTACCTTGTACAGACCATTGGAGGTGCCTGCAAGGATACTGCCATCGGGGCACCTGAGCAGTGTATTCACGCCGGGCAGGTGTACGGATGAGTACATTACGGGCTTTTTTCCGGGTTCAATAAAAGCCATCGTGCCGCCGTGCCCTCCGAGCCAGAAACCGGTCTGGTCCATCAGAAAGCATAGTCCCTGTCCCCGGGCCAGATCAAATGGGTAAGTGGCATAATTGTCCGGGTTTACGCGGCAGTCCCCTTTATAGCTGTTTACATAGAGCCAGTCGCCCAGCTGGATGATGCCTCTTGCACTCCGGTCGAGACTGGCATCACTCATGAAGGTGCTGAAACCGTGTGACTGCTTCGGTACCAGTCTGATGATTTTACCTTTGGGGAAAGACCATATCCCTCCCTGTCTGTCAATATAATACTCTCCCACCGGGCTCAGTTCCGGGAATCGTTGGGTCAGATTGATTTCATCGGAATTATTGTTGCGTTTGATATACAAATTATTATTCCTGACAGACCATGAATAACCGTAGCGAGTCGGAGATATCATTCCATTGGGATAAATGTTCTCGCTGATCCAGTTGAATGATGGTAACTGATTGGTGTGAGAACTCCTTATGCGACTTTTTTCTGCAGCAAACTGGTGGAAACGGAACTGTTTCTCCGGACTTTCGGTCCATATGTCGAGGTTCTCGTTCAGCCAGATATGGCCCTTGTATGGTACGCTGTCCAGCACCTCACCTTCCATGTTTTTGAGAAAAATCTGTTTTGCCCCATGTTCTGTCTGCCATACCCCGGAGAGGGAGGGCCACCAGAGTGACAATTTTCTCTTCCCGGGTCTGGTTGCCAGTATTCTTTTCCATCTGCCGTCGTACAAATACCCTGTATCAGGTGTTCCAATCCAGATTTTTCCCCGGATGTTGTGCATTACAACAGATTCTTCCTTCATGGAAATGGATATTGCTTCCGACTGGCCAAGAAAGCGATGCAACGGTATTACTTTTTCGCTTTTGGGATCCATTACATCTATGGTAATTCGGCTGTTACGTACTCCAGTCAGCCATATATTACCGTGGATGTCTTCTGCTATACGGATGATATTGGTAGTGGTCAGCTGGTTTGTCAGGTTGCTGTATTTTTTAAAGCTGTAACCATCGAACGACATGATACCCGAAGTGGTGGAAATCCACATCAGGCCTTTGCTGTCCTGAAACAGGGAAGTCGGGATGATGCCCTGTTCGTAGTCCCATTCAAATTTGTTCAGGTCGAAGTCACCGGTTTGTTCGTGTTGCTGCGCCCCGGCTGACACCAGTAACAAGAAGAGAGACAACACAAGCAATGACAGTTGCAACAAGTTTTTTTCAGGCATGGCTGACATTATTAAAGCCGGCGGAGCGCCGGGAACGAATGACCGTACAAAAATACAGTTCGGCGAGTCGAAATTCAGGTAAACAAGTTGTTTTGACCCTGCAAGTGCCCGAAACGGGGCTATTTTACCATATTGATAGAATTTATTACCAGATTTTTAGTGTCTGATGCGATGACCTTTGTGCCGTTGGTATCGGGTTGCTGATGCTTCCTTGCCGTAACGGCAGAAAGAATACGCCCGGCTGTTATTTCTTCATCAATCATTATCATTTTCCCATCATGAAATCCAGAATTTTACTTCTTCTTTGTTTTCTTGTGGCACTCGTCTTTGAGACGTCAGCCCAGGCAACCCTCAGCATGCAGGGTACTATTCGCAATTCCACTGGTGCTGCCATATCCGACGGGATATACAGTATTACCTTCAAACTGTACACCAATGAATCGGGAGGGGCTCCTGTATGGACAGAAACACAGGACAATATCAAAGTGGTAGGTGGTGTTTACAGTGCGCTGCTGGGTGCCGCCAATCCACTCACAGCAGCATTTAATGTACCCTATTTTGTAGGTATTTCCATTGACGGCGGCTCAGAGCTGATTCCGCGTTTTCGCCTGACCAGTGCTCCCTATGCACTGGCCTTGATCGGACAAAGCAATACATTCCCGTCGAGCGGTCCGGTGGGTGTTGGTACAGTTACACCTGAAGCGGGCGTTGAATTGCATGTGAGTGACAATAACGGTGGAGATGCAAAACTGCTGGTAAGTGCCGGTGATGACAACACACCCGTACTTCAGTTCAAAAAAGGTACAACAGCTGCTGAAGTGGAGCTCAGTGGTGGTTTCCTCAATGTGGATGCCAACTCGCTGCCAGTTCAACTGATTGGCAACGGCGGCGCGCGTCTGAATACAACCAGTACAGGTATCAATATCCCCGGCGATCTCACAGTGGGTGGAGATTTAAATATCAGTGAACTTTCTGTTCCCACGCTAAATGTGACTAATATCAGCTCAATTTCTACAGGCAATCTGAATCTGTACAGAGGATCAGACGTACATATAGCCTGCAAGGAGAACATGACACATCTCTACAACTATGTGTATATCAGTGGTTACCAGAGTCAGAGTTTTCCGGCTCATTATGCTGCTACTACTTCTATCCCTATCTTGCAAATTGATCAAGGAGGAAGTAGAGATGTTGGATTGTTTGTTGACAAAAGTATCCGTACTGTTGGTATCCGACTTTACTCAGACGCGCGAATCAAAAAAGATATTCGCCAAAGCGACAGCAGAAATGATCTCGCCACACTGATGGATCTTCGGGTAACTGACTATAAATACATTGATTCGATCAAGTCAGGTGTGGGCCCCAACAAGGGATTCATTGCCCAGGAGGTAGAACAGGTATATCCGATAGCGGTAAAAACAATAACTGATGTAATACCCAGTATTTATGAGAGGCCTCTGAATCGCGAAATCAAAGGAGACGAGGCTACATTTACGCTCAGCAAGCCTCATGGGCTGAAAGCTGGTGACCGTGTAAGACTTTGCCTTCCCAGAGATCAGAAAACCTTTGATATAGTCCGGATTGACACAGATAATATCTTCACTGTAAATGGCTGGAGCGAGCAGGGTGAAGAGGGTGAGTGCTTTGTGTATGGAAAAGAGGTCAGGGATTTCAAGGAAATTGACTACGACCGGATTCACAACCTGAACGTATCGGCTACCCAGGAGCTGGCCCGCCAGCTGGAACAGCTCCGTGCCGAGAATGCCGAGCTGCGTAGCAAATATGACAGTATGCTCCGCGCCAATGAAGCGGTAAACGGACGGTTGGCCAAGCTGGAAGCCCTGCTCGACAGCGG
>CAILQK010000075.1 GCA_903836265.1 uncultured Bacteroidota bacterium | reverse complement strand
TTTCCCCCGGGGTTACGACTCCCTCCCCAGCAAATCTTCCACCACCTGCCGGAGCGCCGTTTTGCGCTCTTCGGGCACTGATACGGCCTCGAGGTGGCGGAATGCCTCCCGCTGGAATTGCTGTTTTTCCTCTTCGATGAGTGCCGGTATGCCGTTGCGGTTGTAGATATCCTTTACGGCGGCTATTTTTTGGTCGGGAGCTTCCTGTCCGGTGTACATCCACCTGTTCAGTTCATCCCGGTCCTGCCGGCTTCCCACTTCCAGCGTTTTGAGTACGAGCAGGGTTTTTTTGTTTTGAAGAATATCGCCACCCACCTGTTTGCCGAACTTTTCGGGGTCGCCGTACGTATCCAGCAGGTCATCCTGGATCTGGAAGGCTATACCGGCGTTTCTTCCGAACTGGTACAGGTGCTGTACATCAGCCTCGCTTGCGCGGGCGCACAGGCCGCCCATTTCCAGGGCACCGCCTAGCAGTACAGAGGTTTTCAGTTCAATCATGCGGATATATTCGGGGATACTGACATCGGCCCGTGTTTCGAAGTTTACGTCCAGCTGTTGTCCTTCACATACTTCGGTAGCCACCCTGTTGAAGGTATTGAGCAGGCGGGCCACCACATCGGGGTCGCCGGATTGTGCCAGAAATCGGTAGGCAAAAATGAGCATCACATCGCCGCTGAGAATACCGGTTACTGTATTCCAGCGGGTATGGACTGTTGGTTTCCCGCGGCGCAGGGGTGCTGCGTCCATGATATCGTCGTGTATCAGACTGAAGTTGTGGAACAGTTCGACCGACCAGGCGGCTGGCAATGCTTTTTCCACATCATCGCGAAAAAGTTCATATCCCATCAGCAGGAGCGCCGGGCGGATGCGTTTTCCGCCGAGCGTCAGGATGTAGCTGCAGGGTTCATACAGTTCGGAAGGGAATTCCGGGAAACCGTTTCGGGCCTGATACTCCTGAATCAGTCCGAGTAAATTCGGAAGGGTACGCATGACTTGTTGATTGACTGACGCCGGTTATTTCCGGCAGACGGGCACAAATATATAAAGGTATGGCAACCGGGCTGTCATTCAGAGCCGCTGCCTTACTTTTTTGACCATATCTTCTTTCCAGCCCGGGAAAGTACCGTCGAGGATTTGTTTTCTGGCTTCTTTCACCAACCACAGGTAAAAAGAGAGGTTCTGGAGAGTGGCGAGTTGCATGCCGAGTATCTCCTCGTTAATAAACAGGTGTCGCAGATAGGCTTTTGAGTGAAGCCGGCTTGTGGGTGCCGGGCTGTGGGCGTCAATGGCAGAGAAGTCGCGTTGCCAGCGCTGATTTTTGATATTGATGATCCCTTCGTCGGTATAAATCAGTCCGTGGCGTGCGTTGCGTGTGGGCATGACACAGTCGAACATATCTATTCCGCGGGCGATACTCTCAAGGATGTTTTCCGGAGTTCCTACCCCCATCAGGTAGCGGGGTTTGTCTTTGGGCAGGATATCCGTTACCACTTCTGTCATGGCGTACATTTCCTCGGCGGGTTCGCCTACCGAAAGACCGCCAATCGCATTGCCTTCTCTTTCAAAGGAAGCGATTACTTCGGCTGATTTTCTGCGAAGATCGGGGTAAGTGCTGCCCTGTACGATGGGGAACAGCGTTTGCGAATAGCCGTAGAGCGGCTCTGTGTTGTCGAACCGTTCGATACATCTGGCCAGCCAGCGGTGAGTGAGTCCCAGCGACTTTTCGGCGTATTTGTAATCGCAGGGGTAAGGAGTACACTCATCGAATGCCATAATAATATCGGCGCCGATAGTACGCTGAATATCCATGACATTTTCCGGAGTGAACGTGTGCCTGGAGCCGTCAATATGGCTTTGAAATGTAACGCCCTCCTCCTTTATTTTACGCCGGTGTGCCAGCGAATATACCTGAAATCCACCGCTGTCGGTCAGTACCGGACCTTTCCATCCGTTGAATTGATGAATACCGCCAGCTTCCCGCAGTACTTCGAGGCCCGGGCGCAGGTACAGGTGATAAGTATTTCCCAGACAGATCTGTGCGCCGATATCGTCGCGGAGTTCGTGTTGATGAACAGCCTTCACTGTGGCGGCGGTACCCACGGGCATAAAAATGGGGGTCTCGATATCTCCGTGGCCGGTCGAGATACGTCCTGCGCGGGCGCGCGAGCCGGGGTCAGTATGTAGCAGGGTGAATTGCATAATCAGTTATTGCCCCGGAAGGCGGGGTTGGAGTTTATTCAGACTTAATGCCTGCAGCAAAATCCTGAACAGACTTTGGTTAACGAAGAAAAATCACTGAAGTTCTCCGGCGAGCAATCTGATACGCAGTTCTGCGATTTTCAGGTTGTAAAGTACCAGATCTCTGCGTGCCAGTGATTGTTCCAGTGTATTCTGTGCGGTTTGTGGTTCAAGTCCGTTGGTGGTACCTACCCGGAATCTTTCGGTACTTACCGACAGGTTTTCGCGGGCAATTTTGAGATTTTCCTCTTCCAGGGCGAGCAATTGTCGCTGAATTTCGAGTGCTGCAAACTGGTTGGCCAGCTCTGTTTCCACGATTGAGCGCTGGTTGTCCACGCGCGTTTGTGCCTGCATGGCGGCCACACGGGCGGTTTCCACCTGGCGCTGAATATTTCCTCCGGTATAGAGCGGGAGAATCAGTCCGGCGCCAACGGTAAAACCGGCCTGTGTGTTATTGAGCAGGAATCCGGCGCCGTTGTCTGTGCGCTGTGCGCTCAGCTGTGCGTTTCCGGTGATACGGGGCTTGTTCAGCGTCCGGTTTTCTTCTACCAGGATAGCGGCTATTTCGGCACTTTTCTGAAAAGACAGGAGCGTCGGGTTTTGTGCCAGCACCTTGTTGCGGGTGGAGTTGAAGTCGGGGGAGAGAACATTTTCGACAGATTGCTGCGTTTCAAACTGGGTGTCTGTGGCCCTGGCGAGCAGGCGGTTCAGATTTCGTTTGGCCGTTTCGGTGGTGTTTTTCTGCAGAATCAGATCGGCTTTCCGCTGGTTAAGGTCAATACGGGCCTGCAGGGCGTCTGTCTGGGCGGCGAAACCAGCTGCGAGCCTGGCTTCGGCGATCCGGAGCCGTTCTTCATTGAGTGTGATGATCTCCTGCAGCGCCCTTTCCTGCATTTTGCTTCTTACGATATCGTAGTAGGCTGCCAGAACATTCGCTGCAGTAGTCTGGACGCTGTTTTTCAGATTCAGCTGACCGAGGGCATCGGTTTGTTCAAGCCGGTTTTTGGCGATGAACATTCGGCGTCCGTCGAAGACAGTCCATGCGAGCTGAACTCCGGCATTGGCAGCGTTGAAGGGAGCTCCGGAGGATACAAACTCGTTGCCGTTGGCCAGCTTCTGCTGAAATGCGCTGAGCGTGAAATTTTCGTTTACCACCAGATTGACATTCGGAAGCATACCTGCATTCCCCTTTGTGTTGTTCAGGTGAGCCACATCGGCATCGCCTTGCGCGATCCGGATATCGTAGTTATTCTGGAGGGCAATTCGGACTGCCTCTTCCGGAGAGAGCAGCGTGCTCTGGGCAGACAAATGCGCAGGGCAAAAGGCCGGCAGTATCAGCAGGAATGAAAGGAAAACAGTTTTCATCTCGCAAAAGTAACAACGGAATCGCAGAACACGTCCTCAAAAACGACAGGCGCCGTATAAATGTCACCCACTGACAGAGCGAATCCTGCATTTCTCACCGCGCTGTTAGCTACCTTTGCACTTCGAAAAGTAAAGCCTTAACCAATTATTCAAATTCATGGAATCACTCCTGAACAAATACAAGGAGAAAAAGCCCGAAATCGTGTTCGAGTGGCACGACGAGGAAACCGGCGCTGAAGGCTGGATTGTAATTAATTCGCTGAGGAACGGAGCTGCCGGAGGGGGTACCCGCATGAGAAAGGGTCTGACCAGGGCGGAGGTAATTTCTCTGGCGAAGGTCATGGAGGTCAAGTTCAGCGTTTGCGGGCCTCCGATTGGCGGCGCCAAGAGCGGTATCAATTTCGATCCGAACCACCCCGACCGGCACAAAGTACTCGAAAAGTGGTATAAAGCGGCATTGCCTATCCTGAAGCATTACTACGGTACGGGCGGCGACCTGAACGTGGATGAAATCAAGGATGTAGTTCCCATTACCGAGGATCTGGGGTTATGGCACCCGCAGGAAGGTATCGTCCGCGGGCACCTGAAAGCTACCGAGGGTCAGCAAATCAATCTGCTGGGGCAGTTGCGTTACGGGTGTACCAAGATTGTGGAAGATGCCGACTATCTGCCTGGTAAAACAGAGGTTCGTTACGCCGTGGCCGACCTGATTACAGGCTATGGAGTGGCCGAATCGGTGAGACACTACTACGATTTGTACCACCAGTCAACCCCCGCCGGCAAAACAGCCATCATTCAGGGATGGGGCAATGTAGCCTCGGCTGCGGCCTCCTATCTGGCCAAATCCGGCGTAAAGGTGGTGGGAATAATTGACCGCGACGGAGGAATAATCGCTCCGGAGGGGCTGTCGGCGGAAGAGGTGGAAAACCTGTTCAACACGAAAAACGGCAACAGACTTTCAGCTCCCGGCATGATTCCGTTTGAAGAGGCCAATGCCCGGATATGGAGTCTCGGAGCTGATATATTCATTCCCGGTGCGGCCTCCAAGCTTGTCACCCGCGAACAGACCGACCAGTTGCTCGCCGGCGGTATCGAGGTGGTTGCCTGTGGCGCCAATGTGCCTTTTGTTGACGATGAAGTATTTTTCGGACCCACAGCCAGCTATGCCGACGGACAAACTGCCCTTATACCCGATTTTATTGCCAACTGCGGAATGGCACGGGTTTTTGCCTACCTGATGCAGCCCGATACAGCCATGACCGACAAGGCTATTTTTGGCGACACATCGGCCACGATACGGCGCGCAATCGAAGAAGTGATAAAAATTAACCAGGAACCCCGAAAAATATCATCATCCGCCTTACTTTTGGCGCTGAAAAAGCTCGGCATTTAAATATTTATGCCGAATATTGCGCGATAATTCAAAAAATCAACCTTTCAACAACTGTCAAACGGTACCTGATGTGCTTTCATGCCCGCCCGTTTGCAGATAAACATGATTACATTCATCAATTAAAGAATCAACCTTATGATGGTTCGCAATCTAACACTTGCATTACTGTTCACTTCTGCATACGTGGGTCTGCAGGCTCAGAGCGCTGCCGGTTACCGCTCCCTCTCTCCTGCTGCCGACCAGTGGGAGCTGGGTGTTGACCTCGGCACGCCGACGATTTCCTCCGGCGAAATTGAAGCAAAATTCCCCGGTATTGGTGCAGGACTGCACGTACGCAAGGCATTCGGACATGCCTTCTCTTTCCGCGCAAGCGCACTTTACGCTTCCATGAAGAACGAAAATGAACGTCCCGACCTGCGCTCTTCCGAGAGCAGCTGGATCTCCGGAAGCGGTCAGGCCGTAGTTACGCTGAACAACCTCCTGTTCCGCAAGCCCAACAGCAAATTCGGCATCAACGTTTATGCCGGTCTGGGTGTAACCAAGTTCACGACTGACGCAAAAGCCGTTGTTTTCTCTACAGACCCTTCTACAGCGAAAGACGGTTCCGTTGACGGTACCAATGCTTTCTTCGAGAGCGGCCTGGGTATCGCCTACCGCGTAAACCCGAAGTTCAACATCGGTCTGGAGTACTCTTTCATCAACACCCTGGGTGCTGACGCCGACCTGCTCGATGGCGACGAGGCTGTTACAGCCGCCGGCTCAAGCTACAACGGTCGCGACGTGGTTCGCTGGCCACACCTGTCGCTGAACTTCAACCTCGGCAAAGACAAGTCGGAGCCGCTGTACTGGGTTAATCCGCTGGGAGCTACCGGCGAGGCGATCGCAGCACTGGAGGCTCGTCCGGTTTACGATCCGACTGATACTGACGGCGACGGCATCATTGATGCCATTGACAAAGAAACCAACAGTCCTGCAGGCGCACGTGTAAACACAAACGGTGTTACACTCGACAGCGATGGCGACAAGGTTCCTGACTACAAGGACAAAGAGCCATACTCTCCTCCGGGTTATGCTGTTAATGCCGATGGCGTTGCACAGGTTCCAAAGGCAATCACTGAAGCTGATGTTAACCGCATCGTTGATGCCAAGATCGCAGCTATCAAGATTCCCGAGCCAAAAACAGACTGGTTCCTGCCGAATGTAAGCTTCTCTGACAACAGCTACTCTGTTCGCAGCAGTGAGGCTGAAAAACTGCACTATGTTGCAACTGTCCTGAAAAACAATCCGAACATCAAAGTGGTGGTAGTGGGTCACACAGATGCACGCGGCTCTGAAGGCTACAACAATGTTCTGTCCTACAACCGCGCCAAGTCAGCGATTGAGGCCCTGGTTTCCCAGCATGGCGTAAGCCGTGATCGCCTGATCCTCAACTGGGCAGGCGAAGGCAACAAGCTGATTTCTTCCGGCTCTGCCAACAGCATGAATCGCCGCGCCGAGTTCCATGTAGCCAAGGGTGAGACTGAAATGGCTCGTCCTGAAGGCAAAGAAGCTGGCAAAGGCAGCTTCAAAGGCAACAAAGACGCAGGTTATTAATTCAGATTTGCTCTGCCGAATATTTACGGGGGCCAGGCGATCTTTCGCCTGGCCCCCGTCTTTTTGAGTATGGTACAGTTTTTATTAGTGCGGGGGAAGCGGGATATTTCAGATATGCCGGTAGCTTCCATGTTCTTCTATCCTTTTTTCCCGGTATTTTTGGCCTCGTTCCAGAGTACATCCATTTCCTCAAGGGTCATTTCCGAGAGCGGGCGCGGAGCGTTTTTTTCAATATATTCGAACCGCGACTTGAATTTCCTGTTTACCCGCTCGAGTGCCGTTTCAGGATCAACACCGATGAACCGGGCGTAATTGACCAGCGAGAAGAGTACATCTCCAAATTCTTCTTCAATATCTTCCTTCGGAGCGTTTCCGGCAATATTTTCTCTGAGTTCGCCTATTTCCTCCTCTACCTTTTCCCATACCTGGTCGGCGTTCTCCCACTCGAAGCCCACCTGTTTTGTCTTTTCCTGCATCCGGTAGGCCTTCACCATGGCGGGCAGACTGGCCGGCACCCCTTCCAGCAGCGACTTTTTCCCCTCCTTCAGTTTCAGCTGTTCCCAGTTTCTTTTCACCTCCTCTTCGCCGCTCACCTTGACATCCCCGTAAATATGGGGGTGCCGGGCAATCAACTTGTCGCAGATGCCGTTGAGTGCATCGGCTATATCAAAGTCGCCGGTTTCTGAGCCGATTCTGGCGTAAAAAACCATGTGTAGAAGAATGTCGCCAACCTCTTCTCTGATCCCTTTCAAATCGTTTTCAAGTAACGCATCGGCCAGTTCGTATGTTTCCTCAATAGTCAGGTTGCGAAGCGAGATGAAGGTCTGCTTCCTGTCCCAGGGGCATTGCTCCCTCAGCTCATCCATTATTTTGAGCAGCCTTCCAAAGGCTTCCAGTTTTTTTTCCAGAGAGTTCATCTGTCAGAATTTGTCCGGAGGGTATTGTTGACTCAAAAAGTGCGGATTTTCAACCCTACACACCGTGTTCAAGGAAAAATGTTAATTAAATCATATAACGAGGCGCAAAATAACATACTTTTGGCGCTTACATCATAAAAAGGGGTAACACTCCGTTTAACAATCAAACAGCATTCGCACTATTATGTTATCCAGCGCCCTTCTCAACGCATTTTACCTGTTGCAGGCTTCGACAACAGCTCCTGTATCAGAAAAGAAAGATGAGTCAATTCTTGACATCATCATGAACAGTTCCTTTTCCGGACAGGTCGTATTGATCATACTTCTGATTCTGTCTGTCGTTGCGGTCTATATTATTGTGGAACGCTACCTCACCATTTCCAGAGCCGGTCAGGTCGATCACAACTTTATGAACAGCATCCGCATGAGTGTGGAAAGCGGCAATCTGCAGGCGGCCAAGGCGCTGTGCCAGAGTGTTGACGCGCCAATGGCCCGCATGGTAGAAAAAGGACTCGACCGCATCGGAAAGCCGCTCGATGATATCAACAAGGCGATCGAAAATGTGGGTAACCTCGAGCTGCTGAAGCTGGAGAAAAATCTTTCCACGCTGGCGTCTATTTCGGGTATTGCCCCCATGATTGGTCTGCTCGGAACGGTAATCGGTCTGATTGTTGCTTTCCAGGACATGACCACTGCCGAGGTGGTGAGCCCCAAAACACTTTCAAGCGGTATTTATCACGCACTCACAGCTACGGCTTCGGGCCTGTTTGTGTCTATCATTGCCATGGCCGGATTCAACCTGCTGGTTACCACGCTCGACAAGGTTATTTTCAAGATGGAGAACACGGCCATGCAGTTCATGGATCTGCTGCAGGAGCCATCCCGTTAATCACAACGAAGATTTATCGTTCATTCAAAAAAGCACTCATTCGCCAATGGGACTCAAACGCCGCCAGCGGGTTGAACCGGAGTTCAGCCTCGCCGCCATGATTGACGTGATCTTTCTGTTGCTCATGTTCTTCATGCTCACATCCAATTTTGTGACGCCCAACGCGCTCAATCTTCAGTTGCCATCCAGCTCCTCCAAGTCAATGGCTTCCTCCACATTTTCTGTATCGGTGAAAGCCGATGGTACGTTTTATGTGGAACGCGACCCCGTTGCCAGGGAGGCACTCGAAAATGCCATCAAAGCGATGATCAGAAAGAAAACTGTCGGAGACGACAAGAGTGTCACGCTGACGGTTTCTGCTGACAAGTCTGCGGTAATAGATAATGTGGTATTCATTCTCGATATTGCCAATCGCCTGAAGGTTAAAACCATTCTGGCTACAAATCCGCCCGAAAAGGTGGATGCGCAGTGACCTTCCGGGGATCCCCTAAATTAATGAATATGGAATCTGCCAATCAATCGGAAAAAAGAACCCAGAGCATGCTGCTCAGCCTGCTCTTCCATGCTGCGCTGCTGATTCTGCTGTATGTTTATCGTATTCCGAAGTCGGATACGGACGAATTCAGCGGGGTAATCCCCATCGAATTCGGTGGAGGTGGCACTGATGCTGCTCAGGGTGATCCTGAAAGTGGCATGAACGACGCGCCCGCACCGGTCGGTGAGGAATCGCCTGCGGCAACGCCGGCAGTAACACCGCCGCCTGTCAGCCCGGATGCAACACAGAGTAACAAGCCGGCTCCAAACAGCAATCCGACGCTTACAACCGATGATGCCGACGCTCCCAACACCGGGGCTGCCAAACCTGAAACCAAAAAGCCGGCCAAAACGACTACTACAACGCCCACCAATCCGGTCAATACCAATCCGACCCCCACACCCGATACCAGAAGGCAGCCCACCAACCCGTTTGGGAGAAATGGCACCGGCACCGGAGCCGGTGGTGGCGGAAGACCAGGAAACGGAGGTATCCCCGGCGGTACCGGAAATAATCCGTTCGGAAAAGACAGCGGTTCTGGTGGCGGTTCTGGTGGCGGTCAGGGTACCGGTTCCGGCACCTCCATCGGCGGTGGTATCGGTAACAGAACCGTTATCAGAAAAGGCAAAGTGGAAGGACAGCTCACCGGTGAAGGCAACGTGGTGGTCAGTGTCTGTGTCAATTCAGACGGAAATGTAGTGGAGGCAAAACGTCAGGCGAACGGTTCAACTACAACCGACCCGACGCTGATCAGCAAGGCCATCAACGCGGCCAAAGGCTACAAGTTCGAGAGTTCGGATCAGGACAGAGCCTGCGGAACTATTACCTTCTATTTCAAGTATGGGAATGTACGAAGTGACGCAAATTAATGGAGCCAAAGGCGCCTGATCACGGATTTTTCCTGGTCAGGCGCTTCTTGTCTTCTGATATGACGTAGGTATCCGGGATAAACAGCCGGGTTACCACTATCTCCAGCGACTTTCCGCCATCTTTTCTCTTTACCGGTTTGCGCGTGGTGTTTTTGGTGTAAATCCTGATTGCCTTCGGGTGCGGATCAGCAGTCGAATCTGTGGTCAGGTCATAGCGTCCCTCACTGATCAGAAAATTGAGAATTTCTTTGGAAGCATCCCATATCTGAATACTGGTTTCAACCAGCAAGTTGCTGCCTGCCCAGGTTTTGATTTCGTATTCTCCCATGATATCAAGGGTTATGACGCGGGCCGAGTCCACCTCGAATGTCTGGTATGTGGTGCGTTCCATCTGGGCATCAGCCGTGTACGAGAACACGGCTGCCACGGCGATAATCAGTATTTTTCTCATCCGATGAAATTGTTGCCTTCGGATTATTCCGGGCGGCTCCTGGCTGAATATCAGTCAGGTTGCAAAAGTAATAACGCCCGGTTCCGTTTCGTAGTGCCCGGATGATACCTTCAGAATCGGGAAATGACACAATCATGCAACGCAATACCTGAAAACGGTTAATTCACAAGCATATAACACATCAACTTGCGCCGGAATCCGTATCTTTAGGGCAAATAATTTTCCATGCGCCGCATTCTCCTTCTGCTTGTTCTTGCTTCACTCGCTCTTGCCGCTAACGCGCAACGTCACAAAAAAAAGAATACCGAAAATATGGCTGCACCGGGCACTGCGGGCCTTCGCAGCGGCCCCATGATTGGCTATGTGGACATGTTCGAAGCGCTGGTGTGGGTGCAAACCAAAGGTTACGCAACCGTTCATATTGAATACTGGGAACAGGACAAACCTGAAACGAGATACAAGTCGGATGTTGTAAAAACAGTGAAACCGGCATTTGCAGCCAAATGCGTGGCCGACAGGACCCAGCCCGGAAAAAGCTACGACTACGAGGTTTATATAAACAGGAAGAAAGTGGAGCTGAGCTACCCGGCTACCTTCAAAACCCAGACCCAGTGGCAGTGGCGTACAGATCCGCCCCCCTTCTCATTTGTAGCCGGCAGTTGTTTCTTCATCAACGAAGAAGCGTACGACCGTCCCAAACCTTACGGGTCCAACTACCAGATTTGCACCAAAATATACGAAAAGAAGCCTGATTTTATGATCTGGCTCGGTGACAATGCCTACTACAGGGAACCCGACTGGTTTACCCGGACAGGTATGGTACACCGTTATACGCATACACGCTCGCTGCCCGAGTTGCAGCCATTGCTGGCCTCCACAGCACACTACGCTATATGGGACGACCACGATTACGGTCCCGACAACTCGGATGCGACCTGGATCAACAAAGAAACTGCCTGGCAAACTTTCCGGCAATTCTGGGGTAACCCCACCTTCGGCATTGATGGCAAAAAGGGGTGTACTACCATGTTCTCATGGAATGACGCCGATTTTTTCCTGCTCGACAACCGCTACTTCCGCACACCCAACAACTGCAAAACCTGCGAACGAACAGCCATCGGACACGAACAGATGGAGTGGCTGATAGGTTCTCTTTCCACCAGCAGGGCGCAATTCAAGTTCGTGGCTATCGGCGGTCAGGTACTTTCTACTGACAACCACAGTGAAACAGCCTTTTACGACTTCCCACAGGAACGGGAAGAACTTCTTCGACGCATCGAAGAGGAAGGGATAAAGGGTGTGATATTTCTGACCGGCGACCGCCACTTCACCGAACTGAGCTCTTACCAGAACAAAGCCGGAAACCGCGTTTATGACCTGACATCATCTTCGCTGACAGCAGGTGCTTTCAAGGATGCACTTTCCAAAACGTCCAACGATAACCGGGTACCGGGTACGGTTGTTCCGGAGAACAATTTCTGTCTGCTGAGCATGAGCGGTCCGTTTCGCGCGCGCACACTGACTATTACCTGTTATAATTCACAGGGAGCAGAAATGTGGGTGAAAACTATTCAGCCGGATTATAGCTGGAAATAATCAGTTCATTTTGAAGGGAGTACACATTCTGAACTCGGGAACGGGAATGTAAAAAAGGGAGCCTTCATCGTGCGAGAGCATCTGATACCTGCCTTTCATTTTGCCCATGTCTGTGTTGAGATCGCAGTAGGAGGCATACTGATGTGACTCACCGGGATTCAGAACGGGTTGCATCCCGACCACGCCTTCGCCCTCAACCTCGCGGATAACGCCATTGGCATCGAAAATGAGCCAGTGGCGGCGCATGAGTTGTACCGTTCGGCTGCTGCCGTTGAAAATGGTGATATAGTAACCAAAGATGAAACGGCTCATTCTCGGCGCCGACAGACCGGGCAGATAGCGGTTTTCAACTGTGATGGTAATACTGTTTGTTGTCAGCGTATTCATTGATCCTAATTAACTGAAAACAGGCGGGTTTGGTTGAACAAACCTGCCGATTTTGGCGATATTAATGTTGTTAATCGAGGAAGTGGGTCTTTTTGGCACAAAAGCACTGAAATGCTGTTTTATTTGCAAAAAAATTTTTCAGGCATGACAAGAAAACTACTTACCAAGTGCGTTTTGCTGCTGGCAGTACTCTCTGTAGCCGGAGTCGCAACAGCCCAGACCAGTCCCGCAAAGTCTGACAGCACCAGGGTGAATCCCAAACCGGCCTCTGCGGCAGCCGACAGTACGGGCAAGGATAAAAAGAAGGGGCCCAAACCTTACGCCGATGTGATTACTGCCAGGGCTGTCAGTTCGAAGGGCATGGTGTGGATTCACAAAATCGAAGACAAATATTTCATGGAAATACCCGACTCGGTGTTCGGCCGTGAAATGATGGCTATCACCCGATTGGCCAAGGTGCCAACCGGCGCCGGTTACGGAGGAGAAGAAGCAAACGAACAGGTCATACGCTTCGAGCGCGGTCCTTCCGACAAGGTTTTTATTCGCGCCGTTGATTACCTGAATGTAAGTGCCGACACTTCCCAGCCGATTTTCAAGGCAGTCAGAAACTCCAATGTGGATCCGATAGTGGCCGCATTCGATATCAAATCCGTCCGGAAAGACACCTCCGTCGTGATCGAGGTGACCGATTTTTTCAAGGAGGCCAATCAGGTTTTTTCTATTCCTCCGAGATCAAAACAGCAGTACAAGCTGACGGAACTGCAGAAAGACCGCAGTTATATCTCGAGTATCAGGGCCTACCCCATCAATCTGGAAGTCAGGAGCGTCAAAACTTTCAATGTTTCTCCGCCTTCACTGAAGAGAGATCCGTCTGACCCGCCCGGACTGCCTGGTGGTATTGCCGCGGGTGCAGTTACGTTCGAGATCAACACCTCCATTATCATGCTTCCGAAGGTACCGATGCGCAAGCGCCTGTTCGACCCGAGAGTTGGCTTCTTCGCTACCGGTTACACTGTTTATTCGGATGATTCGCAAAAGGCAGAAGATGAAACAATTGCTGTGCGCTGGAGGCTGGAGCCTAAAAATGACGCAGATGCCAAAAGGCAGCAACAGGGTCAGCTGATTGAACCTGCCAAACCTATTGTATATTATATTGATCCGGCTACGCCCGTTAAATGGCGCAAGTTCCTGAAACAGGGGGTGGAAGACTGGAGACCCGCTTTCGAGCAGGCTGGCTGGAAAAATGCCATCACAGCCCGCGACTGGCCGGAGAATGATACTACCATGAGCCTTGAGGATGCCCGATTTTCAGTTATTCGCTATTTTGCGTCGGACATACAAAACGCTTATGGTCCCAATGTGAGCGATCCCCGTTCCGGTGAAATCATCGAGAGCCACATCGGATGGTTCCATAATGTCATGCGCCTGCTCAAAATGTGGTACACGGTGCAAGGTGCGGCTGTTGATCCGCGTGCGCGCAAAAATGAATTCGATGAAGAGCTCATGGGCAAACTGATTCGCTTCGTTTCGGCGCATGAAGTGGGTCATACACTGGGTCTCCGCCACAATTTCGGCGCAAGCAGCGCCACGCCTGTTGAAAAACTGCGCGATAAAAAATTCATGGAACAAAACGGACATACCTCCTCTATCATGGACTATGCCCGTTTCAACTATGTAGCTCAGCCTGAAGATGGCATCACAGATCTGTTTCCGAGAGTGGGTGATTACGACAAGTGGGCAATCGAGTGGGGTTACAAACCTTTTTATGGTACATCAGGTGCTGAAGAAGATAAAAAACTCCTGAACAGGCTTTATCTGGACAAAGCCTATGGCAACCGCCGTCTGTGGTTTCTCACCGAGTCGAACCCGCAGGATCCGCGCGCACAAAGTGAAGACCTCGGCGATAACTCCATGACAGCTTCCGATTATGGCATCAGGAATCTGAAACGCATCATCCCCAACATCGCACAGTGGACGAAGGAGGAGGCGGAAGACTATGACGAGGTTAATGAACTGTACAATAGTGTCAGCGGACAGTACCGCCGGTATATTGGCCATGTGACCAAATGGGTGGGTGGTGTGTTTGAAACCCCCAAAACCTCCGATCAGGCAGGTGCAGTATATGAGCCGGCCCCTGCAGCCATGCAGCGCGATGCCGTGGCATTTCTTAACCGTGAGCTGTTCCAGACGCCGGAATGGCTGCTCGACCAGTCGGTACTCAGGCTTGTTACACCCTACAATGGCGTGGTAACCCTTTACAAACTGCAGGAAAGTACCCTGAACAGCCTGTTCTCGCCTGACAGGATGCGGAGAATTATCGAGAACACGTCAGTTGATCCCAATGCTTACGCCCTGAACAATCTTTTTGATGATCTTCGCACGGGAATCTGGTCTGAACTGTCTCAGAACAAACCGGTGAGTGTTCACCGGCGCAATCTTCAGAAGGAGTTTGTAAAGCAGATGAGCAACCTCTACAAGGTATCCCAGCCGCCCGGCGCAAGCATAGATCCGCAGATGTCGGACGTTTCATCGCTCGCCCGCGCTGCCCTTCTTCAGTTGAGAGCAGATATTTCCAGGGCTGTTTTGAGCTCTTCAGACGCTATGACCAGATATCACCTGGAAGATTGTATTGACAGGATTGACGCTGTTTTTGAAAAAGACTGATGATGAGTCCATTCTGCGGCTTTTGTCGCAGGGTGGCACACTTTATTTACCAAATGAGCGGCAGGAATGATTCTGTTCCTGTCGCTCATCCTATTTTTGCACCACCTACCCGAACACGCACAGCACACATTTACTTTTTGATTCGATGAAGAAAATCACGCATTACTTCCTTTACCTGGCTTTGGCAGCCCTTTCCTGGCCTGTTCTTGCCCAGGACTACAATTTTCAGTTGCGCTCAACCATGACTTTCCCCGGACAGACTCTGGCCAACATCTGTGGTTATACCCAGGATGGACGCGAATACGCCCTGTTAGGAGGCTCCAAAGGATTGATAGTGGTTGATATCACCAATCCGGATGCTCCGCAGCAGATTGTCCAGATACCCGGCCCCGACAATCTCTGGAAAGAGATCAAAGTGTATGGTCATTATGCCTATGTCACATCAGAGGGCGGGCAGGGCGTCCAGATTGTGGACATGAGTCCGCTGCCATCTTCTGATCTGCCCCACAAGAATTACAAGGGCGACGGAGCGATCAACGGACAACTCAATACTATTCACGCATTGCATATTGATGTCAAAAAAGGGTATCTGTACGCTTACGGCAGCAACCTTTTCAGCGGAGGCGCCGTGGTACTCAGTCTTGCCGATCCGTACAATCCGACCTATGCCGGAAAGTTTGATCAGCTCGGGTACATCCACGATGGCTATGCTGACAATGACACACTGTATGCGGCACATATTTACACCGGAGAACTCTCCATCGTGGATATGTCGAACAAGAGTGCGCCTGCACTGCTGGGTACAGTACTGACTCCCGCAAAATTTACGCACAATGCATGGCTGCTCGACGATCACAAGCATATCCTGACAACCGACGAGAAGACAGCTTCATTTGTGGCCAGCTACGACATCAGCAACCCGGAAGATATACGCGAACTGGACAGGGTGGCTACTACTGTATCCGGAACTCCAACAATTGGTCATAACACACACGTACTGAACGACTGGGCTATTACCTCCTGGTACACTGATGGTGTGACAATAGTTGATGCTCACCGTCCGGATATTCTCGTGGAGGTGGCCCGCTATGACACCTGGGCGCCCGCTACCAATCCTAACGATCCTTTTGAGGGTTGCTGGGGTGCTTTCCCCTACTTCCCTTCAGGAACGATTGTTACTTCTGATATCGAACCCGGAAAACTGACTGTTCTCACGCCTACGTACGAGCGCGCCTGCTATCTCGTGGGTTCAGTTATCAATGGTTGCGACGGAAATCCTATGAATGGTGCGACCATTTCTGTGAATACCCCTGATGACAGGGTTAATACTGCTACTGATGCAACGGGTACATTCAAAACCGGGTATGTAACCCCGGGCGACTACGTTGTTACCATCAGCAAGCCAGGTTTTGTTACGCAGATGATTCCATTTACATTTACCCGTGCGGTGGCAACCGAGATTAATGTCACGCTGGCGCCGGAAAGCACAGCATCTGTGACTGGAACTGTTACAGATGCTGTGACAGGAGATCCCATACCCAATGCCACAGTCAATCTGACTTCTCCATCCCAGAATTTCAGTACGAGTACCGATGCCAGTGGTCAGTTTGAACTGAGTTGTATTGAGGCTGCGAGCTACACTGCCACTGCCGGTGCGTGGGGCTACCTGCCCAAGTCGGCACAGCCAAACAGTAGTGGCTCTTACAGTATTGCTCTCGAACGAGGCTATTACGATGATTTTCAACTGGATCTCGGCTGGACAACCTCGGCAGTGTCACCAACCGGACTTTGGGAACTTGGCGAACCCGTTGGAACCCAGTATCAGGGCAATCCCTCGAATCCGGACGTTGATGTAAATTCTGACAACAACGATCAGTGCTATGTGACAGGCAACGGCGGTGGTGATGCCGGTTCTGATGACGTGGATAATGGCTCCGTTACACTTTCTACCCCACCGATGAAACTGGCGGGAGGGAAAGCAAAACTTTCATTCTATTACTGGTTTTTGAATGGCGGCGGACAGGGAACGACGCCCAACGACAAGTTTACAGTGAATGTGACCAGTAACGGTCAGACGGCTACAATTTTCACCGAGACGGTCTCTGCCAGTCAGTGGCGTTTTTCAGGCGAAATCGAGCTCAGCAACTATGTGCCACTCAGCGATGATGTGCGCATCCAGTTCATTGCATCTGATGATCAGCCCGGACACCTTGTAGAAGCTGCCGTGGACGTTTTCAGGGTGGTTCCGGTAGCAGTCAGTGCGGTAGTTGAGCCCGATGCTGATGCTGTATTGCTGGTTGCGCCCAACCCTTCCTCTTCGTCATTTTCTCTGCAGTATGCCTGGGAAACTGTGACGGAAGCTCCGGTGCTGGAAGTGCGCAACACACTGGGTCAGGTTATTGAGAACCGTCAGCTTGAATCGCGCACGGGCGTGGTACAGGTTGGTACAGACTGGGCGCCCGGATTGTACTTTGCGGTGCTGAAGAGCAGTAATGGTGGCCAGAGCCGCGCAAGCAAACTTGTCAGAAACTAATATACCGTCGCAGTTTTCTTTATCCGTTCGGTTTTGCCGTCCGGATGAAAAAGTTCTACCGCAGCAATGTAAATACCCGGCGCTACCCGCGAACCGTTTCCGCTGTCACCATCCCAGCGAAGCGTTCCGGTGGTTCCGGGTATTTCTGTTTTCATCAGTCTTTTTACGGGGATACCGTCTGAATCGTACATGGTAACACTTGAAAAATAGCCGGCACCGGGCAGTTCATAAAATATTTCAAGGAAATCATCGCGCCCGTCGCCATCGGGCGAGATGACCGTAGGTAACAGCCGTATCATATTTCCAGTTTCCGGGCTTTCGGCGCTTTGCTGTGAGTTGGGCAGTGCGGGCGTTCCGTGTGATCCTGTAGTGTTTGCCGAGGCCGATGTCCAGTTTGAAGGGTCGCCGGAGAACCCTTTCGCGCGCAGGCGTTCCAGTGCGACCCCCTCGTGTTCACCTGAAGAGAGGAGCGCATTGTGCCAGTCTTCATCGTAGTCAACCTCGTCGAGAGCGGAGGTGTCGGAGCCCGACGCCCAGTACAGCGTCAGGTTTCCACCGGAATCGTACATGGTTGGCAGGTCGTTTTTCAGCAAATTCTCCTTTGCTGTCTTTTTGTATGTGAGCAGCAGACCACCTGTATCGGTGGTGATGGCCACATACTCGCCCGGGAGAGACAACCTTTCGGTTGTAATCTGTTTGACAGAAATACTGCCTGACATGCTGGCGAGAAAACATTTTGTCCAGTCAATTATCCTGTTTCCCGCATTGAATATCTCCACGTAACGTGGTTCGCCGGTATTGGGGTTGAACATGATTTCATTGATAACCAGATCATTTTTTTCAGGTTTTACCGGCAAGCCGAACCGGATTGTGTCCTGACTGGCCAGCGCGTTCCCGGCGCAGTCAGTCAATCCGGGTTCCGGTATCAGTTCGTATATGATTTCTTCGTCCATTGGCTCACTGAGTATCATCCTGACAACAGCCGGATCTTCTGCAGGCTGAATTTCATCTGCGTAGAGCGTCGGATTGAAACTGTAGTTTGCGTTACTGACCACCGATTCGGGCGACATGGCTTTTGAAAATGTGAGGGTGATGATTCGGTCTGTTTGTGGATATGCGCGAAGGAGTTTTGGGGCGAAGGTGTCGTTAATGTGCCCGAAGGAAGCGTTTCTTTTTCCCGGCGTACCACCGGGAAGAACCGGACATGACTGCCAGTTGACAGCGCCCGGACAGGGCAGATCAGGGTCAATTCTTTCGAGTGACCAGCCACCGTCCGATTTTCCGGGTGTTTTGTGCCAGTCTGCACTGTACTCCACACGGTCAACAAGAGTTCCATCGGTTCTGGAAAGCTGTATCACATCGCCGTCGTCGTTCATCATGACCGTGCTCAGGGGTGCGCCTGCTGAATTGCTGGCAATCGTACTTATCAGGCTTATGCTGGATACAGCCGATACGACAACAAACTGTCCGGGACCGATCAGGTACTCCGGCAACGGCACAGGTGAGCCTGTTTTGTCCTGTATCAGCAGTGACGAAAGATTGACAACTTTGGCGGAACGGTTGTACAGTTCCAGCCACTCGGCAACGGGCAGGCCTGCAGTGGGCGTGGGGTCTGCCATGATTTCATTGATGATGACATCATACAGCTCCGGTTTTTCAGCGCGTCCGAAAAAGAGCGTATCCGTTGCGGGCAGGTTATTACCGCTGCAATCGGATTGATCCGGAGCAACGAGCGTGTAAAGTATCCCGGTATTCAGGCTGTCGGACAAATGCAGCGTCACAGAAGTTCTGTCGTCAGAGGCAATGGAGGCGGAAATGACAGTAACCGGAGGATAGAAAATATATGCATCGGGATTAGTCAGATTGTCTTTTGTCATACCTTCGGAAAAATTAACCTTCAGTGCTTCGGGCGACAGAACGGTGACGCTGGATAATTCGGGCGCCGTATTGTCCGGTGCGAGCGAGAGCAGCGAATTGGGAACGCCCGGCGTGCCGCCGCCGGAAGCGTTACTGGAATTCCAGTTGGCTGAACCGAGACAGGGGAGTCCGGGATTAATCCTTTCAAGTGACCAGCCGCCGTCGCGTTTTATGGTGCTGGTATGCCATGAAGCCGAATAGCTCACCTTGTCGAGAATTGTACCGCTGGAGTCGGCCAGCGTCAGTTCATCGCCGTCGTTATTGAGGAATGAGGTGGAAACGGGAATACCGAGTACAATACCGGAGACAGTACCCTGAAGGGAGGTTACATTGGCATTGGCAGTCAGTGTGGCGAGGGCGCCGGGAGAAAGAGAGCAGGCGGGAAGCGGGAAAAAAGCGCCGGTGGCATCTTTCAGCCGGAGAGAAGAGAGCTCAACTGTGTGAGAGGAGCGGTTGAGCAGCTCGAGCCATTCAGCGGCAGGCAGACCTTGTGAAGGTGTCGGGTCTGCCATGATTTCGTTGATAATGACATCGAATTCGTCAGCAGTCTGAGCCTGTATGGCAGGAATAATCGCCAGAAAGCCGGCGAAGAGGAGAGCGGGTTTGAGGGGCATTTTTCATCGGATTTATGACACAATTTTATAAAGGTACGGTAATATATGGATAATGTCAACCGGAAATATTCCGATTCAGGTATTTTATTGCAGGGGACGGTTAATTATATGGAGTATTTTTGTCATCCCCCGGATAACAAATCAGAACCAGGAAAAATGAGTTCCGATTAATTGTTGCAAGAGTAAACCATCCTCCCTGAAGTATTCTTCCAGTTTTTTTCTTTCAGATGAAAGAAGATCAGGATAACGATTCGTGTTTACCGGAGAAATATCGACTGGTGGCACGTGAGGAATTCTGAGAAATTCATGAATACGTTCCAGTTCATGCACTGTATCTGTGTAAAAGTCTTCGCTTTTGATAAAAATAAATTGCTTGGACCGGAAGAATTTTTGCCAGTCAGCTACCTGCTGTCCGTACAGTCCCCGGCGCATGTAACTCCAGTTCTGAAATTTACAGCCTGATTGAATAATACCCTGCCTGATTTGCTGTTCTTCATCGAATATTCGGCTGGCTTCAAGTTCTACAGCGCGCATAAAGGAGACTTCGGGTTCATTCCCCCGGTTTCGCTCCATGTTGAAATGCGAATAGGCCCGGTCAACCGGATTCCTGAGGAGAACAATCAGACGTATATCGGGATAGTGCTCATTAACCCGTTTGGGTGCAAGAGGATGGAAAAGATAATAAGGCGATGCTTCGCCTGTAATCTGTCTGGACAGGAATTTCCTTTTTGGGAATAATCCTTCATACCAGTTAATACTTCTCTGATATTGCATATCAAAGAAATGCAGTTCTTTGCTTGCGGGCAGTCTGATATGCGGGTGCTGAGACAGATACCGAAAAAGCGAACTGGTACCGGCTTTTTGAGCCCCGATAATGAGAAATGAGGGTTTTATCCTGGAATTAAACATACGCTGGGCGATGTATAGTATCGTATTCTGAATAACCGGAACTACCTGTCTGAATTGTTCAGTTTCGAGCGAATGAATTCAATGTCGGTTTCATTATAAAAGTGCGTGAAAGCTCCACCAGTATTCAGCAATCGTTCCGTTACTGTATTTACTAGCTCCTTTTTGTAAATAGAATTAGTATTTCTGGATTGTAACTTTTCTGAAAGAATTTCAGCTCCGGGGGTAATTATTCCCAGGTAACTACCCCCGATTGTTGTCAGTTTTTCGTACCGCAGGATATTTTCTGCTGGAAAATATTTTTGGAATCGCTCAAAGAACCAGTTAACAATAAAAATTTGCATGTCAAGCTCATCACTTATTTCATTCAGGCTGTTTTTCAGGTCTGCATCAATCGCTTCAGCTACTGGCATCCTGCCCCTGTTTACCGGGGCATTGACCGTTTGCCAGGAAAGAAGTACAGAGAGCGGATTTCTGATTACGGCAAAGCACCTGTATTTTCTGACGAGTTGATGGGCGGTGGCAGTGAAGGCTCCGTTATGTTTTATGGCAAGAGT
>CAILQK010000074.1 GCA_903836265.1 uncultured Bacteroidota bacterium | reverse complement strand
TCTGTCCGGCGCCCATGTCGTTTCAGGTCTGTTCAGACGGTTTTTACGACTGAAGATAGTTTTTGATACTGTCCACAGCGTCTTTAAGTCCCGCTGCGTCTGTACCACCTGCTGTAGCAAAGCCCGGCTGTCCGCCGCCGCCGCCTTTAAGGTACTTTTGTGCCAGTTCACGCACCATGGTACCGGCATTCAATCCCTTCTCTTTCACCAGACTGTCGGTGATTTTAACAGTCAGCGATGGCTTTCCGTCCCCGGAAACAGATCCAAAGGCAATAACGGCATTCCCGAGCTCCCGCTCCAGTTCGACAGCCAGTGTTTTCACGGCGTTTGCATCGTTCACTGGCAGTACCTGTGCGAGATAATTGACTCCGTTGATTTGCTGTACCTGATTTCTCAATCCGTCGCGCAGGCCGTTGGCCTGTTCCTGAAGCAATCGCTCTATCTGTTTCTGCAGTCGCTTGTTTTCATCCTGCAGGTCGGCTACAGCCTTGCCCGGATCTCTCGGGTTTTTAAACGCACTGTCATATACCGACAGGCGCTCCAGTTGTTTGTCTATCCATTTTTCTGCACCCTCGGCGGTTGTTGCCTCAATTCGGCGCACACCGGCCGCCACAGCCGTTTCAGCAGTAATTTTGAACAGTCCTATCTGACCGGTATTTTTTACGTGGCAGCCACCGCACAGCTCCCGTGAATATCCGGAATCAAATGTGATCATCCTGACTGTCTCTCCATATTTTTCGCCGAAAAGCATCATGGCCCCCGCTTTTTTCGCCTCTTCGATGGGCAGGGTTCGGGCTTCTTCCAGCGCTATGTTTTCCCTGATTTTCCTGTTGACGATGGCTTCTATACGAGTTATCTCTTCATCAGATACTTTCTGGAAATGCTGGAAATCGAAGCGAAGCGTCTGGTCATCAAGGTATGAACCCTTCTGCTGTACGTGCGTGCCCAGCACCTGGCGAAGCGCCGCATGCAGCAGGTGAGTGGCAGAGTGGTTGTTCTCGGTCAGACGACGCCTCCGCTCGTCCACCATGCACACCACCGAGGAAGTATCCATGTTCTCGGGCAGACGCTCCAGAATGTGTATGACCAGGTTGTTTTCCTTTTTGGTATCCAGTACGCGAACACGCTCATCGCCAAATACCATGTAACCGGTATCCCCCACCTGTCCGCCACCCTCCGGGTAGAAGGGCGTCCGGTTGAGCACTGCCTGATATTGAGGCTGATCTTTCACTTTCACCGTACGATACTTGGTGACGTGGCTGTTCTCTGTTTCAAGCTCATCATAACCGACAAACGCAACATCCGACTCGTCGCGCAGCACCATCCAGTCACCAACCTGTTTGGCAGCGTCTTTTCGCGAGCGGGCTTTTTGCTCGGCCAGTGCCTGTGTAAAGCCCTCCTCATCCACGGAAAAGCCTTTTTCACGGGCCAGCAGACGGGTAAGATCAATAGGAAAGCCATAGGTATCGAGCAACTCGAATGCCTGGGTTCCGGCAACAGTATTGTCTTTTATTTCCAGCTGGTCGAATCGCTTCAGTCCGGATTCGAGCGTTCTCAGGAATGATTTTTCTTCTTCCAGCAGTACCCTGACGATGAAATCCTGCTGTGCCTCCAGCTCGGGGAATATGTCGTTCATCTCTTTGGCCAGTACCGGAAAAAGACGGTAAAGTACCGGTTCCCTCAGCTCGAGGAATGAATAGTAGTAACGTACTCCTCTGCGAAGTATGCGCCGGATGACATAACCGGCACCGGTGTTGGACGGCAATTCTCCGTCCGCAATGGCAAAACTGACCGCCCGGAGGTGATCAGCTACCACACGCATGGCAATATCTTTTTTCAAAGTACCGGGATCGGCTCCGGTATTCGGATAGGTATCCTGGTATTTATGACTACTCAGATCACCAAGCAGATTAAAAATGGGTAGCCAGAGATCTGTGGCATAATTGGAACTGGTTCGCTGAACTGCGCGGCACAAACGCTCGAAACCCATGCCTGTGTCAACAGATTTGGCCGGCAACTCCTCCAGCGATCCGTCTGCCTTGCGTACGAATTGCATAAACACGTTGTTCCAAATCTCTATCACGTTCGGATCATCGGCATTCACAAGCGTACGGCCGTCCACGCGGGCGCGCTCCTCGTCAGTGCGCAGGTCAACGTGAATTTCCGAACAGGGTCCGCATGGTCCCGTATCGCCCATCTCCCAGAAATTTTCCTTTTTTCCGAAACGAAGGATACGATCGGTCGGCAGCATCGTGCTCCATACGTCATAAGCCTCCTGATCAAATGGCACACCCTCTGCCTCGTTGCCGCCAAAAACTGAAACATAGAGCCGGTCTTTGGGTATTTTATATACATCCGTCAGCAATTCCCACGACCAGCGGAGCGCCTCCTGCTTGAAATAGTCGCCGAAAGACCAGTTGCCAAGCATCTCAAACATGGTATGGTGGTAGCCATCGAAACCTACATCCTCAAGATCGTTGTGCTTCCCGCTTACACGCAGACATTTCTGTGTGTCGGCTATGCGCTTTGAAGGTGGTGTCTGGTTGCCCAGAAAAAAATCCTTGAGCGGCGCCATACCCGAATTGATAAACATAAGTGTGGGATCGCTCTTTGCCACCATGGGGGCAGAGGGAATAATTTTATGCTCCTTGGAGGCAAAAAAGTCCAGAAACTGACGGCGTATTTGTCGCGAAGTCATGTATTGCGAATTGTATTCTGTTAACAAACTAAGTTATCTGAGCCTGTCTGACGATTTGACCAGCTCCTCGTCCTTTCTGATGAATCTGTTGGCAATCCACAGCAACAGCACAGAAAGAGCCGGCAGGGCAATACCCGGCTGATAATGGATATTCACCACTTCTGAACCTGCCTCGCGAATCAGTATGAAACACTGGGCAGCAACGCTCACGGCAAGCACGGTGCCGGCAAATATGGCCAGTGTGGTGATACGGGATTGTGCCGGACGGTTTTTATACAAAAAAATGGCAATTATCGCCAGAGCAAGGGCCAGACCAGTATTGATTTGAAGGCCCATGCGGTCGTTTACGCCAAACACGCCGTCATCCAGGGAGCCGGAAAGGCCCTGCGCCGCCGATGCGTAGGGGAATATGAACTGAAGCCCCAGCAAAATGGCTGCAAGGAACAGAAGAACGGTTTGAATACGTTGAATCATGGAAATGCGGTTTTGTTACCGCCGCAAAAGTACGGTGATTTGATGTGAAATACGCAGTATGTATCAACAACTGATCTCAGCCGGCCGACGGGTAGATCTTCGACATGAAATAGGCAAATATACCAAAAAGGATGCTTCCAATGATAAGCCCGAGTGTCATAGGTCGGTCATCGCTGGTCTTGTGCATAAACAGACCCGCAACAAGGCCGGTTGGCACCAGCAGGTACCAGACAATAAAATACTGAAGGACAGCGAAAACCGCGAAGACACCTGTTATTCGGAGCAATGTGGGAATCAATTTGTTCATTTCTGTGATGGTTTTACCTGTAACGGCCCAAATATCTGAAAAAACCGATAATTGGTGCATCTTCCAGTGTAAAGCCTGTGAATTCCGGAGAATATTCACCGGAAAGGGCATTACAACTCGCCGACAGACTGAAACAGAGCATTTCTGTCTTTTACCTGTATGGTTCTGCCACGGGCCGTTACCCAGCCGTTACCCTTGAACTCACCCAGTGTCCGAACGGTAGTCTCTATGGTGGCGCCAATCATATCGGCCAGGTCTGTTCGTGAAAACAGGATAGTACCTGGTTCGTTACCCGCACTGCGAAATTGTTTGTCAAGAAACAGCAGGCCGATGGCAAGCCGTACCCGAACCGGAAATTTGGCCAGATATACTGTCCTGTTTACCCAGGCCGAAAATTCCTGACTGAGGGTTAATAACAGGTTGTAGGAAAAATCATGATGCGCTTTTACGAGCCTGATGAATTCTTCCACCGGAATGAATGTCGTTTCTGCATTCCCTATGGCTACACCCTCTACAGGATAATACTCTGACGTAAAGTTCTGGCGATATCCCATCCAGTCGCCTGGCTTGTAAACGTAAACCAGTTGACGATATCCGCCTGAGGTAGTGTTTGATATTTTTACCAGACCGGATTTCAGCCGGTACACGCCGCGCGGAACAGCGCCCTGACCATAAAGGAGGCCCCCGTCCCGAAAAAATCTTGTCTCCGAAGCTTTTTCAATAGCCTCCAGTGTGCCCGCAGAAAGTCCGTTCGTCACCAGTTCATGGTGAAAAGACACAGACTGTATTAATTTGTCGATTGATTCGGTATGCATCAGACGATAGTGTTGCGGATTATTAAAAGACTGTCAGGGTGTATCCAGTATTTCCAGCGACCAGGCCTGTGGCTTGTCTGAAAAAAGTGCCCTGGTTTTGACCCAAGTTTCAGCAAAAAGGGCTGAATGTCTGTAATTGTTCAGCGCAGTTTCATCTTCCCAGTAACTCAGTGTAAACAATACATTCGGCTGCCGGATATCACGAAGGAGCTCCATGTGCCTGCAACCGGGGAATGCCCTGATTTTCTGCTTGCTGTGGTCAAATACTTCACTGATAAATTTGTCCACTTCTTCCTCCCGGAAGGTCATTTTCACTATGCGCTTTATCATTGTCAACGGGCATATTTTCTTTTCCGGCGCCAGTTGAATGTCCAGCCAAGTATGGCGAGCAGGAAAAGCGGCAAACCTACGTTGATTCCTTTCCAGAAGTTGCCCTCTTCCCGCGCTCTCACCGAATCAAGCAGTCTGAGTTTCACCTCCTTGGTACGGGCTTCTATCACCCCCGTCGGATCTATCAGGTATTCAACAGCGTTCAGCAGCAGGTCTTTGTTTGCATAGGTAGCTCCGTCCATGTGGTTGTACCCCAATGGAAGCCACTGTTTTTCCTCGGCGTTTCGCACATGATTGGCGGCCACATCCCCGTCGCTGATGATCAGCATGCGCGTGGGCATACTGGAGCTTTTAAAGGAAAGTCCGAGTTGCTCCAGTCCGGCCTGCATTTCTCCGGATACGCGGTTTTCATAAGCCGACGGAAAAACGCCCTCCAGCAGCAATCCCACAGTCTGTTTTCCCTTGTCAAATTTTTCGGGATCGGGCTGGTATTTCAGGATTTCAAAATTGAGGTCTATCGGACTGAACTGAAGCCGGCTGTACCTGCTGGTAGTCAGTACCGGCGTCTTTTTTACCGGTGTCTTTGTCCGTATGGTGTCTATGGAGGAGCAGAACCGCAAATCCACCCGGTCAAGGTTCTTCACGATCGGATGATCGCTTGCTGGCAGCACTGCCGGATGGTAAAACCACGGGAAAGGCGCAAACTGGGGTGAGTTGCCCACCTGTCCTACCACAAGTTTGATCTTGCTGCACTCCAGATCAAGTACCAGATCAGGCTGTATCCGGGCGCCGTACCTGAAGAGCATGTCCTCGATGTTCAGGGGATAGTCCGACGGGACAAACCTGCTGGTCAACTGCATCGAATCCAGGCTTGCACTCAGCCGGTCCACCAACCAGAGTACACGCCCGCCACTCATCACATACTGGTCTATCTTGAACTTGTCTTTCTCTGAAAATGTCTGCGTCGGTTTGGCTATGATCAGCAATGCACAGTCTTCGGGTTTCACCTGAATCACCGAGTCCAGACTGATGCGGTCGGTATCGTAAAACGCGCGGAGGCTCCTGTCAAGATCGGCCACTCTGGTCTCGTCCAGCTCTCCGTGTCCTTTGGTGAACAGGATAACTGGCCGTGCCGGAGCCTGTATTTTCTTGATGGCATTGGCAAACTTGTACTCCAGCAGGGTGACCGAATTGTTGATAACCTCCTCCGGCGAAAGGGTGGACGATTCGTTTTCCAGCAGTTTTACCACTACCTGACGGCTGCCAAAGCGAAATATGGCGAAAGGGTAAATGAGTTTCTGGGTGGTTTCTCCCTGATCTGCCACGCGCAGGTTTACCGGCTGTATGCCAGTCTCGGCCAGCGCTTTTCTCCGGCCGTTTACTTCTTCCGGACTGCCGGCCGAAGGATCCTCAAAGCGGTAGTCGAGGTAGCCTGTTTCTGAACGAAAATCATCCAGTATCTCTCTGGTGGCTGTCTGCAAACGCTTGAAACCGGCAGGAAATTCTCCGTCGAGCAGTATCTGAACATAAACCTGGTCGTTCAGCCCGCGCAACAGCTCGCGCGTGGGCTTCGTCAGCGTGAAACGCTTTTCTTCCGTCAGGTCGAAATGGGTGTAGAATATGTTGGCCAGTATGTTGACAAACAGGAGTATGCCACAAAACAGACCGAATTGCAAAATTGATTGCGTGCGCTTTGAACGACTCATTTCTTGAGTGAATTTGGAGGGCAAAGATACGGCAAGGCGAGATATACACCGTTAGTCCAGCCAAAACCATCCTGATTGGGGTATTCTCCGCCGCCACCGGGCTGATCCAGATCTGAAACATTGTATTTTTCCATCATTTTTCCCGTATCCGCATATATTTTCTCGTTCAGGCTCCGCCAGTTTTTCCTGATGCGGTCGGCCAGGTCGGTGTAGCCGTACTGCATGAGGCCACGGCATGCCACATATTGCAGCGGTGCCCATCCGTTGGGTGCATCCCACTGCTGACCGGTGGTCAGGGTGGTGGTAACGAGCCCTCCGGCCCGCAGGAATTTTTCTTCTGTGTGACGGGCTGCCGAAGCTGCCTGTTCTTCTGTGGCTATTCCAAAAAAGAGCGGAAACAGGCCGGCAAGGGTCCAGGCTTCGGTTCTGCTGTTATTCTTGTGGTTGTAATCAAAGAAATACCCTTTCTCTGCATCCCAGAAATAATCCTGTATGGCCTGTCTGCGCTTTCTGGTGCGCTCCTTGAATACGTCGGCAGGCACCCGGTCTGGCAGGTGTCTGTATATATGCAACAGTGTTTTTTCCAGAAAATACAGGAGACAGTTCAAATCCACCGGGAGTATGTCGGTGGTTTGTATGGTCTCCAGCCTGTCCGGATCAGCCAGCCACCTGCTGCTGAAATCCCATCCGGATTCAGCCGCAGCACGGATATGCCGGTATATGTCCTCCGCAGGTGCATCACTTTTCGATGCAGTGTGCACATCCTCGGCGTAGGCCTCGGGCCTCGGCTCCGGCCGGTCGTCCCAGTACCGGTTCAGACTCACGCCGCCAGGCAGTATAACCAGTCTTCTGTGTTTTGATCCCGCCTCTGCCGAGGACTCGCCCGACATCCAGAATTCATACTCGCGCTCCAGTTCCGGCCGGTAGCGCATCAGGACTTCCTCTCCTTTGATTTCAGACAGCAATGTCACCATCAGTGAAAAAAACGGCGGCTGCGAACGGCCAAGGTAGTAGGTCCTGTTTCCGTTCGGGATGAAACCAAGGTGGTCGGTCAGATAAGCGAAGTTGTCCACCATATTCTGCACCATTTCCTCTTTGCCTGAAATCTGCAGCCCCAGCATGGTGAAATAGCTGTCCCAGTAATACACTTCCCGAAACCGTCCACCGGGCACTGTGTACGGATGTGGTAAAGGAATCAGTGTGGAGTTCTCTTCCGATGAAACTGGCCGCCGAAGCAGCACGCTCCACAACTGGTCTATATGCTGGTTAATCAGTTTTCCGGCCGCCAGATAGCCTGTTTCCGGTATCTCCGGAAACGAAAAATGCCGCATCACGAAACTGCGCAGATCGAATCCGGCCGCTGTTTTTTCTTTTTCATAATCGCGGAGTACTGTCTCCGGATCTGTCTGCAGTGTGCAGTCAACAAAAAACTTGGAGTCTGCAAATATGCCGCTGCTCTGTACGTCCTCGTACAGCGGTGAAAGGGTGGTTATATCAAAATATTCATTGACCATATATTCTTTTTCTGGCCTGAAAACAAGATCAGGATACCCGACCGCGGTACTGTTTTCTGAAGAAATAAAGGCCGATCAGAACCACTGTTATCGGAAAGAGAGAAAAATAAAAGGCTTTTTCACCACCAAACCGGCCGAATATATGTCCGGTGATGATGGAACCTGTTGTTCCGCCCAACGCTGAAAAGACTATGATAAGCCCCGACATGAGCCCCTGCTGATGCTTCGGCAGTCCGCTCAGTATCAGCGAGTTGATTGCCGGATAGATGGGAGCCAGAAAGAACCCTGTCATCGGAAATATGAATGCAGCCAGCGGGGCATCGCCCCAGCCGGCAACCGCAGACGCGTCTGCTCCGGCCGATAACGGTATGGCAGTAACGACCAGAACAGCAGCCAGTAACAGGCACCCGTTCAGTACCACATACCAGTTCAGGCGTTTCATGACAACCCCGGCCAAAGCCCGGCCCAGTGCCGTGCCCCCGGCCATGATACTCGCCATCTGAATGCTCAGGGTGGTGGGCAACTGCAAAACCTTGCTGTTGAATGTGGGCAGCCAGCTCATGATACTCTGCTCGATCAGTACATAGAAAAAGGCACACAGGATGAATACAAGCACCAGCGGAACTGACAGCAACCGGAACATGGCCGTTATATCGCCTGGAACAGCCTCTTTTTCCGACGGCTTCGACTGCGATTCGTCAAGCGGGGCTGTAAGCAACAGGAAAAATGCCGCCAGCGTGATACCTCCCAGCAGCCAATAGACATTCATCCAGCCGGTACTCGCCGGATTTGTATCGTCAGCGAAAGCACTGAAAACAAAGTATCCTGACAATACACCCACCATAAACACCGCCTCCACAAAGTTCATCAGACTGATATGCTCCTTCTCGTCTTTGGTAATCAGTCCGATTGTGCCAAATACCGACATCTTGATCAGCGCAAAGCCCGATCCGGCAGCAGCAAACAGCAGCTTGGTGGCCCAGAATGAAGGTACCGACGGAATTAAAAAACAAACCGCACTCACAAAACCCAGTGATATAAGCATAGACCGCTTGTATCCAATCCGGGTAATAAACGACGAAAGCAGAAAAGAAACCGCCGCCACGCTCAGATCCTTGAACGCCTCCAGCACTGAGGCAGACCCCTCGGATACACCGAAGTTGTTCTGCACCTGCAGAATAACCGTACCCACGCTGTTCAGCAGGATGGCAAACACGAAATAGTTGAGGAAAAGCGATGCTTTTATCTGCCAGTGCCGCATAATCAGTTCAGTCTTTCAATGATGCCCGCAATACCCTGTCCGCCGCCCACGCAGGCTGTTACCAGTCCGTAACGCTGGTTGCTGCGACGCATTTCGTTGATGATCTGTATGGTCAGTTTCGCGCCCGTGCACCCGAGCGGGTGACCCAGTGCCACGGCACCTCCGTTCACATTCACAATATCCGGATTCAGGCACCCTTCTTTGATGACGGCAAGCGCCTGGGCTGCAAATGCCTCGTTCAGCTCCACGGCCTCTATCTGGTCGAGCTGCATACCCGCCTGCTTCAGTGCTTTCGGGATGGCTGCGCACGGACCAATGCCCATGTGTATCGGCTCCACACCTGCTACAGAACAGGCTGCAAGGCGCGCTATGGGCTGAAGTCCGAGGTTTTTAACCATTTCTTCCGACATGACCAGCACGAAAGCCGCCCCGTCGGAGGTCTGCGAAGAGTTGCCCGCCGTTACAATGCCGCCCTGGGCAAAAGCCGGTTTCAGCTTGCCAAGGCCCTCTATGCTGGTATCACGCCGTACGCCCTCGTCTGTATCCACGGTATATGCCCGCTCTTTGCGTTTGTCGTTCTCCACCCACACCTCCGGCACGCTCACCGGAACGATCTCGTCCCTGAATTTGCCTGCATCAATGGCTGCCGCCGCACGCTGGTGACTGCGCACGCTGAACGCATCGGCCTCTTCCCGGGAAATACCCCATTTGGCAGCTACAGCCTCCGCCGTAAGACCCATTCCCACCAGGTAATCGGGGGTTTGGGAGGCGATATTGTAGTTGGGCGCCAGCTTGTAGCCCGTCATAGGTATCAGCGACATGCTCTCGGCGCCACCGGCAATGAAGCAGTGCCCCATGCCGGCCCTGATTTTGGCCACGGCAATACTGATGGTTTCCAGCCCGGAGGCACAATACCTGTTCACAATCATGCCCGGCGCATCTTTGCCCAGCGCCCGGTTGGATATAATGCGGCCCATCTGCAGACCCTGCTCTCCTTCCGGATTGGCGCAGCCCACGATGCAGTCATCCACCATTTTCGGGTCAAGCTGGGGCACGCTGGCCACCAGATGGCGTATCACATCCACCGCCAGATCGTCGGGACGATATGATCTGAACCCACCTTTTCCGGCTTTTGCCACCGCCGAGCGATACCCGGCTACAATATAAGCTTCCATAATTTATGCAGTTTGATGGTGAAAGATACGACGCGACAAACCATGTCAGTGCCCGTATCCGGCTGTAAATTTATCGGTATTTGTGAAAAAATGTCTGTAAAGACTTATTTTACACGCAAAAGGGAACAGTTCCGGCGTTTTTTTGTTGGTTTACACTGATTTCTTTTGTGAAAATACTCTTTTTCCTCTCACCGGCTCCGCGGGGCTATTCGGGTAATACGTGAAACACCTGCTCTCTTATCTCAAAAAATTCTTCTGGCGTTACCGCTGGAGGTTCCTGCTCGGTACTGTTTTCGTCGGACTGGCCAATGCTTTCCGCGTATGGCAGCCAAAAGTGATCGGGCAGGCCCTCGATACGGTTATCGAACGGGTCAGGTTCTATAAAGAGCACGGCGGCATCGAAGCACACCCAGAAGCATTCTCCGAACTGGGCCGGCAAATCGCTCTCTTCGGCGGCGCCGTAATCGGTCTGGCTATTCTGATGGGCCTGTTCATGTACTTCATGCGCCAGACGATCATTGTCATGAGCCGCCTGATTGAGTACGATATGAGGAAGGAAATTTTTGCCCATTACACCCGGCTCGATCTGGCATTCTACAAGCGGAACAGTACCGGCGACTTGATGTCGCGTATCTCCGAGGATGTTTCCAAGGTGCGAATGTTTCTCGGACCTACCATATTGTATGGCCTCGACCTGATTTTTCTGTTCATACTCGCTATTTCCTCCATGGTCAGTGTGAGTGTGGAACTCACGCTCTGGTCGCTGCTGCCCCTGCCATTCCTCAGTCTTTCCATCTACTGGGTCAGTTCAATAATCAACAAACGCAGCGAAAAAATACAGCAGCAGTTGTCTGTGCTGACGAGTACAGCACAGGAGGTGTACAGCGGCATACGGGTGGTGAAAAGTTACGTGCAGGAAAAAGCCATGGGCCGCTGGTTCGCCGACCAGAGCGAGGAATACCGCCGCCGATCGCTCGAACTGATCCGGGTGGACGCTTTTTTCTTTCCGCTCATGTCGCTGCTCATCGGCGCCAGTATCATTATCACTGTGTATGTTGGCGGACTGCTGGTAATTGAAGGGAAACTGACCGCCGGAAATATTACTTCGTTTGTCATTTATATCAATATGCTGACCTGGCCGGTCACAGCCATCGGCTGGATTGCCTCTCTGACCCAGCAGGCATCGGCATCCCAGAAGCGCATCAACGAGTTCCTGAAAACAGAACCCGCTATCCGTAACAGCCATTCTCCCGGACCGGCTGCACCTCTGCGTGGAAAAATTGAATTCAGAAATGTATCCTTCACCTACCCGGATACCGGTATCAAGGCCCTGGAAGGTGTCTCGTTCACGCTCGAACCCGGACAAAAAATGGCTGTCGTAGGCCGCACCGGCAGCGGAAAAACCACGCTGGCCGATCTGATCGTGCGTATGTATGATGTTTCTGACGGACAAATTCTGATAGACGATCAGGAAGTTTCCCGGCACGATCTGTACAACCTGCGCCGGCAAATCGGATATGTCCCGCAGGATGTGTTCCTGTTTTCCGACACGGTTTTCGGAAATATCGCCTTCGGTCGCGAAGGTGTTACACGGGAGGAAGCAGCGTTCTTCGCCAAAAGTGCAGCCGTCCACGATGATATCACCGGACTTTCCGAAGGCTACGACACTGTCGTGGGCGAAAGGGGCGTCACGCTCTCCGGCGGACAAAAGCAGCGGGTCAGCATCGCCCGCGCCTTCGCCAAACATCCCGATATCATGCTCCTCGACGATTGTCTCTCAGCCGTTGACACCAATACCGAAAGCCAGATCCTCGGTTACCTGCAGACGGCACTGGCAAACAAAACCGCCATCATCATCACCCACCGGATATACTCCATGCTCCAGTTCGATAAAATTATCGTACTCGAAAATCATCGCATCGTTCAGTCCGGCACACACGAAGAGCTCCTCGCGCAGGATGGCTACTATGCAGAACTCTGGGAAAAACAGCGCCAGCAGGATTCCGGCGTAAATCCGGTCTGACGGTTGCCGCTGTTTGACGGCTCATGAAAACGTGATGGTACTCCGGGATATTCTGACGGGATTCTGGCCACGGGCCGGCATTCCGGCGCGCGTTTCCCACGGCTGAAGCCGGGGGTTAAAGCTGCGGCTGCCGCTACTTGACCGCCGGGGGAGAGAGGGTTTTTATCCTCTCTGTTGGTTTTCTTTCGCGGTGTGGACTTTTCCACGGCATTTCCATTGGGTAAACACGGGCATGGTTTCACGCGCCGCGCTTCCTCGCGGGGCACGGCATCCCGGCGCGCGTTGCCCACGGCTGAAGCCGGGGGCTGACGGCTGCGGCTGCCGCTGTTTGACTGCCGGGGGAGAGGGGGTATTCTCCTGTCTGTTGGATGAACCTCGTTTGCGTTCTTTTTCGCGGTGTGGCCTTTTCCACGCCATCCCGATTGGGTAACACAGGGCATGGTATCTCGCGCCGGGTATCCCTGTGACGCACGGCCGCTCGTGGCGCGTTTCCCACGACTAAAGCCGTGGGTTAAAGCTGCGGCTACCGCCACTTGACCGCTGGGGGCGAGAAGGTTTGGTGTATCCTCCCGAGCCTAACCACCAATAATCAACGACTTCAGACGTGTGGTTACACGATTATTATTTTGGGACGGTTTTTAGTCTGGCAAAAAACCCTCCCAAACAGCAGCAACGTAGCGGCAGC
>CAILQK010000073.1 GCA_903836265.1 uncultured Bacteroidota bacterium | reverse complement strand
TTATCAAACATCCCGGATTTGGGAAAAAATGGAAATAAACATGACAAAATCAATCATACGACTGGCCATTGCGGCGTTGCTGATTGCGCCCTGTGGTCTTTGGGGTCAGGTGGTGGTGGGAGACAACACGCCTGATCCTTCGGCTATTCTGGATGTTCAGGGTACCGACAAGGGTTTTCTGTTCACTCGTTTGAATACAGCGGGTCGCGACGCGATTGTGAGTCCGGCCAGAGGCCTGATCATTTTCAATACGGGTACACTTTGCCTGGAGATTAATCAGGGCAGCCCTTCAGCACCTCAGTGGGAGAGAGTAAATTGCAGGACCGGTGTTATCAGTGGACTGGATTGTGGCAATGCCTCGGTTGCGGGATCGGAAGTGATCATACCATATACAGGTGGCAATGGTGGTGTTTATGCATCACAGATCGCCTCATCAACGGGTATCACGGGCCTTGAGGCTACACTCCCTGCCGGTAATTATGCTGTTGGAAGCGGAAATCTGTCGTGGACGGTAACTGGTGTTCCCTCTTCTTATGGATCGGCCAATTTCAGTCTGTCATCGGGTGGTTTTACCTGCAGTGTTCCCTTCACGGTGGCAGCTGGTACCATTGCAGGGTTGAACTGTGCGGGTGCTGTGGTTACCGGTACACTGACCTCCGGACAGGCAGCCTCGGGCGTGAGCGCGAGCGTACCCTACACCGGTGGCGATGGTGGCTTTTACAGCGGGCAGACGGTAACCTCCACGGGGGTTACGGGCCTCACTGCCACGCTGAGTGCGGGCGGTTTTTCTGTCGGATCGGGTACATTGACCTGTTCCATCACGGGTACACCTTCCAGCGATGGAACAGCGAGTTTCGCGCTGAGCATCGGTGGGCAGAGTTGCAGTCTGGATGTGACAGTATCAGTGATCGGCACAGCAACACTGAACTGTGCTGCCGCGACAACATCCGGCGTAATCCGGACCAGCCAGAACAACACTGGAATTACCACAAGTGTACCATACACAGCAGGCAACGGCGGCCCCTACAGCGGTCAGACGCTTTCTTCCACAGGTGTAACAGGTCTTACAGCCACACTGTCATCAGGCAACTTCGCTACAGGTTCTGGCTCACTCTCCTTTGCCATTACGGGTACGCCCTCCGGCGCCGGTGCAGCCACTTTCGCGCTTGCCATTGGCGGGCAGACCTGTAATTTCGTTACTTATGCAGGCTGTGGCGTTTTTATCGCTTCGGGAAACTGGAAGGAATTCAGTTGCTACAACCTCGGCGCAGCCAACACAACTGCTGATCCGTTCACGCCATCATGGGAAATTAACGGCGGCTACTGGCAGTGGGGGCGTGCGGCAGAGGCAGCGCCCGGACCAACTGGCTCCGGCGCCGGACAAGCCAATGACGGCGCCATCACCGGCTGGAATACCACCGTTGCAGGCAATGGCTCCTGGGACGATGGTTCCAAAACGCCCGATGACCCGTGTCCGACGGGTTACCGGGTGCCGACAAAAGCACAGTGGGAGGGTGTTATTGCCAATAATACCAAAACGAACGTGGGCACATTTTCAGACAGCGCCACGAATTACAGCGCCGGGAAAAAATTCGGAGACAACCTGATGCTTCCGGCGGCCGGCTACAGGGACAACGTCGATGGCACGTTGTACGGCCGTGGCTACTACGGCAACTATTGGAGCAGTACGGAGAGTAGCGCGGTCCGCGCCTGGTACCTGGACTTCAATATTTTTGTTGTTGCCAACACGTACAACGTCAACCGTACGTACGGGTGTTCTGTGCGCTGTATCGCAGAATAATTCGTCTGTTTGTCTGGTGGACAATTTTTTATTATCAAACATCCCGGATTTGGGAAAAAATGGAAATAAACATGACAAAATCAATCATACAACTGGCCATTGCGGT
>CAILQK010000072.1 GCA_903836265.1 uncultured Bacteroidota bacterium | reverse complement strand
TGCAGGAAGAGCAGTCTTCATCCAGGGAAATATTTACCAGATCATTGCAGTTCAGCTGCTGGATCGGGTTCGGGTATTCTTTAACAACTACATCAAAGCAGCAGTTGCCGATTTCGACACCGGTTACAGGGCTGCGCAGGCTGAAGCAGTTCTTGGTAGTACCAATCGGGAACTCGGAACCTGATGGCAGACCGGAAGTCTGTACGATAATCGGGTTGCCGTTCTGGATGAACGTACCGTTCAGGCGCTGGATCAGGTGAATGAAACCGAAACCATAGCTGGCATAGCTTGTTGGAGTCGGCGCAACAGGCGCACTGATATAGCTTGGCTGTGAAGAACCAGCGTAGTTACTGGCCATTACGAAAGTGCCACCAGCCACTTTACGCTGCTCAACGACAAACTTGGTGTTGGCAGGAATTACGACCGGTGTAGTGAAGTTAACCGGGAAAGTAATATCTGCACCCGCATTACCAACAACCGCAGTTGCAGGGGACGATCCCAGCAGTGTCATTTGTGCTGTATTCAGCGTACCTGTACCGATGTTACCGGTGTAGGAGTAGATGAATACCTGTACAGTACCGGAGTTCCATGCAGCCATTGTCAGGGAGTTCACAGTGAAGTCCTGAGTCTGGGCAGCATAGGCGCGCCAGTGGCTCTCGGGAGTAGTACCGAATGCAAGGGCGTCATCAACGATATTCATGTTGTTATTCTGGGTAATGGAACCCGGAGTAACAACAGGAACAGAGCAGTTGCCTGTGAAGGTTGGAGCATTGTAGTCAACAAATGCAGAGCATTCGCCACCGTCGAGGTTCACGGTAACACTTGGCGGGCAAGTGAATACACATGGATCAACAGGAGGCGGCGGAGCGGCAAACTGGATAGACCAGCTGGTTACGTTGCCTGAATCACCACCAGCGTTGTCTTCGATACGCAGCTGCCAGTTACCGGTCTGACCGGTTGTGAACCCGGCCAGTGTACCGATAGTACCTGCAGGAATGGTTGCACAGAAGCCACCTACCGCACCTTCAGGAGCGAAAGTGCCGGTGAAAGGAGCTGTACCTGTTGTGATAGAAGGTGCACCATCCTGGAACACGGTGTTGGTGAAGTTGTCACCGGAGCCACCATTGCCTGTTGACAGGGCGATACGCTCACCGTTTGGAGCCTGGAGGTAGATTTCCAGGTCACCAGCCCAGGTGTGGGTCAGGTTGATTGTGACTTTCTCAGGCTTTGTGACTGTGCCCGTAACATTACAGTTGAAATTGGCGGCACCAAAGCAGCCACCGGTTCCCGTCAGAGGAATGGCAGAGTTGCCGTTCTGGTTGAGGTTCGAGCCGTTGAAAGTCTGTGCAGAAGCAACTCCTGCAAGGCTCAGCAGCGCAAAAACCACCAGATTCCCCAGTAAGGTAAAATTCTTCCTTATCATGAGATTAAGTTTTAGAATTTAGAATTGTTTTTTAATGAAAAGTGCTTCACGGAATTACTGGCACATGCCGAACGCAGTGCGAACGCCATTGTACATACCCGCAAGCTGCTGACTCGTCAGAGACTCGTCTCCCACGATCTGGCTGGCGCGTGTCAAATTTGTCAGTGCTGCAAACTCTACTGCTACTGAATACTGCTCGACATCACTGATTGTCAGAGTGTAGTACTCGTACTTGACACGCATCAGACTGGACGTATTGCCCAGTTTGAGCTGTGCTTTCATCGCCTCGGCCTCCGCAGTAAGCGTGGCAAGGCCCCCCTGAATGTTCGTAGCTGTGCCTGGCTGGCAGGCTGCCACTCCCATCTTTTGCGCAACAGACTCATAAGGATTACCATTAGCTGCGCGGGTAACCTGCTGGGCCTGTGCGTCAACTGTGCCTAAAACGAGGAAAAGGGCGACCATAGCGAAAGCGCTGGCAACCATCCTCATTTTGTTAAAAAGCAATTGACTCATTGTGTTGAAATTTTAGTGAGAAACTAAATGTGGTTTATGCAAAAAAACAGCGTTGCCTCCCCTGTAGCCGGGGATGCAACGCAGCTTGAATTTCCGCCAGAGATGTAATAAAAAAATCAATCATGAGATTATTTTGCCGGACATGATCCTTTACTACAAAGATCATACCAAATTTTAAGCAATCGTAGCGGTTTAGCGGGATAAAACGCAAAGATATTTTCGGTTTTGCTAATCAGTTCACAATTGTCTTTTTTTTTTCAATTAATATTTTTTTAATCAGCAAAAAGATTCAAAAGTAAAATATTTACAAATACGCACAGCATGAAATTCCCTCATTTTTTCAAGTGACGGTCGAAATTCTTTATGTTTGCACCTGAATGATGTTTTCAAATGAGCAAGAATAAAAGATCCAAAATCAGCAGTACGGGCAACGGCACGTCTCCATCCGGAGCACGGAAATATCTTCCGGTTGCCGGAATCCTGGCAGCTCTCCTGGTCACAGCCTACTTCTTTTTCAGGCCCGGTACTGAAACTGTACCCGGTATGACCGGCGAAATCACAGAAGAGGAAACACTGCACGCAGAATCTCCCTTGCTGGAGCTCCTGTCGCCAGATGCCACCGGTATTGATTTCGCAAATATCATCGTCGAAGATGAACAGCACAACGTCATCAGAAATATCAATTTCTACAACGGAGGCGGTGTGGCAGTGGCAGATATCAATAACGACAACCTGCCCGATATCTACTTTATATGTACCAACGGGAAAAACAGGCTTTACCTGAATCAGGGCAATTTCCGGTTCAGGGACATCACCGACAGCGCCGGAGTTGCCTCGGAAAAGGGTTTCGATACAGCCGTGAGCGCCGTTGACATAAATGCCGACGGCTTTCTCGACCTGATTGTCAACCGGTCGGGCCCCGATGACAACCCGGACCGCGTGATGCAGGTCTTCATCAATAACGGAAACCTCACCTTCACCGACAAGGCAGCCGAACTCGGACTGGTTGACAAAAGTCCGCAAACCGGTGTCAATTTCTTCGACTACGACAACGACGGAGATCTCGACTGCTACCTCCTCAATCACCCGGCCGATCTGGGTGCCGCAAACCGGATCAATGCCAAAATCGGACCGGATGGCAAAACTCCCGTACCCGACCTGACGCCGAAAAACAGGTACGATTCCGACCGCTTCTTCAGAAACGACAACGGCAGGTTCACCGACGTGTCAGGTCAGGCAGGTATTGCCAACTTCGGCTTCGGCCTGAGTGTGTCTGTCACAGACATAAACGGCGACGGATGGCTCGATATTTATGTGGGGAATGACTTTGTTCAACCCGATAACCTGTACATCAATAACCAGAAAGGAAGTTTCTCCGACAAGCTCGGCAGCTACTTCAGGCATTGCTCCATGAGTACAATGGGTACCGAACTGTCCGATTTCGACAACGACACCCGCGTGGATCTCATGGCAGTTGATATGTGGCCCATGGAAAACTACCGCCAGAAAAGCCTGAAAACAGCCAATACGCTCAGCCGTTATCTGACTATGACCAAATACGGCTACTTCGAACCGGTAGCCAGAAATGTTCTCCAGAGAAATAATGGCAACGGTTCTTTCAGCGATATCGCCTGCGCTGCAGGTGTCTATAAATCAGACTGGTCGTGGAGCTGCCTGATGGCCGACCTCGACAATGACGGAATGAAAGACCTGCACATCGCCAACGGATACCGAAGGGAGGTAACCAACCGCGATTACCAGGAATTCGTTCTGGCAGAAGTGGACAAAAAACGCGCCCAGAGCAAAAAGAAGGACTACGAAGACCTGATGGAATATCTGGGGCAAATGCCCTCTCACAAAATAAGGAATATCGTATATCAGAACAAGGGAAACTGGCAGTTTTCAGACCGCTCGGGCAGCTGGATGACTATGCCTGCTTCCTGGTCGTGCGGGGGCGCGTGGGCCGACTTCGATGCCGATGGCGATCTCGATCTGGTGGTAAACAACCTCGAACAACCCGCTTTTATCTACAGGAACATGACCAGGGAAAAGAATGCGGGAAATTTTATACAGGCCAAACTTCAGGGCGCAACGGCAAATCCCTTTGCCGTTGGCGCCTCAGTCCTCATTGAGTATCAGGGACAAAAGCAATATCAGGAACTGCACCCGAATCACGGAATTTTCTCATCGGTTGAACACCTGATTCACTTCGGTCTGGGCCAGTATGCACAAATTGACAAACTGACAGTGCGCTGGCCCGATGGCAAGTTTCAGGTTCTCTCCGGTATTCAGGCAAACCAGCGCCTGACTCTGAAGTACTCCGATGCATCCGGTTATGTGGCTGCGCTCGTTGCGCCGGATGTGAAATCAGGCGGACTGTTTGCCGACAAAACCCAAAATGCAGGCCTGAATTTCAGGCATCAGGACCCGCTGTTCGCAGACTTTGAAACATGGCCGCTTAATCCCTGGACTATCACTGACCTCGGAGCACTCACAGCCCGGGGAGATGTCAATGGAGACGGGCTCGATGATGTGTTCATCGGCAACGGGCCCAATGGAACCGGCGCTGTATTCATTCAGAACTCCGGCGGCAGCTTCCGCTCATCTTCCGCAGCGGTATTTGATACCGACAAGAAGTATGAAGATCACGGAGGACTGTTCTTTGACGCCGATTCGGACGGTGACCAGGATTTGTTCGTTCTGAGTGGAGGCGCCGAAGCGTCTTCCCCGGATCTCTGGCAATGCAGACTTTATATCAATGACGGCAGGGGCAATTTCAGCAAATCCCCGGATGCACTGCCATCCTTCAAAGACCTGTGTCTGCGAGCTGCGGCACACGATTTCGATGGTGACGGCGACCAGGATATTTTTATAGGCGGCAGAATTACACCGAAAAACTGGCCGCTTACACCGAGAAGTGTCGTACTTGAAAATAACGGAGGAAAATTTACCGACGCCACCAGCCGGGTAGCAGGCGACTTTGAACGATGCGGAATGGTAACTGACCTCGCATGGGCCGATATTGACGGCGACCAGAAATCCGAGCTGATTGTCACAGGCGAATGGATGCCGGTGTCCATCTTTAAATTGTCGGGAAACAAACTGCAAAACATTACTGCCCAATCCGGTCTGGCAAATTCAAATGGCCTGTGGAACAAACTTGAAATGGCTGATCTGGACAAAGACGGCGACCTGGATATTGTTACCGGCAATCTTGGACTGAATCTCAGGTTTACGGCTTCTGCCGAAGCCCCTCTCAGGTGCTATGCCAAGGACTTCGACAACAACAATACGCTCGACCCGATCATGGCTTTTCAGGAGAAGGGGAAAATTTATCCGCTGGTGCAAAAGGATGTGCTGGTCAAACAAATACCCGGCCTTAAAAAGCGGTTCCTCTATTCAGAGGATTATGCAAGGGCAACAATAAGTGATATCTGGGCTCAAAAGGAACTGGATGGCGCTTCGCAGTTCATCTGCAATGATCTTGAAACGTGCTGGTGGGAAAATCAGGGCGGCAAATTCATCAGGCACAGCCTGCCATCACCGGTGCAGGTTTCTGTCAATCAGGGTATCGCTGTTGCCGATGTGAACTCCGACGGGAATCCGGATATTGTCATGGCAGGAAACAAATACGGCTTTGAGGTGGAAACCAATCGTTCCGATGCAGGAAACGGTTCTGTTCTTCTTGGCGACGGGAAAGGAAACTTTCAGTGGCTCGACAACACCCTGAGCGGTTTTTGGGCTGCGAGGGAAGTCAGAGACATTGCGATGCTGAAAGGTGCCGGCAACAAAAAAATCATTGTCGTTTCAAATTACAACGGTCAGGCTCAGGTGTATCAGACTGGAAACTGAAGTATATTGATGTCTGGATAAAAACGGAGCGCGTCTGTATAACCAGGCGCGCTCCGTTTTATTTTATTCTGTGTGTACAACTGCTCTATTTCCGGCGCAGCACAAGACTGTCAGCAGGATACTGTGCCTTCAGACTGTCCATGGCAGACTTGGCCCAGTTGACGATCAGTTCGCGCTGCGCGTCACTCAGGCGCGCATCCGCATGTGTCCACGTGTACGATCCGAGCGGCATTTCCTCCTCCTTCACCATTTCGATGATCTCCTCGAGTTTGTGATTCTGTACTGCCACTCTCCGGGTAGTGAACTCGTGAAAGTTCAGGTGTCTTTTGCCATCGTTTACATGCGCTGCCAGCCACCAGGCAACAGGCTGTATGTTGGCGTACCACGGGTAACGGGTCAGGTTGCTGTGGCAATCGTAACAGGCCGGCTTCAAAACTGCCATTACCTCCCCGGGGACGGTGTATTTCCCCGTGATATCACCTGGTGCAGAACCTGATTCATTTCTTTCGGGATGAATGAACTGAATGATGACCAGCACACCCAGTAACCCCCACAATATCTTTTTGCCGTATTTATACATGGCTATTTGATTTTACCAACCATCTGGACACGCTTGGCAAGCGGAAACCCATCAGTATCGGTATTTTTAAAAACAACATCAATATCCCAGGAAACATCGCCCCTGAAACTCAATGTATTGAATACAACTTCCACACGACCCTGTTTACCGGGGTGAATTTTATCCGCAGTCCACTTGACCTCCATACATTCACAGGCGCTGACCATGTCAATTTCGAGGGATTTACTGCCAATGTTGTCAAATACATACTCGAACTTGACGAACTCTCCTTCCCTGGTCTCCCTGAAATCAAAGCGCTCTGTTTTAAACTTCAGCTCCATATCGGCAGGATTACCATTGACTGATTCGATGAGTCCCTGCAGGAAATGAAGGGCATCCAGCGACTGCTTGCCGCCGGTTGGGGCAGGAGAAGCCAGCTTTTTCTCTCTTTTCTCAATCTTTTCAGTGATAATACTGGTCGGGCCGGCAATGATTTTGAACTCTGTACGGCGGTTCTCCTGATGCTCCTCCTCAGTACATTCAACACCGTTGGCGCACTTGTTCAGCAGAGCTTTCTCTCCATAACCTTTTGCCACAATCCGGTCTTCTTTAATACCCTTTCCGACCAGCCAGCGTTTTGCACTTTCGGCGCGGCGCTGTGAGAGGTCTTCGTTATAGGCATCATTTCCGCGCGCATCTGTGTGTGAGGAGAGTTCAATCTTCATCTCCGGATTTTTGGACATCATATCAGCCAGATACTGCAGATCGGGCTCGGCGTCCGGACGAATCTTGTCGTCGTTAAAATCATAAAGGATATTGTCCAGACGAATCGGCTCGTTGATACGGATGGTATCATATTCAGGCTCTTTCCTCAGCAGCCTGAGGGTGAACTTTTTATCAACCTTCGTCGTTTTTTTGATTCCGAGCGTATTGAAGGCCAGCGTATCGGGCCGGTAACCAGGCGCTGATGCAATTACTACATAAGATTTGTCGGGCTCGAGATTGAATGCGAATGAATTGGTGGCCGGATTGGATTTTTCCTCCACATTCTTTGATGTCTTTTCGGTCACGTCAATGATTCCGATTGTACAGTCTTTGAGAGGCTGGTTTTCTTTTTCGCCCTTGCGCTTGAGTCGGAACGTCTGTATGGCAAGTTCCACTTTGATACGTTCGAGCTCCCACGCATAAATGTCATCGCAGCAGGTTTTGCTTTTGAGGTTGTTCGGGCCGGGGCGGTTACTGACCAAATAACCGCTCATTCCGTCAGATGTTCTGCTGTAGAACTGGTCGTCGAGTGTCGTATTGATTCCGGAAGGAAGAATTTTGGGTTCACTCCATACAGAGCCGTTCCACTGACTCTCGAACACATCCAGTCCTCCCATTGTGGGGCGTCCGTTGGAGCTGAACCAGAGCCGTCCTTCCTGATAGAACGGAGAAACATCATCGCCGGGCGAGTTGACGACCTTCCCGAGATTGACGGGCAGGCCGAAAACGCCCTCCGATTTCCTGGGGCAATAGTACAAATCGAAGCCCCCCTCTCCACCGGGCATATCGGCAGCGAAGAAAAGTACTTTTTCACCGAAAAGCTCACCTTCACAGGGATGCTTGGCGACATAGCTTCCGTTAACACCTGTCACTTCATTGGCTGCCCCCCACCCTTCTTTGGTTTTGGATGCATAAAAAACCTGGCTCGCAGCGAGACCCTGTCCTTTCTCCGCCAGTTGCACCCGGGTGAAATACATTGTGTTGCCATCTGGAGAAATACTGACATTACCCTGATGCCATCCTTCGCGGTTGATATCCTGTCCGAGGGCAGTAGGCTCGGCATATTCAGGTACACCTTCTGTTGAGCCGGTCTGGGTAGTTGAAACCACCTTGGAGAACCAGTCGCCGGCCTTGTTATCCACCACTATTACTTCTTTTGATTTAAGTGTGGTATAGTAGAGCTGTCCGTTGCTGTAGGAAGGGGAACTCTCGGTTTGCGGACTGTTGGCCGACTTGCCGAGGTTGTTGACCATAAGGTTCTCCGGTTGCTTTGCCTTGCGTGCTATTTCGCAGCCGGCAATCTCCCTTCTGGCGAGTACCTTCAGGCTGTCGCTGGCACCGTCTGCCATGTATTGCTTGAACATATCTATGGCTTCAGCGTGTTTGCCGTTATATTTCATACACAATGCAAGCCAGTACCTGTACTCGACAAATTCAAATTTGCGGTCTCGCTGAATCAGACGTGTGAGTGATTTCTCCGCTTTTTCATAATCGCGCAGTTCTATATTCATCATGGCAATTCTTGCCGAGAGAAACTTGTCCTTGTTATCCTCGTAGGCTTTCTCAAAAAACTCGAGTGCTGCATAGGGGTTGCCATTGTTCAGGGCTTCCTCGGCCGCTTTCAGGTTGGCCTCGGGCGTTGAGCGGTTCAGGGGCTGGGCCTGAGAGACAGTCATTGCAGCCATAACAAATGCTGCCGCCAGTAAAAGCGTTTTTTTCATAGTATGATGCGGAAAACCGGAATTATTGTTTGTTTTGGTGACAGGCTGGTTGGTCTGACAGCAGACGGTGTGTGTGGTGAGCCACCAGACACATCAGAATCTCGGACAGAGTACCTTTGTTTTGACTACTGCAGGTTTGTAAATCCTGATGATGTAGCTGGCTGCAAGTTCAAATCCACCGCGGAGATTGGTATCAGCGCTGAGCCCCGAAATATTCACATCGTACGCGAGACCCACTCTGAGCGATTTGATTTGCGCACCGAAAATGGGATGAACCGCATCGCGGAACCGATAGCCCAGTCCGAAGAGCAGCGTAACATCCTTCTCTTCGTTGAACAGGTAGGAACCGAGTCCCTGGACGATAATTTCATCGTGGGCGCCGGCCATTGTCTGGTATATAAACGTTGGACTGACCGTCAGTTTATCGTTCATTTTGATGTTGAACTGGCCGGTTGCCACCGAGCGACGCGCGATTTCGTCGCTGCTTTGCTGGGGCGCGCCGCCGCCACCAGTTCCGCCGCCGCCGCCGGTTATCAGGCCGTACTGGCCGCGGTCAATATGGTACATGGCATATCCGATACTGAAATCCATCTGCTTGTTGAGTCTGGACTTCAGTACTACGCCTCCGTCAATATCTGTCCAGCTGGACTGGTCGCGGTTCAGGTTTGCGAAGTCAACATCAAGATTCTGGTTATAATCGCTGCCACCCTTGTTCAGGAAGCCCTCGGCAAAACGAGCCTTGTCGGGATTGAGGCGGCGACTGGCCTGACCGTACTGTGCGCCCAGTGTGAGATAGGTGGTTCCCTTCTTGTTCAGCGCCAGGTGGTAGGATGCACCCAGTTTGGCTGCTGTGTGTGTAAGGCCCAGAATACCGGCCTTGTCGCTGAACACGACAAGACCGACACCTACCCAGTCGCGCTTTCTGAAGCCGCGGATAATGGGAGCATCAACCGATACGCAGGGCGTCTCGAACTGGTCTCTGCTCATGATGCTGGTCCACTGGCTCCTGTAAATACCGCTGATACGTGCGGTACCCTCGAATCCGCCAATATTGGCAGGGTTGAGTGTCATGGGGGACATATTGTACTGAGAGAAGTGTATATCCTGCGCTGCAGCCGTGCCGGCAGTAACGGCCAGGAGGAAGAACGCAGAGAGTAGTTTTCGGATACGCATACGCTGTCTTGTATGTGTGAAATGGTGAAGCAAAAGAATTATTCTGTTACAGGCCGGTTCAGGCCGTCACGGTGATAATTCCGGCGAAAAGTAACTTAAAATTGGCAATTGCGGATAAAGCAAAATCGCGGAGTCGAAAAAAAACTGCGATTTTGCACTAAACATGCGCAAAAAAATTATTTTTTCTTTTTCTGTGCTGGCGTCTCCCCTGATTTTTCTGGTTCTGCACTGCCGATTCCCGCCTGATCTGCGAATACAGCCCCTCCCTTGTACCAGAGATAAAGCGCAAATGCACAGAGCAATATGGTAATGGCAGAAGCGGCAAATGAAATTTTTTCACCCGCATAGTATGACACAGGCTCGAAGCGCATTTCCAGTTTCTGGTTCTGGCCTGCAGGCAGACGCATGGCGCGCAGAAGGTAATTGGCCTTTGTAAATCCGCCCTCCACTTTTTGTCCGTTCAGATACACATTCCAGCCCTTTGAAGGCGGGTAGTACATCTCGGAGAATACTGCCAGCTGATCACTCTGTGCCGAATACTCGTATTCCAGTTTTTCCGGGTGGTATTTGACAAGACGGATACTGGCCGTGGTATCGGTCTGAATAGTCAGACCACCCAGCAAATCCCTGTATTTTTCCTGTACAACTGCCGTTTCCTTCGGATTGATGCTGCGCAGGGATGCAAGCTCCGTGTCGCCATCGGGAACCACCTCGTAATTTTTCACAAACCAGGCGTTGCCACAGGCTTCGGCCACGCGGTTTGGGCCACTTTGAGTGATGATGTACTTCACGTTCAGCATGCCGAGTACGGGCAGGCTTTTGGGCAGACTCTCGCCGTTGAAGAAGGTATCCACCACCTCCTGGAATCGCTGCAGTTTGGCGGCATGATATCCCCCGATATTTTTGTGATGGAACGATGGCTGGAAATTGGTAGCCATATTACCTCCCCTGAAATCGAATACCCGGTAGTACATCTCGGGATCTGCCTTGATAATTTTGTCGAACTGCGATTCGGCAGGAGGTGCCAGCGATGCCTTTTTGGTCTCATACTTGATATCCGAAAGCGTACGGCGACAAACTTTCCAGTGGTCGGTGAGGCCGATGGCTATGATAGCAGCAACTGCCAGTGTTGCGTTCAGTTTGCCTCTGAGATAGAGCCACGCGAAGGCGGCGGCGGCAAGCAAAAAGGCCAGCGACCTGTACAGGTCACTCATGAGCAGCGAACTGCGGTCCTGACGAATCAGGTTTCGGAGGGTTTCATTATCGCCAAGTGCTACCTCATTGGGGCCCTCCTCGGGCGCGCACACAAGCGCAGCCGCACACAGGAGTACTGTGATGCCAAGAGATGCATACAGTGCAACCTGTTTTTTCCTGTTATCCACTTCAGCGCTGAGAAAACGCTGCAGACCCAGCGCGGCGAGAGCAGCCACACAGAGCTGCGCCGGTCCGAAAGCCATGGTTACAGCCCTGAATTTGTTGAACATCGGCAGATAATCGTACCACAATGTTTCGTTCAGCACGAAATGCTTGCCCCATGCAATCGAAATCATGAAAACTCCACCAGCCAGGAACCACCATCTTGCGGGGCCCTGGGCGAGAAACGCCCCGAGGAAAAAGAGGAATACGGCCACCACTCCAAAATAAATTGCTGTTCCCACGAATGGCTGTTCTCCGGCGTAAAGCAGGCCGGCCACCTGCCGGTCGAGTTGCTCCGGTGTCATGTTATCCGGACGGCGGCTCATGATTGTCCTGAAAAACTCGGTCTCCTGATATGACTCACCGGCTCCACCGCCGGCAGCGTGCGGAACAACCAGGGTGGCGCTCTCGCAGATACCGTAGCTCCAGCCGAAGAGGTAATCCTTGTCAAGACCGTTGCCTTTCCCGGATTTGGTGGTCAGTTCGGAACCTCCGCGGATAGTCTCCTGACTGTATTCATAGGTGGGCCATACCTTGGACATATTGCAGGCAACCCCCAGAACAACGGCGGCAACGGCCAGCGCAGCAGCCTTTCCCCAATTTACAATGTCTTTCTTCAAAACAGCATCAACCAGCAGTGCCAGACCGTAAATACCCATCAGTATGAAGGTGTAATACGTTATCTGGAGGTGATTGACATATATTTCGATAGCCGTAAACAGCGCAAGAAGTCCGGTCCCGGCAATCCAGCGCCCCCTGAACAGAAGTACCATCGCTGCCATAAGTGCGGGCGCAACAGCCAGAGCTGCCATTTTGGTTGAGTGGCCAGCCTCGAGAATATCCACATTATAGGAGGTTATCCCGAATGCCAGCGCGCCAAACACACCCACCAGCCAGTTGCAGTTCAACACAGAGAGCAGCAGATACATGAAAAACATGGCTGCAAAAACAGATGCCCATACTTCGGTGTAGTCGGCAAACAGAAAGGCCGCCTTTGCCAGCGGACGAGTCAGGTTGCCCTGTGGCGTGGTATATATCTGATAACTTGGCATACCTCCGAACAGACTGTTCGTCCAGAGAGGCGCCCTGCCTTCTTTCTTTATATAATCCTGTATTTCAGTCTGTATGGCGCGGGCCTTGTCGTTATCAGGCTGAGGCAGGACCTTGTCTCCGAAGAAGTTGGGAGAGAAAAAGATGGCCGCAACCGCCAGCAGGATGAGCGCGGCATAAACATGAGGTAGTAATTTTTTGAAATCCATAGACACGGAAAGAGCTGTTCGGGGCGAAGGTAGCGAGAAATCGCGTTTCAGCATATTATTACCCGGTTAACGGTTAATTAATGTGTGAAAAGATCATTCGTTACTAACTTGCACCCGTAAAAATCAACATTATGACGAAATACCTGCCATTGGTCGCACTGCTCAGTCTCGCAGCTTGCAACCTCAACCGTAATGTATCTGTACAGAAACTGACACCGCAGCGCATTCAGCTGCCCAATCAGTGGAGCCTCACACCAGTTGGCAGTACACATCTGCCTCTTGGTGATCTTCCGCTCCAGATGGTTGTATCGCCCGATCAAAAATGGATAGCTGTGACCAATAACGGCGTTGGCAAACAAAAAATCCAGCTGTTCAGAAGCGACAGAGGCAGTATCACCCGGTCTGATGAAATATCTGTGGCAAAAGCATGGTACGGACTTGCATTCAGTTCCGATGGCAGCAGGATTTATGCTTCCGGCGGCAATGACAATACGATTGTTGTTTTCAGGAATGAATCGGGAAAACTGCACCGCGATACCGCTCTTGCACTCGGTCTGCCCTGGCCCAAAAACAAAATTTGTCCGGCAGGGGTGGCCATAAATGATGCAGCAGGGCAGATCTACACTGTTACCAAAGAAGACAGTGCCTTTTACGCGCTGTCGCTGAAAGGTGATATCATCAAACGTATCCCTCTGGCAAGCGAACCCTATGCTGTTCTCTTCCTGCCGTCGAGGAATGAAGTGGCCGTTTCGCTTTGGGGCGCAAAAAAAATCCTGATATTCGACAGCAATTCGTTCTCGCTGAAAAGTGAGATAGCCACGGGCGATCACCCGAACGAAATGGTGGCGGACAAAAAGGAAAAGACCCTGTACATAGCATGTTCGCTCGACAATGCAGTGTATTGCATTGACCTGGACAGCCGCAAAACACTCGAAGTGCTCAACACTGCACTTTATCCGGATGCCCCCAACGGTTCCACCCCCAACAGTCTGGCTCTTTCTGACGACGGGGAGACACTGTACATTGCCAACGCAGACAACAACTGCCTGGCTGTTTACGAAATTGAAAAACCCGGAAACAGCGAATCGGAAGGGTTCATACCTGTCGGCTGGTATCCCACTTCTGTAAGGTGTATCGGCGACAGGATTCTGGTAGCCAACGGAAAGGGCATGTCGTCTGTTGCCAATCCGAAAGGGCCCAGTCCGTTCCACAAACGGGAAGACTCCCGCGCTGCCCAGTATATCGGAGCACTGTATCAGGGGACGCTGAGTGTAATTCAGGAACCGGAGGACCGGGAACTGGAGCTTTACTCAAAACTGGTTTATGAAAACTGTCCGTATAACAAAGCAAAAGAACTGCATACGGAGGGAGAAGCAGGCAACCCCGTACCAATGCGCGTGGGCGACCCCTCCCCCATCAAATATGTGTTTTATATTATCAAGGAAAACAGGACTTATGATCAGATTCTGGGAGATTTGCCTGCTGAACTGGGTGGAAACGGCGATCCGGACCTGTGCCTTTTCCCGGAAAAGGTGACCCCCAACCAGCACTGGCTGGCTCGGGAATATGTATTGCTTGACAATTTCTACGTGGATGCTGAAGTAAGTGCCGACGGCCACAACTGGAGTACCGCAGCCTATGCCAATGATTTTGTGGAAAAAACCTGGCCCACCAGCTACGGCGGCCGCGGTGGCAACTACGACTACGAGGGTACACGACGGGTAGCCTTCCCGAAAAGTGGTTTTATATGGGACAACTGCAAGCGTGCCGGAGTTTCATACCGTACTTACGGTGAGTTCGCCGACGACAACAAGGCCAACTATGAAACAATAGAAGGGCACTTTTGTCCCAATTATTCCTCGTGGGACATGGATTATCAGGATATTTCAAGGGAGAAGGACTGGCAGCGCGACTTCGACAGCCTGCTTCAGATCAATCAGGTGCCGCGCTTCAATACCATACGGTTCGGGAATGACCATACCTCGGGTATGGCCAAAGGTGCCTACTCGCCTTTTGCCTCGGTAGCCGATAATGATCTGGCAGTGGGCCGTTTCCTGGAACATCTTTCTCACTCAAAAATCTGGAAAGAAAGTGCAGTATTTATACTCGAAGACGACGCACAAAACGGCGCAGACCATGTGGATGCCCACAGAAGCATTGCTTTTGTAATCAGTCCATACATCAAACGACGGTACGTTGATCATACCATGTATTCCACCACATCCATGCTCCGCACCATGGAACTGATACTCGGACTGCCACCCATGAGCCAGTATGACGCAGCTGCAACACCCATGTGGCGCTGTTTTACCGACAAGCCCGATTTCAGCCCCATAACAGCAATTGAGCCGGGAGTTTCCATTGACGAGCGCAATGCCTGGGTGGAGCCCCTCAGCCGTATTTCCGAAACCTGGAATCTGGCTGAAGTGGATGCAGTGCCCGATCGCGAGTTCAACGAAGTACTGTGGAAGGCCCTGAAAGGCCTTGACAGTGAAATGCCGGCACCGAGAAGAGCGGCCTGGCTGAGAGTTGACAAAGATGATGACTAATTTCCCCTGGTCCAGGGTACTGTCTGACAGGCATGCACTCGGGAGCATCACCCAGATGCCACTTCCCGAAAATACCGGTACGATAACCTCTGTCTCCGAGCATATCTGCAACAGTGACTTCCTGAGGGTTCAGCCCCTTTCCCGAACCGGGCATCAGCGCCTGGTGAATACCAATACGGTTGGGATAACAACCTGTGAGCAGCGCAGCCCTGGCAGCAGAACACACTGGCTGGGCCGAGTAAAAATGCGTCATTTTCACACCGGAGGCTGCCAGCTGATCCAGTGACGGAGCAGGTATTTCTCCTCCGAAGCAACCGACATCGGCATATCCGAGATCATCCGTGAAAATAATAATCACATTAGGCTGGGACAGTGCCGGAGTCAGGAATAGCCGGAAAAGCAGGAGGCTGTAAATCAGACGCATGACAAAAAAAGCGCAGAAAAGTACGCATTCTCCCCGGATTAATATGAGGGTGCATAGCTTTCTGCGCTTGTTAACGGGTTCAGGCGAGTTGATCAGTACTCGTCCTCATTAAAGAAAAAGTCGTCGTGCCTGGGATAGTCGGGCCAGATATCTTCGATTCCCTCGTATAATTCACCATCGTCTTCCAGTTCTTCGAGGTTTTCTATCACCTCACCTGGAGAACCTGAGCGGATAGCGTAATCAATGAGTTCATCTTTTGTTGCTGGCCAGGGGGCTTCCTCCAGGTATGAAACCAATTCGAGTGTCCAGTACATAATTATTCCCTTTGAATGGTTTGTTACTTTAATGAAACGGCAAATCAGAGAATCAGCATGGCGTCGCCGTAACTGTAGAAACGGTACTTTTCCTTCACAGCTTCGTTATAGGCGTCCATGATAAGATCAATACCTCCGAAAGCAGCAATCATGATAATAAGGCTTGACTTTGGAAGATGGAAATTCGTTACCATAGCATTGGCAATGCTGAAATCGTAGGGAGGGAAGATAAACTTGTTCGTCCATCCTTCCACCGCCTTGAGCCGGTTGTCTGCGGAGACTGCCGTTTCTATGGAACGCATCACCGTAGTACCGATCGCGCATACCTTTCGCCCCTTGTCGAGGCCACCATTTACTGTATCAGCTGCATCCGGCGGAATGCGGAAGTACTCGGCCTCCATTTTGTGTTTTGACAGGTCTTCCACATCAATGGTGCGGAAGGTGCCCAAGCCAATATGGAGTGTCAGTTCGGCGAAATTTACGCCCTTCAGTTCGAGGCGCTTGAGGAGTTCGCGGCTGAAGTGCAGGCCCGCTGTGGGAGCTGCGACAGCACCCGGCTCCTTTGCATAAATTGTCTGGTAGCGCTCGCGGTCAATTTCCTCGGGCTCCCGTTCGATGTATTTTGGAAGTGGCGTATTGCCCAGACGCATCAGTTCGTGGTGAAACTCCTCGTCTGTGCCGTCGAACAGAAACCGGATGGTTCTGCCGCGGGAAGTGGTATTGTCAACTACTTCTGCGACAAGGGCGTCATTCCCGTTTTCGTCTTCAAAGTAGAGTTTGTTTCCTACCCTGATTTTGCGGGCCGGATCAACGAGAACGTCCCACAGGCGGGCGCCGTGATTGAGCTCCCTGAGGAGGAAAACCTCAATTTTGGCACCTGTTTTTTCCTTCTGGCCAAACAGGCGGGCGGGGAAAACTTTGGTGTTGTTAAAGATCATTACATCGCCATCGGTGAAATAGCCGAGAATGTCCTTGAATACTTTATGTTCTATCTTCCCCGTACTGCGATTAACCACCATTAGACGGCTTTCATCGCGCTCCTCGGAAGGATACTGGGCGACCAGCTCCTTGGGAAGATTGAAGTTGAACTGAGACAGTTTTGTACGCATATTCTTCTGTGCAATTGGGTACGAGCCGTTATCTCGCCGGATAAACGGCTGCAAATGTAAAATTCTTTGGGAAACGAAAAACGAATGAAAAAGTTTCAAAAAAAATGGAATCAGCTCCGACACACAGAAATCAGGCTTCAGCCACCTCTTTTGATGCTTTTTTGCGCTCAAAATCCTTCAGATAAATTTTACGAAGGCGAATACTTTTGGGTGTGACTTCCACGTATTCATCCTCCTGAATGTATTCAAGGGCCTCTTCCAGCGTGAAACGGCGGGGCGGCGGCAGGGAAGCCTTGTCGTCGGAACCCGATGCACGGTGGTTGGTCAGTTTCTTTGATTTGGTGACGTTCACCACCAGGTCGTTAGGGCGCGTATTTTCACCAATTACCTGACCCTCATACACCTCTTCACCCGGATCAATGAAGAACGTACCCCTGTCCTGCAGGTTGTCGAGGGAGTAGGCAAATGCCGTACCTGTTTCCATTACAATAAGTGAGCCATTCTGGCGACCGGAGATTTCTCCTTTCCACGGCTCGTAAGTGAGAAAACGGTGTGTCATGATGGCCTCGCCCTGTGTGGCTGTCAACACATTGGAACGCAGCCCGATAATGCCACGGGAGGGAATTTCAAAACGCAGAATGAAGCGGTCGCCCTTGGGTTCCATACTCTTCATGACACCCTTCCGGCGCGTAACCAGTTCTATACATTTGCCGCTGGAAGTTTCAGGCACGTCAATCGTGAGTTCCTCGACAGGCTCATTTTTCTGGCCGTCAATCACTTTGGTAATTACACGGGGCTGACCAATCTGGAGTTCGTAACCTTCGCGGCGCATGGTTTCAATGAGTACAGACAGGTGAAGAACGCCGCGGCCGTAAACCATCAGCGAATCGGCACTGTCTGTATCTTCCAGTCGCATGGCCAGGTTCTTCTCCAGCTCTTTTTCCAGGCGCTCGCGCACGTGACGGCTGGTAACAAATTTCCCTTCCTGTCCGAAAAACGGCGAATCATTGATAGTAAACAACATACCCATGGTTGGCTCATCAATGGCAATGCGCTCCAGAGCATCCGGATTCTCGTAATCGGCAATCGTGTCACCGATTTCAAATCCGTCCACACCCACCACTGCACAGATATCTCCGGCCAGTACTTCCTGCGCCTCCTTCTTGGCCAGTCCGTCAAAAACATACAGTTGTTTGATCCGGTGCTTCTGAACAGCCCCGTCGCGCTTGACGAGCGAACAGGCCTGACCCGACACAAGACGGCCGCGGGTGAGGCGACCAATAGCGATACGACCGATGAAGGCAGAATAATCGAGAGAAGTTACCAGCAACTGGGGTGTACCGTCAGAAACCTTTGGCTCCGGAATGTATTTGATGATATCGTCAAGAAGAACATTGATATCTGACGTCTGATTCTTCCAGTCGTGACTCATCCAGCCCTGCTTGGCAGAACCGAATACTACAGGAAAATCGAGCTGATCCTCATTGGCCTCCAGCGCAAACATCAGATCGAACACCTGTTCGTGAGCCCAGTCGGGGTTGCAATTCTCCTTGTCCACCTTGTTAATAACCACCAGAGGCTTTTTACCCATCTGGAGCGCCTTCTGCAAAACAAAACGTGTCTGCGGCATAGGGCCCTCAAAGGCATCAACAAGCAGGAGAACTCCGTCGGCCATATTCAGCACGCGCTCTACCTCACCGCCGAAGTCGGCGTGACCAGGTGTATCAATGATATTGACCTTGCAGTCTTTCCATCTGATGGATACGTTCTTGGCGAGAATGGTAATACCTCTCTCCCGCTCAAGATCATTATTGTCAAGAATAAGTTCACCGGTCAGTTCATGCTCCTTGAACACCTTGGCGGCGTGGATCATCTTGTCAACGAGTGTGGTTTTGCCGTGGTCAACGTGGGCAATAATGGCGATGTTGCGGATGTTTTTCATGAAAATGCCTTGTGGCGAAACGCTTTTTTGAAAAGAGCCGCAAAGGTATGCTTTTTTCAGTATGAAAACAGGATAATTTAAAATTACAATTTGTTAACTATGACGAATTATCCGAAAAGTTTTGAACTCCTCCATTTAAACACCTCGGTTTCAAAATATTATTCTAATTTTTACAGAGATTATCCAGGGTGAGCCAATGAAAAAACAATGTTATTTTCACAAAAACCGGAGGGGAATACAAGCTTTCTGCAAGACATTTATTTTACAAAAAATCAGAATAAAAATAATTTAAGTAATTGAAAATCAATTTTTTGTAAAAAATACAAACAATAATTATTTCCGACAACTAGGCTAATTTGTACTTTTCAGGGAGTTGTTGTGCAAGTACTTTTGTATCATCAGTTTGAAATACACCCGGACACTAACTGCCCAATTCAAATTCTGTGATCATGGACAAAGACGCAAAAATTTACTTTCTGAAATCTGTTCAGCTCCTGTCTTCTCTCGGTACCGAAGAGTTCGAACGGGTCGCACAACTCGCCCAGCACAGACAATCATCGCGCTACAATTTCATTTTTATGCATGATGAGCCGGCCGACTGTCTGTTTCTCCTCGTCAAAGGCAAAGTAAAAACAGGCGCTTTTTCTGCCGATGGCCGCGAGGTAATCAAGGAGATTCTGGCTCCAGGTGCCGTTTTCGGAGATCTGGTGCTTTCCGGTGAAACCAGCCGCAGCGAATTTGCGCAGGCACTTCACGATGATGTGGAGTACCTGGTTATCAGAAACGATGACTTTCATTCGCTGATGCAGGGAAATCCGTCTCTGGTGATTTCGGCCATGCAACATCTGGCCCAGCGACTTCAGCGCGCCGAAGAGCGCCTCGCCAAACTGGTGCTGAAAGATGCCAGGGAGCGCATTATCGAATTTCTGGTGGAGTCTGCCGGAAGGGAGGGCAGGCGCGTAGGTTACGAAACACTGGTGAAGCACTACCTGACACAACAGGAAATTGCCAGCCTGACCGGTACCAGTCGCCAGACTGTCACTTCGGTTTTCAACGATTTGAAAAAGTCAAATCTGATTTACTTCAACAGGAACAGTATCCTGATCAGAGATCTGGAGAAACTGGCGTAACAACGTACTTATTCGCCCGTCAATAAAAAAATCCGCCGGACCCTTGTGGGGCAGGCGGATTTTTTACAAGCCCGGATTACACCGACATCGGATCTGTCTTGTCGCTGTCAATACCGTATTTTTTCATGAAATCCCTGATACCCTTGTCGCTGGCCCTGCCCTGGCGGTGCAACGCGCGTACAGCAGCGAAGGCGATGTATTTCGGGGATATCTCGAAGTAGTCGCGCAGACTTTCACGGCTTTCAGACAAACCGAATCCGTCGGTTCCAAGCGCGGTGTAGTCGCCCGGAATCCATGGGGCAAGTTGTCCCTGTGTGAGCTTCACCCAGTCGCTGGCAGCTACAAACACACCATCATTGGGTAGTACCTGCTGAATATACGGAGTTTGGGGCTTTTCGGACGGGTGTAGCAGGTTCCATCTGTCGGTAGCCACACCATCGCGGTACAATTCTGTCCAGGATGTTACCGACCATACATCGGTACTGATTCCTTCCGACTCGAGCAGTTCGGCTGCAGCGAGCACCTGACGCATGATCACTCCCGAACCGAGCAAGTGGGCCTTTACACCCGGCTTTGCCGGTTTCGCTGATGATGCCTTGTAGCGATAGATACCGCGTTTGATACCTTCTTCCACGCCTGCGGGCATGGGCGGCATCTGCAGGTTTTCGTTGTAAAGGGTAATGTAGTATATCCAGGATTCATTTTCAACATACATGCGGCGTATGCCCTCATGCACGATAACAGCCAGTTCGCAGGCAAATGCGGGATCATAACACTTCACACTGGGCACCGTCTGGGCAATCAGGTGCGAGTGTCCGTCCTGGTGCTGCAGTCCTTCTCCGTTCAGTGTAGTCCGGCCGGCTGTACCACCAAGCAGGAACCCCTTGCAGAGCATATCGGCTGCTGCCCACACGAGGTCACCCACGCGCTGGAAGCCGAACATGGAATAGTATATGTAAAAAGGTATGGTTGGGATGCCGTGCAGGGCGTAGGCTGTGCCTGCAGCGGTGAAAGATGCCGTTGCACCATCCTCATTGATACCTTCCTGGAGCACCTGCCCTGTTTTTGACTCCTTGTACTTGATAGTGGAAAAGCCGATTTCCAGCGGAGTATAGAGCTGGTCGCGCTGGTTCCATATCTGGGCCGAGTTGAAAAGCGGGTGCATGCCGAAGGTCTGGGCCTCATCGGGCACGATAGGTACCACATACTTTCCCATTTCAGGATTACGGATCATCTGCGTCATCATATCCACCATGGCACCCGTTGTGGATACCGGCTTGGCTGTTTCGTCGGGGCGAGTCTGTTTTTCGAACAGTTCCAGTCCGGGGAGCTGGAATCGGGGATACTCGTCGCTGCGTTCAGGCAGGTATCCACCCAGTGCCTTTCTGCGGGCGTGCAGGTATTGTGCTTCCGGGCTGTCGGGTGACGGGAACCAGAATTTTGCTGCGAGAGCCTCTTCATCACTGATCGGAATACCGTAACGGTCGCGGGTTTCCAGACGATTCTTGTCCTGCAGGTCTTTGGTCTGGTGCGCAGTATTTTTACCCTCTGCTGCCTGGCCCATACCGTATCCCTTGACAGTCTGAATGATGATGGCTACAGGTTTACCCGCGCGTACAGCGCGCTCGTAGGCAGTGTAAACCTTGAGCGGGTCGTGGCCTCCACGGCGCATGGCACGGAGCTGCTCGTCGGAATATCCGGCCAGCAGTGCCGCAATGCGTTCATCATCGCCCGCCAGTTTCTTGCGGATGTGAGCGCCATTATTGACGGATGACATTTCCTGAAAATCGCCATCCACCATCTGTTCCAGTCGTGCGAGAAGCAGTCCCTCTGTATCTTTTTCAAATATTTCATCCCACTCGCTGCCCCAGACGACCTTGATCACCTCCCAGGAAGCACCGAGGAAATGACGTTCAACCTCCTGAATGATTTTTCCATTACCACGAACAGGTCCGTCGAGACGCTGCAGATTACAGTTCACCACGAATACCACGTTGTCGAGATTTTCGCGGCTGGCCATACCGATAGTTCCGTATATCTCGGGTTCATCAATTTCCCCATCGCCGATGAAGTGCCATACCTTGCCGCCATTGGGGGCTTTCAGTCCGCGGTTTTCGAGGTACTTCATGAAGCGGGCCTGATAGATTGCTGTCATGGGGCCGAGGCCCATGCTCACCGTGGGTGCCTGCCAGAACCGGGGCATTCTTCGCGGGTGGGGGTATGAACTTACGCCACCGAGCAATTCCTGACGGAAATCGGCAATAGCCTGAACCGGCAGACGGCCCTCGAACGCCGCGCGTGCGTACACACCCGGGGATGCATGACCCTGGAACATAAGCAGGTCGCCACCGTATTCGGCAGAGCGTTTGCGCAGGAAATGGTGAAAGAGCACCTCGAGCATGGTTGCACATGCTGCATAGGTAGCGATATGACCGCCCAGCGCCAGATCCTTGTCGGCGCCCTGAAGTACCATAGCCTGCGCATTCCAGCGGTTGATGTTTTCGATCCGGCGCTCGAGTTCCAGGTCACCGGGATAGGCAGGCTGGTCGTCAGGGCCTATCGTATTCATGTAGGGCGTATTCAGGGCAGCGCCGCCATTTGCAACGCCGTGACGTGCCAGCAATGTTCTGAGGCGCTGGAACAGCTCGGCCGTGCGGCCTTTACCCTCACCTTCCAGCACTTCCTCCAGTGCCTCAATCCACTCATCCTGTTCAAGTTTCCAGTCGTCGGGTGCGTGTGTATCGCCCATGATATATCTGACGTGTGTGTTTGTGAAAACGATAAAGAGCCGCAAAGTTAATGATTCCGGCGTTTATCAGAAAAAAAACAGGATTCACTGTAACAAGTTTGGCGCCGGAACGTCTTTTTATCAGAATTCAGACAACACGAATGGATCAGGAAATCTTCCGGCAATATATCATCCCGCTGCGCGACAAATTGTACAGATTTGCACTTCGCATCACAGGCAGCGCACATGAAGCCGAAGATGTGGTACAGGAAGTAATGGAAAATATCTGGAAAGCCCCGGAAAATGAGTCTGAACCAGTAAGAAACTGGGAGGCATGGAGTATGACCCTGACCAGAAACCGGTCGCTCGACAGAAACAGACGCCGCAAAACGAGGCAAATTTTGCCGATACAGGAACGCGGGCAAATGACAGGAGCAGCAACAATTCCTTCAGCAGCAACACAGACAGAAAACAATGATTTGAGCGAGCATATCCGCAGAATGATACAGGAACTCCCCGAAAAACACCGTTTGGTGATGCACCTGCGCGATATTGAGGAAATGACCTATGAAGAAATTTCAACTGTTTTATCCATGCCGGCAGACCAGGTGAAAACAAATCTGCACAGGGCACGAAAAACCATCCGGGCCCGTCTGATTCAGGAACTTAAAATCAGTTACCCATGACAGAGGAAAAACGCATCAGTGAACTGCTGGAACGCTACTGGGAGGGTGAAACTACCCTTTCAGAAGAACAGGCGCTGAAAAATTACTTCAACGCTGGTAAAATATATTCGTCACACAGGGAATATACAGCCTATTTCACAGCAGTCAGAAAAGAGCAGCAGGTGAAAAGCCCCGTTCGATCTCACGTCAGCCGGACTGTGAGGTACTGGCTTTATGCAGCTTCTCTGGCTGTGCTGCTCACAGCTGGCTGGTGGATACAATGGTCTCCGGAGGAAGACACACTGGCTGTGGCTGACTCCGCGAGAGGGATTCCCCTGGAAACGCCAACCGGCTTTACTGAACAAACAGCAATACCCGTAATACAGGCCAAAAAAAAATTGCCGGCAAAAAACAGAAAACCAGAGAGAACACGACCCGTAGCTGCTACTGTGGATCCGGAAACGCAGGAAGCTGTTATGCATGTCAAGGCTGCTCTTGCACTGGTGTCTTCCAGTATCAGAAAGACACGCAGGGAGGTATCGAAAGGCGCCGGTCATCTGGAAGCCATAGATATTTTCCACAAAAAAAAGGGCCGCTGATCAGGAACTGTTACAGGATAATCTGTACGGTTCACCACTCATTTCAACATTGACAAAACTATCAGAAAATGAAAATCAGATTATTGATGATGTGCACGCTCCTGTTTGCAACTGCATTCAACCTGCATGCACAAAATGACGCCATATCCCGATTTTTCAACAAGTATGCCGAAGATGAGCGCTTTACTGTGGTGTATGTGGCACCCAAACTGTTCAGCATGATCTCGAAAGTGTCGAGCGACGATGAAGAATGGAACAAAATGCGTGATATTGTAAAGGATCTTGGAGGACTCAAGGTGCTTGTTGCCGACAGCGTGAACAACGGACTTGAGCTGTACAACGATGCCCTGGGCCGCGTTCCTGTCAGGGAATACGACGAGCTGTTAACCGTGCGCGATGGCGAAGAACACGTAAGAATATGGACCAGGGAAAACAAAAGTGACACTGTCATTGAAGAATTGCTGCTGCTTGTAGGGGCACCCGATGAGTTCATCATGCTGAGCCTGTCGGGTAAAATTGACCTGGCGAAGATTTCGGGACTGGCTGAAACGCTCGATGTAGAAGGTATTGAACACCTGGACAAAATCAAAAAGAAGCAGGAATGAACAGAATGATCAAATTCAAGGCAATTCTGCTCCTGTTTGTGGCCATTTCGTACACAGTACGTGCAGACGCACAGGATGCCGGACTATTCTGGAAGTACAAAAGTTACGACGGCGCAATCGCACTGCGGATACCGGGAGCGGTCACAGGCATCAGTTCGCTTTTTGCCGGCGAGCGGGAAGAGCGCATGCTGCTGAGACGGATGCACGCCACGAGAATTCTTGTTTTTGAGGACAGAAGTCCTGTAACCGACAGCGATTTCCAGAAATTCAACAGAAAGGCCACGCGCCGTCAGCTGGAGGAAATCATCACGGTACGCAGCGGAAAAGACCGTTTTCAGATTCTGGCCAGAGAGGAAAAAGGTACACTCCGGAGTCTCGTCGTATTCTTCAGAGCAGAAGAGGTAACCGGCATGATATCGGTCAGGGGCCGTTTCAGGCTGGATGACCTGAACAGGCTGATCAAAAAAACACAAGAGTGGAGCGAGGAGAAACCGGGGAAACTGCCCGCTTCAGTACCTGTCTTGCGAGCCTGAAAGCAGCTCCCGGGGACGTACTGACCGGATATATCCAAAACAAAGAACCCGCCCGGGCTTTCCCGGGCGGGCAATGCGTTTCAAGTGGAAATACGGGACATACAGGATGTGACTATATGCCGCGGTACCGGTTTTCGAAATGGTCCTCAGGTTTGAAAGCGCATTGTGTCGCCTGTCTGTTTCAAAACTGGTTTCCCGGGATTCGTCTTCATGTGGTTTGGCGGTTTTTGGGTAAATGAGTCAATTTTCAGTTTCTCGTTTTGCTTTGCGTTGCAAAGGTGGGGGTAACACACTCCGGATCCAAAACACAAAATCTTCGATCACTTCCAGCCTTCGTTCTTTCAATGCCTGCCTGCCGGTGCCTCCGGTCTGCTGCGTTTGATGATGAAACGATTTTCCCTTCTTCGTTCTCATGTTTTCCCGTTTTAGTCAGCTTCTGCACTCCTTTCTTCGAACGGAAAGCACCGGACAGGTAATGTGGCAATCCTTTTCAGGTAAGGGTATTACTTTGGTTCTCCGGATTCGTTCCTCACAAAGAAATCGGTTGAATCCGCCGCAATCCCCTTTTGATGACACAAAGATGGGGGCACTGCAGCGATGCTTCAAAACACAGAAAACGGCATTACTTCCAAAGAAACCGGCGGGGTTTTCAGGCAAACGGCCCGGGAAGTGCGAATATGACAGGATATAGTAATACACTTGTGCGCCTGCAGTGAAAAACGGATGCTGGTACAGAGAGAGAAATTTTTCAAAAAACACAGGTAATTTCCTGAAATACGAGAATTCTGCCGAAATTCGCAGCAGCGCAACCCCGCGAACCACAACCCGCAAAGCGAAGTGTACCAGAGTCCGCTCATACGCACACTGCAACTCCTGAACAGGGAAGAAATGGAGGTGTTACGTTCGTTTGTTTCCTCACCCATCTTCAATGATGTGAGACCAGAGGAAACCTCTTCTCTTTTTGAGTATCTCCGGCCGCATTATCCCCATTTCAACGCCCCTGAAATTGACCGTGAGGTGGCAGCGCGTCATTTTTTCCCGAATGCTGCCAATCCGGTGGGCTCACTGCAGCGCACCATGACGCAACTGATGAACGTTGTGCGAAAATTTGTTGCTTTCCGATACACACAACTCCGGGACGCCAGGTCAAACAACACCGAAAAGGTATCTTTGCACGATATACAACACAAGCTGGCACTCATGCGGCTGTACAACGAGCGCCTGCACCAGAATACGCAGTCGCAGGGAGCAGACAAACAGCCGTCCATGCCCCGGGAAACCGGTTACCGAAAGGGACGCAAGGCGGAAAACTTCTTCCTGAATCTGAACAAGCAGGTGCGCGATGCCCTAGACGGGCAACGGCAACTTTCCGCGTTTGACGAGTATGAGTTCATGGATTTCATGTATTTCCGGTTCATGACTGAACACGAAAAAGTATTGTATGAAACCACAAGCAGTCTGGAAGAGGGCGACAACAACCTGCTCGCAGCTACAGAGCGCCTCGATTCATTTTATCTGACTGCCAAACTGGAACATATATGTCAGTTGCTCCATTACGGAAGAAGGCTGGCTCTTTTTGAAGCCGGCTCTCCCGAATTTGCGCGGTATGAAGCCAATGTGCAGTTCACCACAGAACTTGTTGGCCTTATCCGGCATACAGGGCTCTCTGTAGATCCGGGGGTTGACTTGTATTGTACTTTTCTGGAATTTTTTACCGAAAACGACCCGACCATTGCAGATCAGCGACTGGAAGCTTTCGAACTGTTGCTGGAGCGGAACACGGGCGTACTCCCCAAAAACAGGATTGATACGCTCGGAATCCTTCTTCGCAGTTTCTGGCCGGCCCGCTACAGAGAAACGCGCGACAGGCGCTTTATGGAGAAGTTGCACAACAGGCAGCGACGCCAGCTGGAACAGGTAAAACCGGGTGAAACCATTGCCACCTCCTTTTATCAGAATACGCTCTTCTCGGGTCTAAAACTCGGGCTCACAGACTGGTGTGCTGCATTTGTAGATGAGTACTCAGGCAGGTTGCGCGGTCTGGATACCGTACAAACCTCCCTGCTGGTGGATATCACGCGAGCTGCAGTAGATGCCTATCGCGGCAGTTTCAGGGACGCAGCCAGCAAATTGCCCCACTACCTCAACTATGGTATGTGCGAAGACATATATCTGTATGCCATAGCCGCCACCCTCGATGTCAGAATCCACTACGAACTGGGTGACCTGGAGGACGATTACGGGGCCGCCATGATGCACGCCACAACCACGCACATCAGGCGGGAAGACTCCCTGCCCACACACAGACGCGAAGAAAGACTCCAGTTTTTTTCGATAGCCAAAGAATTGTACAAAGTCAGGGAACAGCTTCAAATAGATAAAAAATATAATGCTTCTGCTGCACTGAAACGTATCCGGGCCCGTCTCGATCAGGAAACCGTGGTGGACTGGGAGTGGCTTGAGGACAAATGGAAGTCACTCGGGGAGCGCCATGCTGAACCTTGAGAGCAGAAATTTTGTTCTGTTTGTGTATTGTCAAAAGCATGAGAATAGGTATCGTTTGTTACCCCACTTATGGCGGCTCCGGAGTAGTAGCCACCGAACTGGGTCTGGGTCTTGCCCGCAGGGGGCACGAGATACATTTCATCACGTACAGGCGACCCGTCAGGCTGGCGCATTTCGAGGCAAATGTGTTTTACCATGAAGTGGACAGCGATGATTATCCGCTTTTTGAGTATCCTCCCTACGACACTGCGCTTGCCTCCAAGATTGTGGATGTTGTTACCTACCACAATCTGGATATTCTCCATGTGCACTACGCCATACCACATGCTGCGGTAGCGTATATGGCCAAGAAAATTCTGCTCACGCAGGGCCGATACCTGCCCGTAGTAACCACCCTCCACGGTACCGATATCACACTGGTGGGCAACAACCATGCCTTTGCACCTGTCGTGGAGTTCAGTATCAACAAAAGCGACGGTGTTACGGCAGTTTCCCAGAGTCTCAAAGACGATACACTGGCTCAGTTCAGTATTCAGCGCGATATCAGGGTCATTTACAATTTCATAGATTTTGAACGGTTCCGGAAGACAAACAAGGATCATTTCAAGAAAATAATCGCACCCAACGGCGAGCGTATTGTCGCTCATACTTCCAATTTCAGAAAAGTGAAGCGGGTGGAAGATGTCATCCATATTTTCCGGAATATACTCGCCGAGGTACCCTCCAAACTGCTCATGATTGGCGATGGCCCCGAGCGACAGCACTGTGAAAGGCTGTGCAGGGAGCTGTGCCTCAGCGATCATGTCAGTTTTCTCGGAAAGCAGGATGCCATAGAGGAGCTGCTCGCCATCTGCGATCTGTTCGTCATTCCATCAGAACACGAGAGTTTTGGTCTGGCAGCACTCGAAGCCATGGCCTGTGAAGTACCTGTAATATCATCTAACGGAGGAGGACTTCCCGAGGTAAACATTCACGGAGTTACCGGTTACCTGAGCGACCCGGGCAATGTGTCGGAAATGGCAAATTTTGCCATCAAAATATTATCCGATGATTCCACACTCGGAGAGTTCAGGGCGAACGCATACGCGCAGGCGCGCAGGTTCGACATCAATAACATATTACCTGATTATGAGGCCTGTTATCAGGAGGTAATACAGAGAAGTGTCAACAAGGTTGAGTAACATTCAGTAGCGGGCAGCAGCCAGCTCGCGGATCAGACCCGGATTTTTTTCCAGCGCGTTGCCCACCACAACCAGGTCAGCACCAGCCCTGTATGCGGCTCCGACGCTTTCTGCATTCCTGATACCTCCGCCAACAATCAGAGGCACTGAAACCGCACGGCTCACATCCGCAATCATGCTCTCCGATACAGGATTACGCGCTCCCGATCCTGCCTCCAGATAAAGCGCCTTCAGTCCGAGCATTTCACCGGCGAGGGCTGTACTCACCGCGATATCATTCTTGTTGTGCGGAATAGGCACTGTATTCGACATATACTGGACAGAGGTATTTACACCGCCATCAACGAGCATATATCCGGTACTGACAATTTCAAGCGGCGACAGTTTCAGAAAAGGTGCGGCAATAACGTGCTGGCCAATCAGCAGTTCGGGGTTTCTACCGCTGATCAGAGACAGAAAGAGCAGTGCGTCTGCCTTGTAGCTCAGCTGAAAGAAACTGCCCGGGAAAAGAACCAGCGGTATATCGCAGCGCTTGCGCACAGACTCCAGAAAAGCATCGAGGCCGGGATGGGCAATCAGGCTGCCTCCGATAAAAAAATAGTCAATACCCGCCTCAACAGCCACATCCAGTTCACTGCCGGCAAGCGGTGAAATAAACTTGTCGGGATCGAGCAGCATGGCAATACGTTTGGAGCCGGCCGATTTGGCCGAACACAATCCGCTGTAAATACCCGAATTAACCATCCGCAAATCAGATTTTTGCCAAGGTAGAAGCTGTTCCCCTGAGTTTTAATGTTCCTGGTATTAAATCAATGAAATTTCCCCCAGTTTTCGGTTTCTTCTTTCGACCAGAGTTCGGGATAGAACTGCACGCACTGGAACCGCGGGGGCAGGTATTTTTGCCAGTTGGTACCACCCGTTGCCTCAATTTCTTTGGGTTTTGCATCCAGATACCTGACGGCAGAGCGATAGTGAGAGAGCGCCCAGCGCACATTGGCATTCAGGTCAAATTCTTTCATCAGCCCCGCAAGTTCGGTATCCCGACGGGCATCTTCAGGCAGTCTGCAATAAATTCTGCGCAGATTGCAGGAATGGTACTTTTTGGCAAAACGGAGCAAATCCTGGCCATATTTATCCTCAAACTGGCGCAAAGTGAGTGTTTTTTTGCCACTTGCCAATTCGGTGGCACCTGATTTCCAGTATAGTACAGAATACAGCAACTCCACATCATTTACTCCTTCGGTGAGTTCACGTTTGGACACGTGAACCAACTGCCCAAGGTCAGTGGCAGCCATTTCAATCATACGGTACTGCACACTCTGAAAGCCGCTGGCGGGCAGGAGGCTCATCCGGAAACGCAGGAATTCGTCGCGATCCATACCATCCACCATGATATCGAAAGAATTGATCAGCTGTGTGAAGTAACGGTTAATACGAACAAGCTGGCGTTTCAACAGTTCGGCAGAGACTTCCCTTTGGCAGGCGAGCTGTTCCAGCGCATCGAGCGTGAGCCGGAAGTACAGTTCGGTAATCTGGTGATACGTGATGAAAATACGCTCATCAGGTATGGGAGTGCGCGGGTTCTGAAGACTGAGCAGGGTGTCCAGATGGATGTAATCCCAGTATGTGAGATAATCGGCATAGAGCAGACCATCGAGATATGATTTCATATCCTGGCCCATGGCGGCGTACTTTTCTTCGAGGAGCTGAAGTCGCTCCTGAATGTCCTGGTTCATAGAATTATTCAGAATTATTGGTCAGGCTGTCATTTTGATGCCCAAAAGTAGGCATACAAAACAGATTATCAAACTTCCGAGCACATTTGCCGCTGCGGAGAGGTAGTAACCGCTTTGAAAAGCCTGCAGTGTTTCGGCGGTAAAGGTTGAAAACGTACTGAATCCGCCGCAAAAACCGGTTACGAGCAGCAGTCTTTTTTCTGCTGACAGGTTGCCGGACATCTGCAGGCCAACCAGTGCACCAAGCAGGAGACAGGCCAGTCCGTTGGCAGCGAGCGTAGCCCAGGGAAATCGCGATTGCAGGGGCTGCATGGCCAGCGAGATACTCCAGCGGCAGATACTGCCAAGGCCGCCGCCGAGGAAAACGATGAGGAGATGGTGAGGCATGGAGGTGATAGCAGGTTGTTCTGGCATCAGAATAGGATGTTGTACATATTTGAAGCAGTTTATTCAAATATGTAACAGCCAGTCAGATCGGGTCGGCCGGATTATTTGGATTGCGGTAAACAGGCTTGTATCCACCCATATTATCGAAACAATTGATTGCAGTGCCGATGAATGATTCTATTAATGCCTTTTTAACGTCATCGTGAGAATTATAGACCGAAAACCAAACCGAAAAAAAGCCCTTTTGAGCGGCAAATTCAGCAATTTCACATGCTGACAACCGACCATCTTCATATTTGGGCAGATATTTTACTGCCCATTCCCGGGCGACTCTCCTGTGTCGCCATCTTGAATCATTTTTATTCAGATTGGGATACCGGGGATTTCCCGGTATTGGAGAAAGGCAATTGTTATATGCCTGAGAAACACCTTGTCCTGTCTTTTTACAAGTTGCTTTTTTTTCTTCGTGTTCGGCCCACAAGCGACCGGTACCATGATACGCTATCACGGGAAATAGCACATCCCTTCCCGAGCGACTTTGCTTCAGCATTTCTTCCGCAATCATCACAATACTTCTGGTTTTCTTGAACGTGGTGGTAGTCTTTTTTGATAATTTTTCAATTGTTCGCAACCAGCCCTCTGTAATATTTTTTCCATTTACTGTTCCAAAGGTATGAATTTCAACCGGCAACTGGGGCAGTGGCTGATTATCTTTGGTAACTACACGAATTTCATTTTTATCTATACCTCGCGATTCATTGGCCGCTGCATCAATTCCTCTTAAAAAACTGCCTGCAGCCACCGCCAGTACATCCAGAACAGATGTCTTTCCCTTGGCGTTATCTCCATTAAAAACCGTGAAGTGAGGATTGAGTTCAAAGACTTCCTCCGAGAATCCTTTAAAGTTTTTGACCCGAATTTTGTCAATTCTCATGCGTTTGAAATTATCTTTACTATGAACTTCTTCGCAGAAATGAAATCGTGGCGAATGGCATATACCCCTGATATTCGTCGGGACAAATTTTGTCCGCCACTCCAATACGATCTGAACGGCCGGTTATGTTCGCTTAGGTACGCAGATATTTTGATCAAAACATCTGTTAAATTTCCATAAAACCAAAAAATCCCGTCAACTGAACAGAAATGCCAGTTGACGGGATTAAATATTCTCCGGGAAAGACAAATCAGCCGTTATCGCGACCGCCCATGAGCATTTCCTGGTAGTCTTTCAGCTCTTCCCACTTGCCTTCCGCGGCGAACTTCGCCTGTGCGGGCCATGTGCTGGGGTCGTGGATCTGGTAACGCGGACCGGCAGCATCGAGAATTTCCTTCAGACGGTCAACGGAAGCAGCTGCCAGTTCGGCCCAGGTTGAAATACCGCCATCTTTCAGCAGTGTCTCGATTTTCGGACCTACGCCCTCGATGATTTTGAGATCATCGAGCTTGGGAGCCTTTTTGGATGCAGTTTTCTTTTCTGCAGCGGGCTCTGCTGCTTCAACAACCGCGGGAGCCGGAGCCTCAGCCTTTGGAGCCGGAGCGCTTTTTGCAGCTGCCTTCTTTGCAGGAGCCGGAGCGTCAATTACTTCTGCAACTTGTGGCAGTACACTTACATAGCTGCGGTCATCGCGCTTGCGCGTGAAAACAACCACGCCGTCAATAGCGGCGTGAAGCGTGTGGTCGCGACCCATATATACATTCTCGCCCGGGTGGAAACGAGTGCCACGCTGACGAACCAGAATATTTCCTGCAGTGGCCACCTGACCACCGAACAATTTTACGCCGAGACGTTTGCTTTTACTGTCGCGGCCGTTATCTGAACTACCTACACCTTTTTTGTGTGCCATTTTTCAGCTTTTTTTGAATTTGAGAAAAACCGTTTTTTCAGGGACGGTGCGACTAAGCCTTGACAGACTCGATCTTGATCTTGGTAAACGACTGGCGGTGTCCGTTTTTCTTGCGGTAGCCCTTGCGACGGTTCTTGTGGAAAACAATCACCTTGTCGCCCTTTACATGAGCCAGAACGCTGGCCTTGACAGAAGCGCCTTTCACATTAGGAGTACCGACGGTTACTTTACCGTCGTTGTCGAGCAGATGTACGGCATCAAAGGAAACTGAATCTCCTTCATTGGCTGCCAGCCGGTGGACGAAGATCTGCTGACCTTCCTCAACTTTGAATTGTTGACCGGCAATGGAAACGATTGCGAACATGTTGAAAATCAAAAAGTTAGGTTAAATTATTCCTTTTTTGCACAAAAAGGCCCGCAAAGATAGTGCTGAAAACGTTTAAAACCAAGGGACAACGGGACTTTTTTCATCGGAATCATTACTCCTCTCCTTTTTTCTGTGCCGGTTTCGCCTGTTTGATCCGGTAACTGAAAGTCAGGTTAATCTGCCTGCGACGCCACTGAAAGGAGCTCTCTGTGTAAAAGTCCGCTCCCTCGGTAATGCCTCTCCATCTTCGGGTATTGAATACATCCGAGATGTTCAGCGTCAGGGTACCATTTTTTTGCAGTACGTCCTGACTCGCAGCCAGATCCAGATAATATAATGCTTTCCGGCTTCCCTGTGCTGTATTCTGAGGTGCTTCGTAATTGCCCCTCAGCTGCAAATCGAAATCACGGGGAAATATAAACCGGGAGGTGAGGCGGGCAAACCAGCTGTTGGTTGTAGCTGTGAACGTGGCATCCAGGTTGCTTCCGTCTATTCTGGCATGAAAAAGATTGAAATTGGCGTCAAGTTTGCACCATTTGACCGGAGAATAGCCGGTGGTAAATTCAAAACCGAGTGCGTTTTCGAAGTTCAGGTTTTCCGGCCGGGTATTGGCAAGTCCCTGTACGTCGAGCAGCCGGATATGATCAATTTTGGCGTCTGTATGCCTGTAATACACCGATGATGCCATGGAGCCCCTGTCAAAATACTTTACGTGACCAATCTCGACCACATCGCTGAATTCGGGGTTCAGATTGGGGTTTCCGCTCCAGTAGTTGCGCTTGTCAGTGTAGGTAAAGAATGGAGACAGGTCAAAATAAACAGGCCGCCTCACCCGCCGACTGTAACTCCACTGTATTGCATGGCCACCCGGCAGTTCGTACGTGAGATGGGCGCTGGGGAAAAAGTTGAAGTATTGGCGCGGGTTGGATTCTCCGCTTTCCCGCAGAATGGTTTCTATGTCGGTGTGCTCAGCCCTGAGGCCACCCTGCCATGACAATTTGTTTCTTTTATTGCCGTAAATCAGGTATGCGCCATTAATATTTTCGTTATAAATGAAGTAGTTGTCAAGACCGGGTATCACTTCAAACACTCCGTTGGCATTACGGCTTGACACCTGATAATCGTTCACCATATCGCGGAAACTGCTTCTCACCCCGGTCTCAAACTTTCCGTCTTTACCCAGCGGACGCACATAGTCGAGCTGAAACAGGTACTGATTTTCATATTCGTCGTTCAGCGATTTTTCGAAGAGTGCACCGGAAGCATCCTCGGTACCATCCGGAAAATAGGTTTGCTGCGGGAAAGACTGGTCGGAGTGCTCCCAATAGTTCAGGTACTTGACCTCGGCTGTCAATTCATGTCCTTCATCGGAAAACTTCCGGCGGTAAACAAGCGAGTATTCGGAATTCGGCTCGTCTTCAGTCTCATCCTGCTGGCGGAGGGTATATCCGACCGGATTGTCAGTATTGAACAGATAATCTTCATATCTGATGGATGAAAGCCGGTTGGCATCGCTTCTTCTCCACAAACAGGAGGCGGTAAGCACGCTGTTTTCGGTGAAGAAATAATCAAGACCACCCCTGATATTGTTATTCAGGCTTTTCATCAGGTTGTCGGTAGTCTGCAACAGGATGAATGTGGTATCGCCCGGAGTTCGGCGCTGGTACAAATCACCTCCCCCCGGTGATTTCCGGTGTGAGAAGCCATAATTGACGAAAAAGTTGATTTTTTTATGCCGGTAGTTCAGATTGGCGGAAGCACCCATGTTGTACGGATAGCCGCTGATAAGTTCAAAGGATCCATTGAAGCCCTGTTTCTGGTCTTTTTTCAACACTATATTGATGATTCCACCCGATCCTTCTGCTTCGTAGCGGGCCGAAGGGTTGGTAATTATTTCCACCCGGTCTATCATACTGGCCTGTAACTGCTGCAATCCGGCACTTCCCTTGAAACTCACCAGTCCGGATGGTTTTCCGTCAATCAGGATCCGTACGTTATCGCTGCCCCTCAGTTTCACGGTTCCGTCGGGGTCAACACTTACTGAAGGAATATTGGTGAGTATTTCAGTAGCAGAGCCACCCGCGTTGGCGAGATCTTTCCCGACATTGAATATTTTCTTGTCGAGAGAGAGTACCATACTGCTTTTTTCTGCCACGATTTCTACTTCTCCCAGTGATTCCGTGGTGGCCTTTATTTTCAGAACACCGGTATTGTGAACAGCTCTTGCTCTCGACAGACTGAAGGTATCAGTTTTAACTGTTTCAAAACCAATGTATTCTACTTCAGCATAATAGGTTCCGAAAGGCAACTGAACCGAAAATGTACCATCTTCGGCCGAAAGGCCGCCGCCGGCCAGCTGGTTGTCTGCCACTTTATACACCCGCACATTCGCATACGCAAGCGGAGTGGCTGCAGTAACATCCTCCAGTATTCCCCTGAAAGTGGCCTGCTGGGCCCGGGCGGGCGCACAGGCGCACACGAGCACGAAAAGTACCTGGAAAGCATATCTGAGCCCGGCAACAAACAGGCGTTGAAAATAACTGGGTGTCGGCGTCATGTCAGAATCAGTGAGGGTACAGGGCGGCGCAAATATCAGCAAGTATTGGCTGACTGCAAGCAAGTATCGGCCAAAATGGTGATTGCAACCCTTAACAGCCGGAGGAGGCCACTATCAGGTGGCAATCAGTCTCCTGATGAGCGTATCAGCCCTGTCCTTCGGGTTCAGTCAGCGCCTTTCGGGCACTTTTTTTGCCCGGGACTATATTGATGCCGCCACGGAAATGAAGCCCCCCACCTGCATCCGGGATAAAAAACGGGATAATGTCATCTGAAATGAGGAAAAACTGTACCGGACCAAACTGAAGAACCGCGCTCGCACCTGCCTGAAAACCGGAAAAGGTGTTGAATCCGGCTATTGCACCCAAACTGAGATGACGACCGGCCTGACGCTGCGCCTGTGCACTGAATCCTGCCCCGGAAATATCATTCCAGGTGAGATATTGCAATGCAGCACCATAGCAAAGATCCTTCCCATTCGTATATCGGGCTGTTGCCAGCGCGCGTACCGGGAGGGCAGAAGAGAAGGCAGCAGTGGTCGTTTTGAGACCAAGTACGCCGAAGACCGAATCCTGCAGCGAGACGCCGGTGAATTTACCCTCCTGCTGGTCAAACAGATTGATCGTGACACCCTCAAAGGTGCGTTCACCGCGACTGCTCTGGTCGAGCGAACGCTCGCTCCAGGCAATACCGCCCAAACCGGACACAGACAACCCAATTTCCAGCGCCTCCACAGGTTTCAGGGTAACACCCAGATCAAGTGACATGCCGGGGTTGGTCCAGCTGAAGGTGTTCGCTTTTATTTCCTCTGTCCGGATATCCCGGATACCCTCTTTGGTGAGATCGGGCATACCGACGGTTTGCAGCTGAAGATCAGACTCCACATTCAGCTGGTAATTTTCACCGCTGGTGCGTATCTTCAACTGGCCATCAACGGTATTCATGCAGGCCATTCCACTCAGGATATTCAGTCTGACACCAAAGTCCAGTTTTCCACTCACCTTTCTTGCCATACCCAGGGCGATGTTGTTATATGCGAGCACGCTGGTCACAAACGAAAGGTCGAGGGTCTGGTCCAGATATGCAGCATTGCCGTACCACGCCACACCTGCCAGCGCTTTGGGATATCTGACCTGAAAGCCCGATCTGAAGGACTGCGACACTGAAAACTGTGTCCGCTCCCCTGCCCTCATCACCACCGCCATTCCTGCAACGTCAAAGAAAGACCGGTGCCGGTTGCCGGTATCTTCCATTTTTGAAATGGCTTTTTCAAGATTGAAGAATTCCCCCTGATTGGTTTTGGCGAACATATCGCCCAGATGAAATGCCCCGTTCTGTACACCAAGATGTACATCGGGCAAGGCTACAGCTATTTTTTTCCCGGTAAAACCGGCCGGATTTCCGGCAATATTTGATTGTATCAGGTGATTCTGAAGAAAAATACTCATATCCTGCTGCGCTGAAAGTGATGCTGGCATTATGAACAGCATCGCGCTTGCGCACAGGAATCCGGAGCGTGTCAGGTTGAACATCATATTATCGGAGAATCAGATTTTGAGGATGAGTTTCACACCTGTTTTGATATCCATTCTGTAGCTCGAATACATCCGGGCCAGTTTGGTGCCGTTATCGGGCGACTGGAAATGTACCTCCAGGATCAGTTTGTCGGCTTCATCGAGGCGCAGCAGCTGATCGTACGACAAGGCGACAAAAATATCGCCCCGGGCCTCACCGCCGGCTGAAACTGTTCCCGTATTGTCAACAGCTGCTGCGGGCATGGAGATATTGCCCGCAACAGTATTTTCGGTGCCGTTTTTGGCCAGCGCAATCAGATTGGCGTAGCTCCGGAGTGGCAGACCGTTGGTATAGGCTATTTTCAGTTCGGCGGTATCAATATCCTCCAGTTTCAGATAATCGCCAAAATCGAGATCTATACCGTTGGCTGTATCACGGAATACCAGATCCTGGACACGAAAGGCGAAGGGCAGATCAAATGTGGCAGAGGCAGCCAGGCGACTGTCCTGACGAATAAAGTTGACCTCCTGCTGATTATCATCGGGATTGACAACAGCAGTGCCGCTGTAGGTGAGCTCCTCCGGATAAACTGACAGAAAGTTCACAATATCCGAGTTGGTTTTGTTGAGAAGAATCCGGGTCTGTTTTGACTGCCCGGCTTCCTGTACAGGCGGATAGTCAAAGTTCAGTACAGGCGGATTCAGGGAAGCCTGTGCCTCGTTCAGTCCACTGGCCTGCATATCAAAATTTACCTGAAAAGGCATACCGAAAGAGTTGTTTACCTCGAGATCAGCCGTCGGGTTATCAAATAGTACAGGTGTACTTTGCGGGTTGACAAAAGAAAAATTCAGATCCAGATCAAGCGTAGATGCATCAAGCGGCTCCTCCTGCCTGCCGAAATATCCCCTTACTTCTTCTACCTCAAAAGCGTGCACGCGCATGGAAACAGCTATCTTGTCGGTAGCCGCGAACTGAATAAAGTCATCCGGATTGCCTTCGGGAAAGGTCTCGTAATAAACCTTCATTTTGTTCCAGGGTTGCAGTGGGTCCTGATCGAAATACCAGTCCGTAGTCGAAAAATCAAAACTCTTTTTGAACGGACTGCCCGGAGCGGTAGTCAAAAGGGTGAATTCATCAGTAAAATTGGAACTGTTGCGGTAAATTCCCGGGAAGAACAGTTTTACCTTCATTGGGGTAGTAATGGTGGAAATAATATCGGCTTCGGCACTTACAGATTTGACCTTTACCAGCGAGATTCTTTCGCCATTATCCGGCTGAATATCAAGTATCAGTGTATCTCTGCCCACACTGTTCGTACCGATTTTTGTCTCGCCTGCGCTCGCGTACGCGTCCGTGACCTCCAGCGTGACATCAATCTGCCTGGTCAGATCTATCAGCACAGGCACACTTCCAGATCCGGGCGAACCGAAGGAGTTCAGAAACACCTTGAAAGATTTGCCAATGGTCAGACCCGAAAGAGTGAGCTCCCTGGTGACGGCAGTATTTTTGGGTACATTATCGAAAAAGAGCGTTCCGATTGTCTGGTTGAAAGTGGCATCAATAATGGTAACCGTGATATTGTTGGCATCCACAAAGACGTTATGCTGAAAAGTGAGTTTCACTTTGGCCGTCTCAATATTCAGCCAGTTGAATTCCTCGAAACTGACAGTGGTCAGTTCACTGTTCAGATTGAACTGAAAGCCCGGAACTGTCTCAAACGAGCCATTATTCTGAATAAACAGGTTGCGGATGCTGGTATCCTGGAAGTCCTCCACGAACTCGTCAATGGAAACTGAAAGC
>CAILQK010000071.1 GCA_903836265.1 uncultured Bacteroidota bacterium | reverse complement strand
GTCAACAATTACATTCGTATTGGCTGAATCACAAAAGGTGGCATCACCCGACATGATGGCTGTAGCTGGCACGAAGACCAGTACCAGCGCCACTCCGCTCACCGTGCCCGTGCAGTTGTTTCCGTCGGTCAGGCTCACCAGCCTGTAGGTGGTACCCACGGAAGGGCTGCTCTGAATGGTGTAAACGTTCTGGTTCGTGGTGATGGGTGCCTGTGGTATATTGTTGAGCGAGTGCACAAACGTGAACGGGCCGGTGCCTGTGAAGGTAAATGTGACAGTGGTGCCCGAGCCTCCCTGACAGGTTTGACCGCCTCCGCTGACTATGCCTGTGGAAGGTTGTGCGATGGCTATTACGCCAACACCGGAAACAGGGCCGGCGCACCCGTTGCCTTCCATGGAAAGCAGCGTATATGTTGTAGTTGCCGATGGCGTTACCTGTATGGAGAACGGTGTTGAATTGGCCTGTATGGAGGGCTGCGGAACTCCGTTGGCTGCATACGTAATCAGGAAGGGCCCTGTACCTGTCAGGTTGAAGTTCAGGGTGCCTGTTCCCCCCGGACAAATAGTCTGGTTGGCGCTGATGCTGGCAGAAGGAAGTGGAGTTACAATAACACGATATATGCCGCTTGCTGTACCGACACAGATAGAATCCCAGACGCTGAGAAGAGAATAGACCACGGTATCACCCGTTGGCAGCACAGGAATTTTGATCATATTCAACAGCGAAGTATCCTGCGGCTGTGCCACTCCGTTGATCCGAAGTGTGTAAATAAACGGAGCTTTTCCAGTAAATTTGATGGTCAGTGAATCTGTGGATCCGGCACAAACCTGTACCGTGTCTGATGTCAGCTGTGCAGTCGGAGAGGGCAGTACGGTTACTGTCGCCTGTCCGGATACTGTCCCGGGGCAACCTCCGTTGTCGGTCATGCTAACCAGAGAAACAGTGGACGTGGAAGACAGATTAAAGGACAACGGGTACGGACTGCTGTTAATATTGTTTACTGGAGGCTGGGCAATTCCATTAATCGCATATACAAATCCGTAGGCAGGTACACCGTTCTGAAAACTCACCGAAAACTGTGCCGGCGTGGCCGAACAGATGGTATCGTTGCCAATCAGAGAAAGCGTGGCCATGGCAGTCCCGCTGGAAATCAGCACCTGTCGTGAGGCATTGGGACCTGTACAACCTGCGTCGTCTCTCAGATTACGGATTACGTAGTTGGTGTTGGCCACAGGGGCAACCGGAATGATAAACGGATTGTCAAAGGTATTGAACGAACCCACCGGCGAACCATTGGCTGTCAGGTCGAATGTCCAGGGCCCCGTACCGGTAAAATGGACTGTCAGCAATACTGAACCGCCAGCACACACGGTGGGTACCGAGTCAATCATGGCAGTCACAGCCTCAAAAACAGTAATGGTGGTGGTGGCAGGCACTCCACAGTCGGAAGTGGGAGTGAACGTGAGCGGAATGGGGCCGCTCAACCCTGCCGGATTGAAAGTGGTTCCGGTAACCCCGGTGCCCGACCAGGTACCACTTGGTACTCCCGGGTCCTGTATGGTTACCAGATTGAAAGGTGGCGCGTTGGCACATAAATCTGCAGTACCGAGCACGGGCTCCGGACAAACCACATCATAGGACAGATAGTTGGTGAAAACCTGCGGACAATTCTGCGGCAGCGGTTCATAAATTCCCACTATGTAATACGGCCCCATGTTGCACTCGTCGGCGGTCACTTCCACTTCCAGCGGCTCGACAATGATAATCGGATCATCGCCCGGCAACCCGGGGAAGCCCGGCCAGCTGCAACCGGCATTGCCATAAAATGTGGTTCCCAGGATGGGCACCTGGGCCACAAAAGCACCGTTTCCTCCTACCAGCTGGTTGATGTTGTAGGAAATGGCATCAGACCAGCAACCGATAGAAACGGTAGTGGTTGATCCACCTGACCCTGTCTGCGGGAAAACACCCTCTCCTGATGGAGTGCAGCTGCTTTGCAATACATAAACGGTACCGAAATTGGCACAAAGTCCGCCAAAGTTGTAGTTGAAATCTGCAGAAGCACTGGTAAATATTATCACAGGCACATTCGCCGGTACTGATTCGCCCGGACCCACGTAAACCGCCCCGGGGCAGTCATCCCCGATGGAGGCAACCACATCGCCGCCCGGCGACTGAAATCCGCAACCGTTGTTTGCCGGATCATCGTAGCTGATAGTGAGATCACTCACATAGAAACCGCCACCTGACCACATGGCAATAAACTCGTTGTTCTCTTCCGTTCCACAGGCATTCACAAAGAAACCCAGCAGAATCGGGTTGGGATTGCAGGGATCCGGCGGTGGAGTGGTAATTTCTGAACAGCCAAGCAGGGTGCCCTGACCATTATACGGATTGAAACCCGGGGTAGTACTCACATACCAGTTTATGCAGTCCCCAACGTGGAGATTGTTGCCATTGGCATTCAGGGTGTAGGTATCACCCGGACAAAGGGTACAGGGGTTCAGGCCGGGCTGACAGTCGGGCGAAGTCAGCGTGGCGTTCTGACTCAGCGTGGGACATTGCTGTGCCTGTACCAGGCTACAGGTAAAGGAAAAAATGGTCAGAAAACTGGACAGGACTCGATTCATTTCTCTCAGGCTGATGATGATTATGTTAAAAGAAGCTGTAAAAAGCCGAAAGGTAATGCATGCTAACCGATTAATGAACAAAATCAGGCAGGAAGCGCTTACTTTTGCCTCCGATGCTGGAAGTAATTGCACAAAAACTGTCTGAAAAAAATGCTCGCCTGGTGGCAGTTTCCAAAACACACCCGCCCGGGCGTATCATGCCGCTGTACCTGAAAGGACAGCGCATATTTGGTGAAAACCGCGTTCAGGAGCTTCAACAAAAATATGAAGCGCTTCCCAAAGATATCGAATGGCACCTGATCGGTCACCTGCAATCCAACAAAGTGAAATTCATAGCTCCCTATGTTTCACTGATACATTCAGTTGACAGCTTTGATCTCCTGAAGGAAATCAACAGGCAGGCGCTGAAAAATAACAGGGTAATTGACTGTCTGCTGCAGTTTCATATTGCCTCGGAAGAATCCAAGTTCGGACTCAGCGAACAGGAAGCCGCCGGGATACTGAGTAACCCCGCTTTCAGTGAAATGAAAAACATCCGAATCTGCGGTGTAATGGGTATGGCCACCTTCACCGATGACCAGTCGCTTGTACGGAGTGAGTTCAAACAACTGAAATCAATTTTTGACTCGCTCAGGAGCCGCTTTTTTGAAAACTCACCCTGGTTTCATGAAATATCAATGGGTATGTCGGGCGACTGGGAAATTGCTCTTGAGGAGGGCAGTACACTCGTCAGAATAGGAAGCCTGCTTTTTGGAAACCGAAACTGAGCTCTAATTATGTACAAACTGAATTTTATCGCTGTATTCTCGCTGCTGTTCGCACTGACAGCCTGTTCCCAGACCAAAAAAACGGTTGCCAACCGCTCTGTTTTCAAAAATGTACTGATCGCAGGTTCGGTGGAAGGCGATGTTTACGGCCCCTGTGAGCCCTCCATCTGTGTCAATCCGGCCAATCCCCTGCAAATCGCCGCAGGTGCAGTTATTGACCGTTATTACTGGAGCCACGATGGCGGACACACCTGGGATGCCGGAAAACTCGAATCCGATTATGGCGTATTCGGTGATCCGGTTGTTATTGCCGACTGGAAAGGAAATTTTTATTACGCGCACCTGAGTGACCCCGATCGCGATGGCTGGGCCAGCGAACACCTGCTCGACAGGATTGTCATCCAGAAAAGTACCGATGGGGGCAAAACCTACCCCGCAAGCAGCTTCACCGGAATGAGCCACCCGAAGGATCAGGACAAACACTGGCTCTGTGCCGATCCGCGCACCAACGCGCTGGTATGTACCTGGACGGAGTTCGACTCCTACAACTCCGAACGTATCGAAACAGATCGTTCCCGCATTCTTTTCAGCCGCAGCGACGACAGTGGCGTTACCTGGTCTGCTCCCGTTGTCATTAATCAGTTTGAAGGCGACTGTCTCGACGGAGATAACACCCCGGAAGGCGCCGTTCCTGCATTTGGCCCCAAAGGCGAGATTTACGTTGCATGGAGCTGGAATAACAAAATATGGTTCGATGTATCCACCGATGGAGGGAAAACATGGCTGGAACAGGATATCGAGGTGACTGACCAGCCGGGAGGCTGGTCGTTCGATGTAGCCGGTATCGGTCGCTGCAACGGTATGCCCATACTGGTATGCGATCTGTCCGGCGGCTCTAACCGCGGCGCCCTGTACATTAACTGGTCTGACCAGCGCAACGGAAACCTGGATACGGATATTTTCCTGTGCAAAAGTACCGATGGCGGAAAAACCTGGAGCAAGGCGCTGCGTGTGAACGATGACCCGCCGGGAAAGCAGCAATTCATGTCGTGGATGGCCATTGATCAAACGGATGGTCATCTGTATATTGTCTATTACGACAGACGCAATGCCAAAGACCCGCTTTCCACGGAGGTTTATGTCGCTGCCAGTCAGAACGGTGGCAAGTCATTCAAAAATATGCAGGTCAGCAGTTCGCCTTTTGCACCAAACTGTAACGAAACAAGGGTGTTCTTCGGCGATTACAATAATATCTCGGCACACCGCGGAATGGTCAGGCCCATCTGGACCCGTCTCGATGACAAACGGCTGTCGGTATGGACGGCCATCATGGACTTCAGGAAGCCGCCTGTAAAGGATAATGACGACTGAACCAGCGCCCCGAAAGTCCCCCGATCAGGCTTCCCAACAGGACGCCACATACTGCATCCAGCGGGTAGTGTACCCCTACATAAACCTGTGAAAATGCAATGGATCCGGCCCACAATACCGCAGCATACCGAAATGCCCGTCCGGTATGCCCGAAAAGGACAATCAGAAATGCAGCAATGGCAAAATGATTGGCGGAATGGTTGGAGGTAAAACTGTAGCCGCTCCCGCATGGTACCCGCCTGATCATCAGCATCTCCATGGAAGGATCATTGCACGGTCTGACTCGCTGCACATTTTTTTTTATAATTGTGCCTGATGTGAAATCAGCCACCCCCACACTCAAAGCAAGCCCGATACCAACAATCAGGCCCCTGCGTCTGAAGTTGATCCACAGAAATGACGCCAGAAAAAGATACAGCGGAGCCCAGATCTTCCCCTCCCTGAGCCAGGGAAGCACCGCGTCAAATAAATCGTTGCTCATTCCGGTGTTGATAGCCCGGAACAGCGATTTGTCAAAATCAATGATCAGATCAAGCATTACCTTTATCCTTTGTTTGCAAAATTAGTCCGAAATTTTGAATATCACACTTGTTTCTGCCACACCCTTCGAAATTGCTCCTGTCATACAGTGGCTGGAATCCCTGTCGAACCCGGGCAACGAAAATGAGTTTGCCCTGGGCAGCCATCGGATATCGGTGCTCGTAACAGGTGTCGGTCCGGTAGCTACTACATGGAAACTTGCGGGTTATCTCTCTGCCAGAAAACCCGATCTCCTGATCAATGCCGGAATTACGGGGGCTTACGACCGTTCCCTTGTGCCCGGAGATGTAGTACTGGTGGGGGAAGAGCAACTGGCCGATACTGGCGCCGAGGAGTCGGACGGTCGCCTGATCAGTCTGTTTGATATGAATCTGCTCGATCCCGACGAATTCCCGTACCGGGGCGGCAGACTTGTGAATCCTGACTGTGAAAACACACATTTCCTCCGGCAGGTGCGCGGATTGACTGTTGGCAGGGCTTCCGGCACAGAAGCATCAATAACAGCGCTGCTGAACAAATACCCTGATGCCCAGACAGAGAGTATGGAGGGTGCAGCCGTGTTTTATTGCTGCCTGCTTTCCGGCGTCAGGTTCCTCGAAATTCGATCCGTTTCCAACTATGTGGAGCCAAGAAACCGCAAAAACTGGAACATTCCGCTCGCTGTTTCTTCTTTGAATAATGTACTGAAAGATTTACTCCAGACTGTCTGAAATAGCCCGGGCAGCCCTGACCGACGCTCCGCCTGATCCGAGTTTTTCCCGGAGTAAAGCGTAGTTTTTCTTCATCTCCGAGGCCGAATCCGGGTTGAGCAGCCTCTCCAGTCCGGCCTTCAGATTGCTTGTATTCAGCTCATCCTGAATGAGTTCTGTGACTATCGGCGCATCTGCTATCAGATTCACCAGCGAGATGTATTTTACCCTGATGAGAAATCTGGCTATGTAGTACGACAGGCTGTTACCGGCATAACAGACCACCTGAGGGACGTCGAGCAGTGCGGTTTCGAGGGTGGAGGTTCCCGATTTTACGAGTGCTGCTTCCGAGTTTCGCAAAAGAGAGTAAGTCTGGTCGCGCACAATACGCACTTGCGGGTAAGCACGCAACCATGGTGCATACATCTCGTCCGGCTGTTCTTTTGCAGCAGCAATGACAAAGTTGTAATCCGGGAAAAGTGAAGTTACCGACAGCATACGCGGCAGGATACGCTGAATTTCCTGTTTCCTGCTGCCCGGAAGCAGTGCTATGGTCTTTTCCGGAAATGATATTTTTTCATTTCCGGGCTCCTGCATCAGTGCGTCAAGCAGCGGGTGGCCCACGTATGTTGTTTCCATCCCGAAACGCTCATAAAATGATTTCTCAAAAGGCAGAATCACGAGCATCTTGTCAACATCCCTGATTATGCGGTGTACCCTCGACTGCCGCCAGGCCCATATCTGTGGGGAGATATAGTATATGACACGTATTCCTTGCTTTTTTGCCCATCGGGCAATCCTCATATTAAACCCGGGATAGTCCACAAGCACAAGTGCATCCGGATTGTATTCCAGAATATCCTTTTTACAGAAAGACAGGTTCCGAAGGATGGTACCCAGGTGCCTGATCACCTCTACAAACCCCATGAAGGCCAGATCGCGGTAGTGTTTGACCACATCTGCTCCTGCATCTGCCAGTTTGTCGCCGCCCCATGCACGGCATTCCGTTTCGGGGCGTATTTGTTTCAGGGCCTTCAGCATATTGCCGGCATGCAGGTCGCCGGAGGCTTCTCCCGCTATCAGATAAATTTTCAAGACAACACCAACTTTTTGTGTGTTTACAGAAAAACGCCGGATACAGGGCGTGAACCCTGTATCCGGCGTCCGGAAATATCAGAGATGCAGCAGCATTATTTCACAATAACCCACTGGGTCTGGGCTACCCCT
>CAILQK010000070.1 GCA_903836265.1 uncultured Bacteroidota bacterium | reverse complement strand
GTAGTTCAACATACTGGGACAAGCATTTCATCCAGACTGGCAATATTGATGCCAGCGCAACCAGCACTCAGAACAGCGGTGCCGGATTCGCGGGTATTGGTTCCCTCAGCACGCATTTCACAGGCTCTTATAATGGACAAAATTATTCCATTACTGGTATGTTCATAAACTGGCCCTCAACCAATTATGTAGGGATGTTTGTTTATCTGGATGCCGGTGCTGTTGTGAAAGACCTGAGTATGGTAAATGCCAGTATAACAGGTTATGACTTCGTCGGCGGTATTGTTTCATACGCAGATAACGACTCGGAATTGCAAAATCTGACTGTGGATGCACAGACAACTGTTACGGGTCATGACCTTGTCGGGGGTATTGTTGGTGAGGCAAGAAATGCAGCCCTCACCGGATGTACATCTGGTGCTACCGTGTCGGGAAATTATGCTGTGGGTGGTATCGCCGGTGAATGCTTGTTTGCCACAACATCCAAAGTAATTTCCGGATGCTCCTCCAGTGGATTAATTTCCGCAACATCCAAGGATGTTGGTGGATTGGTGGGTGTGAACAGTCAGACGGTCACTAACTGCAGCAGTTCTGCCACCGTAAATTGTACAGGTACAGGAACTGGCACTGATGTGGGTGGATTGATTGGATGGACGAATGGCCCGGTCTCCCTTTGCTACTCAACCGGTACTGTCACCGGTGCCGGGGCTGACGTTGGTGGTCTGGTTGGTGTGGTCGGCACAAACGGATCTTTGTCAAGATGTTACAGTCGGGCTACTGTAGAGTCTGCACTGGATAATGCTGGTGTATTGGCAGGAACATCGAACGGTAATGTAACCAACTGCTTCACGATAGGAAGTGCAAGAGGAACAAGTGATGTAGGTGGTCTGCTGGGTGTATCAGCATCCACTTGCACGGTTTCTTACTGCTATGCGGCATCCAAAGTACTCAATTCTACCGACAAGTGGAGTGGCGGACTTATTGGTGATAACAGCGGAAGTGAGGCCAATTGTTTCTGGATAGACCTGTTCAGTGACGATAATGTCTCGGCTCCTGATGAACAGAGTGATTTTGATGCGGATTTCAAAATCGCTTCCGATGTTGATGGTGCAACCAAGGATTTTCCTGTTTCTGCTGTAACCGGTTCCAATGCTGCAACAACCATGTCAGCATTTGATTTTTCCACGATCTGGGAAACAGCACCTGCCGGTGCACCAGGCAGTTTTCCGGTTCTCAGAAATATGACAGCCCCCACAGATGCTCCGGCGGCACCAACAAAATTTATGATCGCTTCCGGTAATAACAAACTCACCCTGTCGTGGGCATCCAACTATGAAACTGATATAGCTTCGTACAAACTGTACAGGTCCACTACTGCCAATTTCACGCCTGTAGCCGGCGATCTGCTTGCCACAGTTACGCATGCCACAGGCGGTCTGTCCTTTACCGATGACGGCAGTGGCGCCCTTCCGGCTCCTGTGAATGGAACTGTACACTATTATGTACTCGTAGCGGTGGACAATTCGGGCAATACTTCACTCTTTCACCGTGGAGCCCAGATTCCGGCGGTCAATTTTGCCAACGTATCTGTATCTGTCGTCAAGAACGGAGTCACCTATTCCGATATACATGGCAGCGCTGCAATGGATATTTCTGCCGTATATTCGTTATCCAGTGAAGGAAATATCACCAATGCCAATTCGTACGTTTCGGATGGCAGCGGCGATAGTCAGGGAATTGGTCATCCGTCCACAATACTTGGCGGACAGTTGACTGTAACACCGAGCGGACTGCAATCAGGTCAGTACTGGTATTTCTACTATGATGACAATACGGTGGCAGGTAACCCAATCAGGAACCTTACCGGTGGCGCCGGAACAGGAACAACAATCGTAACCGGAAGAGGTAATACTCCGGTAACTGTGACTGCAGATCTGGATCCCGATTTCACAGATTATCTTTTCTACGTTGATCCACTGTTTGTCAACACCGCTCCGTCGCTGAATAACATAACAGCACTGAACTCGACAACACCTCCCTCACGACTGGATACAGATGTAACTGCTACAGACACTGAGGCCTCGGCTGCCAACGCGGGAGCTGGCAATTACAACGGTTTCAGTCTGGTCATACAACGACAGGGTGGAGCCTCCGTCAATGATGTACTGACAATCTCGCCGCCCTCCGCCAGTTACGTTGTGGCAGGAGGTGTTATCAGGTACGCTGGCAAACAGGTGGCTTCCTACTCGCTGGTTTCCGGAGTTTTCACACTACAATTTTCCGGAACAGAAGTGGTTCCTACGCAGGCAATTGTAAACGACCTGCTCAGATGGATCAAGTATTATCACCGGGGTGCCGCTCCGTCGCAGGTAACACTGGACTGGACACTGAGCGATGGAACTGCGTCGGTTACGGTTTCTCAACTGATCACAGGGGTAATTGAACTCAGTTTCTATTCTGGTGGCAGCGGTGATATGGCCGATCCGTGGAAAATTGCCAACTTGTCTGACCTGGCAGATCTCAGTCAGAATACCTTCCACTGGGCCGATTATTTCATTGTAACAGCCAATATCAACGCTGCAGGATCAGCAAATTTTGATGATACTGACGATAACACTGACGGAGATTTGTACAACGATACCAATGATGGTACTTCAGGAGGTGCCAATAACGGTTTCGCGCCGGTTGGCAATATTACAACATCATTCACGGGTAACTTCGACGGCCAATCCTACACGATTTCTGGTCTGAAAATAAACAGGGCTGCCAGTGATTACCT
>CAILQK010000069.1 GCA_903836265.1 uncultured Bacteroidota bacterium | reverse complement strand
TTCTCTCTTCAAATTGGCAGGTAGCATCCTGACTGTACGAATCCTGTGGCTCGAAGAAGCTATCGTTGAATCATTCTTTTTCACAAACTACAGAAGACGAAGAACCATTGTCTCTATAATCACACACAGCTTTCAGCATCTTTTTTTCGCTGTTTCCAGCGTTTTTTGTGTGTCTGCCAATGGTTTAGTTTACCACAACAGGCTACTGCTTACAAAATTATATCAATATTATTTACCCGGATTTAAAAAATGACGCTATGCACGTCTCATTGAGTAATTGTCCATTTAAATTATTATTTGGAAAATTGACCTTTTGAAAAATAGTCACTTTTGCCAAATCTTGTTCAAGTGAAAAGTAAGGATCGCTGTCTATCCCGAACCATCCCGTTCTATCCCGTTCTATCCCGAACTATCCCGAACCGTCCTTTTGACTGATTGAGAGCCCTCTATGTTTGCAGGCAGAATAATCACTCAAAGATGATGATGCCCGGCTCACAGTCACACTACACTTCTCTTTTTACCACGATTTCCGGTCTGATTGGCGGACTGGGCAAGGCGATTACCTACAAACCGATCCTGGCGAGTATCACGGTATCGGGTATCACCACGGTGGTCACGTATGCCGCGCTGTCGGCAACGGTGGGCTATGTGGTGAAGTACGGGATGGACAGGGTGGCTATCCGCCTGCGTCGCCTTTCTCAGGAGGATAAACGGGAAGATAAAAAGGAGGGTAAATCATGAGAAATCTGCTGAGATTCACCCTGATCGGTGTGGCTGCCTACGGTGTGTACCGCCTGCTCCAGATGAAAAATGTGTCCGACCTGGTCACGGTGCGCCTGCTGAAGCCCCGGATTCACAAGGTGGATTTGTCAGGACTGGTGTTCCAAACCGAAGTAGCTATCAACAATCCCACACGGGATTCGGTCACGATCACCAAGCCGGTGGTCACGCTCACCAGCAACGGGAATATGCTGTCACAGTCTGACAGCGCGAACCTGAGCTACAAGATCGCTCCGCTGTCGGTGACGATGATTGACACGATCTCGCTGAATCTGGCATGGACGTCGGTAGCGGGCATGGTGGCGGGTATTGTTCGCCGCATCCCGGAGATTGTGGCGGCGGCCCGTGCAGGCGGCGACGTGACAAAGAATGTCATTCAGGCTATTGGTGTACCGATGGAAATGACTTTTTCCACCTACGCCAACGGTCTTTTCTTCCAGTCACCCGCTGAAAAATTGATCTAAGAAACCTGATGCAGACAGTCACTTCCATATCGCGCGGCACGGGCCACTCCGCAGAGGTTAGGAGCGGAATCAGACCGATAGAGAGCGGAACTGCCTGGCAGGCTATGTTCCCGACGCCCGACAGGCAGGACAGGATTGTCCTGGAGGACGGTGAGGTGAGTGACACGGTTACGCTGATGACCGGCGTGGTGCTAAAATATCTGGATGACACGGCACGCCTCGCCCCGATACTTCGCCGCAAGAGCCTCGAATCAACCTGTCGGGCTGTCTGGGACTTTGTGTATCGCCATATCCAGTACAAGCTGGACAAGAAGGGGGTGGAACAGCTGCGACGTCCGGCGCGGACGTGGCAAGAGCGAAAGACGGGTGTTGACTGCGACTGTATGAGCATTTTCGTGAGTTCTGTGCTGACGAACCTGCAAATTCCGCACAGTTTCCGGGTGACGCGCTACTCGCAGGATCACTGGCAGCATGTGTATGTGGCGGTGCCTGATGGTCGCGGCAAAGAGTATATCATTGACGGCGTGGTGTCGCGCTTCAACTACGAAAAACCCTATTCAGCGAAGATGGATTACCCGATGAACCTGAGCGGTATTCAGGTGGCAGTGCTGAGCGGCCTGCCGGAGGATACCCTGTACGAAGCGGTGATGGCCCCCGGGCTGTCCGATACTGAACTATCCGGCACCTCGGCACAGGAACTGGATGCCATTTACCGACATCTGGTGGCTACCCGCGATGCGGTGCGGCAAAATCCGGCGGTAGCGGGCCGGAATGAAGACCCGCAAGCGCTGCTGAAGATGCTGGACTATGCCATCATGTACTTCAATACGGACAAACGCGATGAGGCGCTGTCAATACTGGTGAGGAACGAGGAGCGAATAAACTCACTCCGGGGGGTGTCTTTTGAATATGATGATTTCGACGCTTATGATGAACTGGGAGCAGTACAGCCGAAGAAGTTCTTTGCCAGCGTGAAAACAGCCGTAAAGACTGCTGCGAGCAATACAGGTAAAGCGGTGGCCAAAGCTGCTACGACAGCTACCAAAGCGGTGGTGAAATACAATCCGGTCTCGATTGTGGCGCGCAACGGATACCTGCTGGCACTTAAACTCAATGTGTCGGGTATGGCCTCGAAGCTCAAATGGGGTTACGCGACGCAGGCACAGGCTGCTGCCAAAGGGGTATCGGCCTCTGACTGGCAGCGCTCAAAATCGGCACTGGTGAAGGTGGAAAAGCTGTTTGCAGACAAACTGCAAGGGAGCAAAACAACCCTCCAGAGCGCTATTCTCAAAGGAAAAGCGGGCGGTTTGAGCGGCGGAGGCAATTCAGCGGGTCTGGGTGAACCGATCACGGCATCGGCGATTGCGGCAGCCGCTCCGCTGATTATCGCCACGATCAATATTCTGAAGGAGGCCGGACTGATCGGCAACAATGTGAAGGTGGATGCCAACACGATTGCCCTGGAGGTGGCCAGCGACCCGAATGCCGCCGCTGTGATGTCGCAACTGGAGCCGGGAGAAAGCAGTATGCCCGTTCAACCTGAAATTACTGAAAACGAAGCTGCGGTGCAGCGTGATTCCAATACCCTTTACACTGAAAACCCCACAAAGCCTATGGAAAATACGAATAAACCCGGTCTTCTGAGCTGGGTACAGGCCAATCCGATACCCAGTCTGACGGTGGCCAGCCTCATCGGCCTGATCGCCTACAACCTCACCTCCAAAGAGAGCAAGAGCAGCAGCAAGGGGCTTTCAGGATACCGTTCCGGAAAATCCGGTAAATCCGGTAAATCAAGAAAATCCAGTAAATCCGGTCGCAAGAAGAAAAGGCGGATAGACACGGTGCTGCTGCGATAACATTGTAAACCTCAAAAAAGGATCAAATATGCCGAGTAAGAGCAAAAAAAGTTCCAAAGTCAACAGCAAGGCTGTGATGGAGGAGATCAAGAATCTGGCGCTGGTAGGCGCAGGTGTGGTAGCAGGTTCCGTCGGGGGCCGGATGGTGGACAAGGTGCTGAAGGTGGACCCTGCCCAACAGGGGTTCAACGCCAAAGCGATGGTTCGACCGGCCCTGCTGATCGGAGTGGGTGCGTTCGGTGCCATGAAGGCGAAGAACCACATGATGCGCATGCTGGCTGCGGGTGTCGGCGCTTCCGGGGTGCTGTCGGGTATCAAGGCCCTGACCAAAAAAGACCTGCTCTCCGGCCCTGACGGGGGCGGTCTGGGCTCCTCCTGGCCGACGAGCGTGTACCGCGAACCGCTGAACATGTCCGTGGAACGCTACAACCCCGATCTGCCGATGCTGAGCGCGGGCCCGCTGTCCGACGCCTACGGTGAGGCCGTGCCGATGGCCGATGAACTGGAAGCTGTCGAGATCATCTGATCTGTTTTTGTAAACCATTCAAACCAACAACTGAAAGAACCATGATATCCCTGGGACAAATTGAAAGCAGTGAATACAACCTGCTGGGTGCTATGAATGAGAACGAGTTTCTCCAGGCCCTCGACATGGCTGGCCCCAATGAGAAGAAACGCATGTTTCGCCGCATGCAGCAGCAGAGCCGTTCGGTATCGGCGATCACGGGCAAGGGCTCGCGTGCCGAGTTCGAGAAACGCCTGAACCTGCTTCCCGGCGACATTCAGCAGGGACTGGCCAACCAGACGCTTCAGGCGGTGGATACGGCGTACTATGTGGTGCGCTCCATCGCTGGCTCCAAGGTGGTCAAGATGCT
>CAILQK010000068.1 GCA_903836265.1 uncultured Bacteroidota bacterium | reverse complement strand
CCTTCCAGCTCCCGGGTATATTTGACAGAATCGGCTTCATTGCCCTTTGCGCGGGTTATTTTGGCTTTCAGCGAGTCGGCCTCGGGGCGATATTTATTCAGGAACCGGAGGTAGTCGTAAAAAACTGTGTTGTCGTCGGAGCCTTTTACTTTCATTTTGCCCACCAGATCGTTCACATCGGTTGTAATCGTGAAATCCTGATCATCTTCCGGGAGGAGAACCTGCAGGTAGTTATTGGAGGGTTTCATCACGAGCAGATAGACACCGGGGGCCAGTACGGTGTCGGCATCGAAGGTGAAATAGCCGTCGGCATCTATTACTGCTGTGTCCTTGACGTACTGTTTCTCGCCATAGTGGAAACCGAGAAGGAGTTCTTTTTCGGCATAGTTCTCCAGTTTGACTTTAATTTTCATGCCCGCGCCACCGATACCGGTTGCACAGACACTGGCGATGCAGGAGAGTATGAGCAGCGAAGCGGCAACAAATCTTTTCATTCGACTGGTTTGTTTTGTATGATTTTACATTTTGACGTGCAAATATCCGCAAGTTAAACTTGAGGCGTCTTTGTTTTTGGAATTATTAACTTTTTATCCCAGATCAAACAGATTGGCCACACCGGGGGTACGGGTACATATGAACCCTTCTGCATAGTCTGCACCGATACTTCGTCCGAATACGCGCATTTTGGCATACATGAAATCGAGGAAGTCCTTGCCGGAAATGGGCGTATTGGGTGCTTCTTCTCCCGGGTGCCAGAATTGCGATCTGAAAGCGAGGATGGCCTCCATTTTTTTCTCCACCCACGGAGAGATGTCCACGACGAAATCGGGGTTGAGCTGCCTGTCCTGTATATATGAGTAAACTGCGGAGGGGCGCCACTTTTCCTGCGGACTGCCATCGCTGCTGAAGGTCTCTATTTTGGCAAGTCCGCTGTAGAAGCAGGCGTCCTGCGTCATTTTGGAGGCGCGTCCGTGGTCGGGGTGCCTGTCGTCAATGGCATTGCAGAGCACTATTTCGGGGCGGTATTTTCTGATGATCTGAACAATTTTAAGCCATTGGGCGGGCTCATGAACAAATATACCGTCGGGAATGTCCAGTATTTCTCTGAAAGAGGCCCCGAGCAGGGTGGCGGCATTCATGGCTTCCTGCCTGCGAAGTTCGGCTGTTCCCCGTGTACCCAGTTCTCCGGCGCTCAGATCCAGGATACCAAATGTTTTGCCCGAAGCTGCATGTCGCATCAGCGTGCCGCAGCAGCCGAGTTCCACGTCATCCGGGTGGATACCGATTGCCAGTATGTCAACTTTCATGAATATGTCACTTTTGTGTGAACGAATAACAAGTTATTGTCTGAAAGGTTATTTTTGCAAAAAACTGAGGGACTCATGCAAACAAACCAGGAGGAGCTTCGTCGGACTGTCGAAGCAGCGTCAAGAAAGATTGAGGAGCTTGAAAAGTCGCTGGCTGAAACAGAAAAACGCGCAAAAAGTTATGAGGAGCACTGGTCAAAGATTTATGACCAAAGCCGGGAGATGCGTGAAGAAGCGCAGAAACTGCAACATGAATACGAACAGCTTCGTATTCAGAAGGGCGGGTTCGGCTTCAAAATGCTGCTTTTTTCTGGTTTTTGCGGATTTATGACAGCTGCTGTGCTCTGTTTCGTGTATGTCAGGCTTGCCCGGCCGGTTTCAGACCGGGAGGCTGCTTTTGCCACATTTGTCAGATCGCACCAGTTCAACTATGAGCTTCAGCTCAGTCGTGGCGAGTTTCAGGCGGTGGAGGCTTCCCTGAGGGAGAAGGCAAACGATCCCGCTTACAGAATCATCGCCCCGGAGATTGCATTTGCCGAAAAGATGGTCGGTGCGGCCGGGCTCTATTTTTCGGAACACAGCAGTCCGGAATGAGAGGATCCTCCGGGGTGGAGCCCGCCCCGGAGCTTACCTGAAAAAAACGCCGGAAAGCAACCTGGGCTTTCCGGCGTTTTTCAGCGGATATCCAAGAAAAATTACTTTCCTCCTTTTGATACCGGCTGCTCTTTTCCGCGTACCGTACCCTTGATAACGAGGAATGTCTCGGTGGGTGTAGTGTTTGCGGTTACAGTTACCTGTTTGCTTTGCTGGCCGGGTTTACCCTTGGAGTTGAATTCGACATTTATTTCACCGGAAGCACCCGGAGCGATTGGCTCTTTCGGCCATGTAGGTACTGTACAGCCGCAAGAGCCCTTGCAATTGCTGATAACGAGCGGAATATCGCCGGTGTTTTTGAATTTGTAGGTGTGTTTGACGATTTCACCCTCGTCAATGGTGCCGTAGTCGAAATCCGACTGGTCGTACTGTATTGTGGTAGTCGGGCCCTGCGGGACATTGGATGCGCCAGAGGGCATTCCTGTGGCTGTGACGTTGGTGCCCGGAATATTTCCGTTGCCCTGCATAGTTCCGCCCTGAGTGGTAACCGCCGCTTCGCGGATGTCTTTGGAGTCAGATTTGCCGAAGAGACTGTTCAGACTTCCGTTGTAAAGGTTTGCTGCGAGCAGGATTGCCAGCAGCGCGATCAGTCCGATTTGAACTTGTTTGTTCCTTTCCATGGTATTTTTTTTGATGTGGTGTTAGTTGTTCAACTGAATTCCCGGTGCAAAGTTAGTCCGATTGTGAAGCTGCATTTTCGGTTTGCAAAAGTTTAACAAGTGGTTTGTACCGCTGCGCTGATTATCTTCGCGCCTCAAATTTTCCACCACGCTATGATTCCTGACCACGAAATCAGTTCCGGCCATTTGTCTGTATCCCTTGTTGGCCGGATTTTATCCACCCGACAGCGTATTTCCATCAGCAAAGAAAGCCGCAACCGGATCCGGGCCTGCCGAGCTTATCTCGACGGCAGGATCAGCCATACCGACGAGCTCATTTACGGTATCAATACCGGCTTCGGGTCGCTGTGCAATATCCGCATTTCCGACAGTGATATCGAGACGCTTCAGATGAATCTGGTGATGAGTCATGCTGCAGGTACCGGAGATACCGTACCTCCGGAGATTGTAAAAATCATGCTTCTCCTTAAAATTCAGAGCCTGGCTTACGGTCATTCGGGAGTGACAGAGGAGGTTATGGACCGACTGGTTTATTTTTACAATCACGACATACTTCCGGTTGTTTACGAGCTTGGTTCGCTGGGAGCTTCCGGCGATCTGGCGCCGCTGGCTCATCTGAGTCTGCCGCTGGCCGGGCTGGGTGAGGTCTGGATGAACGGCGAGCGTCAGCCTGCCCGGCTCATTCAGGAAAAAACCGGACTTGAGCCGCTCCGGTTCAAAGCGAAGGAGGCGCTGGCGCTCCTGAATGGCACCCAGTTTTCTGCTGCTTATGCCGTCTGGTGTATTCTGGAGAGCCTCCGCCTGCTCGATCAGGCCAATTTTAATGCCGCGATGGGGTATGATGCCTTCAACTGCCGGCTCTCTCCGCTTGATGCACATATTCATCAGGTGCGCGCGCACAGGGGACAGGTTGAAACGGCAGCTGCCATACTGGAAATACTGAAGGACAGCGAGATTGCGGTTGCCTCCAAAACCAGTGTACAGGATCCGTACGCGTTCCGTTGTGTTCCGCAGGTGCATGGCGCAAGTCAGGACGCCCTCGAATACATTATCGGGGCGGTGGTTACTGAAATCAATTCGGTGACCGACAATCCCAACATTTTCCCGGAAGCGGATTTGATTGTATCCGGGGGCAATTTTCATGCTCAGCCGCTTGCGCTGCCGCTCGATCATCTCGCACTGGCCCTTTCGGAGCTGGGCAGTATTGCGGAGCGGCGTATTTATCAGCTGATTGGCGGACAGCGAGGACTTCCTGCATTCCTCACTTCGGATCCGGGCCTTAATTCAGGGCTGATGATTGCCCAGTACACGGCTGCGTCTATCGTGAGCCAGAACAAAACGCTGTGTACGCCGGCTTCTGCCGACAGTATTGTGAGTTGCAACGGACAGGAAGACCACGTGAGCATGGCAGCGAACGCTGCCACCAAGGCGAGAAGGGTGGTAATGAATCTGGAAAGGCTGCTTTCCATCGAATTTATGACTGCAGCCCAGGCGCTGGAGTTCAGGCGCCCGTTGCGCTCCGGTACGGCTGTTGAAGCCGTACTGGAGCGTTACAGACAGGTGGTTCCCGTACTCGAGTCTGACAGGATTATCAGCACTGATATGGAGCGCACCCGGTTGTTTTTGAAGGATGAGATCAGTCTGCCCGGTTCCTTGCGGCTTCGATCATAGCCTGCAGTTCCTCTACCAGTCCGTCCTCACTGCCTTCATAGCCTACAGCCTTGAAGGCAATGCGGCCGGCAGCGTCAATCACAAACTTGGTAGGGATACCCGACACGCCGAATGATGACACCACCTTGTCGTCCCGATCAATCAGTACATTGAAGTTGTACCCTTTGCTGTTGATGAAATCGGTGGCAATTTTCAGCTTGTCGGTTCCTCTTTCCCAGCAATCTACAAACACGAAGGCTACACCGGCATCATCTTTGTACAGATTGACTGCTTTTTGCATTCCCGGGAAAGAAGCCTTGCACGGGCCGCACCAGGTAGCCCAGAAGTCAACGATCACCACTTTGCCCTTTAGTGAGGCAAGTGAAACAGTTTCTCCGGCCATATTGAGAAGTGAGAATGCCGGGGCAGGGTCGCTACCCATATTCCGGAGCATTTCTTCCTTTTTGGCGGCTTTGGCCGCCTCTTCGAGCCGGTTTACGTAAGCTGAGGCGCCATTTTCGGTATGGTCTTCAGATAGGTACTGGCGCCTGAACATGTCTTTCATTCCTTTGGTAGCCTGTCCCCTGATGATAAACTCTTCCAGTTTGTAGCGGAGGGATGGGTCGGCGGCTTTTTCGAGGTAGCTGGCATACCGCTCATTCATTTCGGCATCTGAACCCTTGTTGATACCGATCACCTCTTCCTGCAGACGGGCGGCCTTGTTGTGTTCACCTTTGGCTCCCAGTATATAGGCATACGTATCGGCATACATGGCGAAGCTGAATTCGCGCTGACGCGCCCATGCACCGGAGTTGACGTAAGGAGAAGGACGCGAACCTGGCGATGGAGTGTTTATTTCCGCGCGCGATATTTCTGTTGCAACTGAAGCCATCATCATGGCTTCGTCGAGGGACTCGCCTTTCTGGGCAAGCTCCCACGCGAAATTGTTGAACATGGATGCGCGGGCGGGTGGGGAAGCTTTTTCCGCAATACTGTACATTTTCGCCCAGTTGCCCTGATCGCCGTATTTCCCAGCCAGCATCGTGTAAATGCCATTTGTTTCCTGAATTTCTTTGTCTGTGGCGGGCGGGTACTTCCTGACGTAGTCGCTGGCCAGTACCTCTGCTTTGGCCAGATCGGCTTCCATTTCAATGGCTGTACGGGCATCCTGTCGTACGAGCGTTCCTTTCGGGTACTGTGCGCGAATCCTTTTTTTGATGTTGTCGGCACGGTCCGACTGTTTGGCCCGCTCGTGGAATTTCACCAGCATGAGCAGGTCGGCCTCGGATATTCCCTGCAATTTGTCGAGTTCGGCGGTAAGAGCCTCCACCTGTCCGGCACCTTTGTCGCCGCCATAGAGGGCAGATGTGGCATTGAGCAGCGCCATGCAATAACTGGCCTTTATTTCCGGTTTTTGTCTGATTCCCTCATTCAGCCATTCAATTACGCGACCCGGATTTTTGTCCAGACCGGCAAGACCGCCGTACAACTGCAGCAGTGTGGCCTGAGCGCCCAGCGATTCGGGCAGTATTTTCCCCTGTGCGTCGTGGATACCGACGAAATAGCCCTGTTTTTGGTTGTTGTCGTACACATCGTCCTTGTCGGGATCTTCGACATACAGCATGAGTGCCTTTGTATCGGGGCTCAGTGTGAAAATGCCGGTGATGGTATTTCCTGTTCTGGAAACTGCTGCATCTACTGCCTGCACCTTTCCGTCGGCGTATTCAAGAATGCCGAGTACCGGATTTTCCGCTCCTTCGACCGCACTGCCGGAGAAATCAATTTCCACACGCAGCAATTCGCCTGCCTGAGGGTTCTGTGGCTGTATCCTGAGTCCCTGTCCGGCGGAAAAGAGTGGTGCGAGCAGGAACAGCAGAAAGTAATTTTTCATGGTAATCAGAAATTTGGGCATTGTACACGAGTTCTGCGCGTGCCCGGGTGATAGTAGCTGAAGGAAAGTTCAAAGGCCCCGCGGGAGTTGTTGGCTGCCGACAGATTCGACACGGTGATATCGTAACTGATACCGAGTACACATCGGTTGAGCTCCAGCATACCCACGATCGTAACGGCGTCGGCCTGAATATTGTTGTCGAGGCGGTTGCCCACGCGTGCCCAGGCGCCTGCGCGCAGAGCCAGTTCATTGAGGTCGTTATTGGAATACCGCACACTCATGCCGAAATCGGACTCGAAGGAGGGGCCCTGCTGCATGACCAGCAACCCCGGAAGCAGGCTGAGGTTGTGGGAGAGCGGGAATTCGCCGCCTGCGTGGGCGGTCCAGCGGGAATACAGGGTTTCCGAGTCGTTGCCGGTCAGGGAGATAACCGGGTTGTTCAGGTGGTGCATGGCGCCGCCGGCGTACAGTGTGGCGCCGTTTTCGAACAGGGCATACCACATGAGTCCGGCATTGAAGTCGAGCCAGGCGTTGGAGGCTGCGTTGGCACCGGATTCGCCGCTGGAGGCGTTCAGATCCGGAGATTCCGTTCCGCTGTCGAACTGGCGGCTGAACCAGAGCCGGCTCCAGTCAATGCTGTTTTGTCCCATACCAACCTGGGCTCCTGCCGACAGGTAATGGTCGGCGCGGCGCGGGCCGCCCGACAGTTGTTTCAGAAATGCGCCGCCCACGTGAGCCTTGTTCTGCACGAAACGGGCTGTACCCGCTTCGTCGTGCATGGCTCCAATACCGAAAGAGGCGTAATCGTTTTTCAGGCCCACCTGGATCCGCTGTTCAAAGGCGGCAGAATAGGTTCTGAAGGGAACTGGTGCGAGAAAACTGCCCCATTGATCCCGGTAATTGCCGGTAACCCGCCAGCTGCCGTTGAACAGACCGGTCATGGCCGGGTTCAGATTCCATGGGGAGGCATAGTACTGGGAGAAGCGCGGATCCTGTGCCTTCATGTGGCCCAGGAAGGAGAAAAACAGGGTAAAAATTACAATCGGTCGGGTAATGTTTTTCATTGTGGTGTCAAGAAATGAATTCAGTAATGAAAGGGATTTCAGGGCGAAGTAAAAGAAAAATCTTCGGCATGTGTTTTTTTTAACATGAATTATCTGACGAGTGTGACATTTCCTCTCAGGAATTCCGTCCGTCCGTCGCGGTAGAGTGCCTCCAGTACCCATACGAATACGCCCGGATTGCAGGGTTTCCCACGGAAACTGCCGTCCCAACCGCGATTGCTCTCATTCACAGGGAAGTTCCGGTCTTCATAAACGAGTTCGCCCCAGCGATCGTAAACACTGAAGCTGACAATCTCTTCCAGCTGGCTGCCTGTTCCGTGCACCACGAGCAGGTCGTTAACCTGATCGTCGTTCGGGCTGAATCCTGTGGGCACATATACACCTCTCGGGGTAAACACACTGACCCGGACAGACTGGCTGGCGGTACATCTGTTTTCATCGGTCACGGTTACTGTGAACCGGTTGTTGATGGTCGGATGAACAAGCAGTTCGTCGCACAAATTGCTGTCTGTGCATACGAGGTTGTCATTCCACAGGCTGCTCCAGGTGTATGCCGGCAAACCCGAGGCTCCTGTAACAATGGCCTGGATGAACAGGCTGTCGCCCAGTGTGATTGTGGTATCGGCGGGCAGTGATACCTGCAGGGGCGGTGGTTGCGACAGACTGCCGCTGCCCGAAACAGTACAGCCATTGGCATCGGTGGCATTGAACTGGTAGGTTCCGGCGCCCAGTGCGAGGAAGTTGCCGCCGGTGACAAACGGTCCGTTGTTGATGCTGAAAGCCCACGGGGAGGTTCCTCCCTGCACGGCAAGAACGAATCTGCCGTTTTTGTCGCCAAAGCAAACTGGATCCACTCCTTTTACTGTCAGCAGCGGGGCCGGCAGCTCCTCTATTGTCCTTGCAGAGGTGATGGTACAACCGTTCATATCATTTACCGTTACAGAATAGGTGCCGGCCGGAATATTTTTCAGGTTATCTGTGGTGGCGCCATTACTCCAGGCATAGCTGTAAGCCGGAGTACCTCCCGAAACAACACTTTCCACCGATGCATCATTATCTCCGTGGCAGGTGAGGCCTTCCGGCCGGAGAGTGATCTGCAGGGCTGGAGGAGCATCCACGGTAACAGATACAGCGGCTGTACAGCCTTTGGCATCGGTGGCTGTCACTTCATAAAATCCGGGCGACAGCTGCTGAACAGTGGCTGTCGCAGCTCCGTTGCTCCACAGGAAGGAAACCTGTCCGCTGGCATTGACAATTTGCCCGGCTTCGGCACTTCCGTCTGTTCCATTGGCACAGGTGGCCGGTTTTGCGGCAGCGCTGATGGTCATTGCAGGAGGTTCACCCACGAAGAAGGTAAATGTTCCGGTACAGCCCTGGAAGTCACTCACCGTGAGGGTATAGCTCGCGTTTCCGGGCAGCATGAGAATGGCAGGAGCGTCGGGCGCTCCCGGTACTCCCCAGTTGTAGTGGTACTGTCCGGAATTGCCCATGCCCAGTCCACCGGACAGCTGGTTTACTTCTGCCAGTCCATTGGGTACTCCGGCGCAAACGGGTATGATATACGATACATTGACCTGTATCCGGGGCAGTTCTGTCATCTGGAATGATGCGGTGCCGGTGCAGCCTGTCGCATCGGTGGCGGTTACGCTGCAAAGTCCGGCGGCAAAGGAACCTGCATTTGATCCGGTTTGTCCGTTGCTCCATACGTACTGATACGGCCCTGTTCCACCCGATGGTGTTGCGGAGGCTATACCGTTCGCTTCGCCGAAGCAGGCTGCCTGTACCTGACTGATCTGTACCTGTACTGACTGTACGGGCTGGCTGACAGCGCCGGTAGCGGTGGCGATACAGTTATTGGCATCTGTAACGGTGACGGTGTAAACTCCAGCCGGCAACCCGCTCACGGTCTGGGTGGTACTTCCCTGCGACCAGATGTAGCTGTATGGTGCAGTTCCACCGGCTGCCGACACGCCGGTTTGACCGGTGGAACTGCCAAAGCATGCAGCCGGAGATACATTCACTGCTGCTGCAAGTGCCTGCGGTTGACCCACCATTACCTGGGCGGAAGCTGTACAGCCGTTCTGGTCGGTCACAGTCAGGGTGTATGTCCCGGCAGTGAGTCCGGTTGCCTGCTGTGTGTTTTGGCCGTTATTCCACAGATAGCTATATGGTGACTGTCCGCCGGTGGGCTGTATGGATGCCGTACCGCCCGGCTGTCCGAAACAGGGCGCCGGGCTGGTGGAAGGGGCGCTGAAAGTTACAGCTGGCGGACAGTCGAGCTGTACTGCCCAGGCGGCCGTGCAGTTGTTGAAATCCACAACAGTTACGCTGTGCGAGCCACACGCGAGATTGTTCACCGAGCTGGTCGTTGCGCCATTGTCCCAGACATAACTGTAGGGTGAAGTGCCGCCCGTCACGGAGACAGCAGCACTTCCGTTCGGAACACCGGCACAGAGCGGGGCAGTGTAATTGAATACTGAACTGAGCGGTGCTGCCGGAGTTATCATCACCGATCCGGTTTCTGTACATCCGTTGGCATCGGTGGCAGTTACTGTGTAGGTTCCCGGGCACAAATTGACCGCCGAGGTGGTTCCGGCGGGTATTCCGGGGTCATTCCATGTCAGACTGTATGGAAAAACACCGCCGGCAACCGAAACGGTGGCCTCGCCCGCGCACGAGCCTGTGCAGCGCTCCTGCACGACGCCCGAAAAGGCCAGATTCAGATCGGCAGGTGCAGCAATACTGGCAGTTGCCACAACACTGCACCCTTTGGTATCGGTAGCAGTTACCGTGTATATTCCGATATTCAGGGAACTGATCAGGCTGGTTGTTTGCCCGGTATTCCAGCTGTAAGCGTACGGACCGGTTCCGCCCGACACAAATATTCCGGCTGCTCCGTTATTGCCACCGAAACAGGATATTTGTTTCACCCGGGTACTGTCGGTCACAAATGCCGGTGGTTCGGTGATCTGAACCTGAATGGATGACTCGCAGGAGTTGGCATCGGTGACGGATACGGTGTAGATACCTGCAGCCAGACCGGCAAGTGAAGGGTTACTCTGGCTGTTACTCCATATATACTGGTATGGTTCCGTTCCTCCTGATGCCGTTACTGCAACACTGCCGTCTGTACGGCCCTTGCAGGTTACTCCCGAAATTTGTCCCGGCTGAACGATGAGCCCGCAACCATTGTAGGTGCTGATAATGTTGGAAATCAGAGAGGTGCACCCCGGACTGACAGCCCGTACATCCAATTGAACCATCTGGCCGCCAGTGAGCCCGGTCACCGTATGAGAGGTGCCTCCGCTGGCTGGCTGCCATACTCCTCCATCCACACTCACTTCATACCCGCTTGCCCCGGCAACCGGGCTCCAGCTCCAGGTCATGGCGCCGCCTGACTGACTTTGCAGTACAAGTCCGGCAGGAGCAGCAAAAAAAGTGGCAACATTTACCGTCATGGTATCGTAATACTGACAACCGAAAGCATTGTTGGCCTGCACATGCCAGGTGGTGGTGGCAGCCGGCGTTGCAAGCGGCGTGGCACAGTTGTAGCACGACAGTCCGGGCCCGCCGCCCCAGCTGTAAGTCACGTTATTATTGACATTGAAGCCTATACTCCACCATTTCACGATTCCGTACTGACTGGGTGCAAAACCGTCGGATACCCGAAGCGCCCAGTTGCCATTCACACCGGCACCCTGCAGTGTATTCCAGTTGCCTTCCGGCTTGTATGTACCGTTGAATGGAGCCGTTTGTCCGACAATCGGGGTGGAAGCTGTCGGTGTGAAGCAGGTTATTTTGTAATTGTCGCCTGAGCCGCCATTTCCGGTGCTCAGTTCCAGCAGTTGTCCGCTGGGAGCCTGCAGGAATATATTCAGATCGGCATCGAAATCGGTTTCAATATCCATGCAGACAGAGGTGATTTGCAATGTCGGGAGGGTCAGCAGGCTGTAACCAAGACTGTTCACACTGATCGGACTCAGGTACGGGTTTGCGTGCGGGTGGTTGCCGTTGCCGAAACGGTATTCCGGGTATGCCTCGAACCTGACTTCCTGACCGGGTGGTGCCAGCGCAGCGGCATTGATCGCTACAGAGTTTCCTGAACATATGGTTGTGTCCGGAATCACATCCGATACCGGCCCGCACGAACGACAGTCGGGGTGAGTGGGAGGCAGAACGGATACTGTCAGCAGCGTATCCCAGGTACAACCGAAGTCATCGTTTACCGTGAATTTGTAGCCTGCAGTACCGGCATTTTGTGGTGCTGCGGCAATTGAGTCGGCCGAAAACTGAAAAATGGACGGGTGATTGTTCCATGACCAGTTGACCAGTCCGGGCGTAAACTGCTCTATATTGGGGTACAGTGCGTCTTTGAACTTCAGCGACCAGTAGAAAATAAATCCGTTGTCAATGGGCCAAAGATCTGTTACCGTAATGGTCCATTCTCCGTTCAGTGGGCATCCGATCAGGTCGGAGAAAGGATTGAACGGACTGTAGTCGCCAGGTGGAAGCGTTCCGGAGCCGCCCAGTACCGTGTTGGCGTATTCGATCCAGGTCGGGTTGGGTGCATTGTTTACCCAGCAGTAATTGTAGCCCAGTCCCGGTATCGGGAAAATATTGTCATTGTCGTTGGGCTCACCCAGATAAACTTCCCCTCCGATGTTGCCCGGGTGATCGTGCAGGATGATACTTTGTCCGTTGGGGCAGGTGAGTGATATTTCCACGTCGCGGGCCCATGAGTGCTCCATGTCGGCACAGATACTTTCCAGATCAGAAGCGCTGGTCATTACCTGCCCGGGAGAAAATTCCGAGAAAAAAATGCTGGTTTCATAGGGAATACCGGTGCCATCAGGCAGCGGCAGCGAGTCGGCGCGACTGCCTTCGACCTCAAATGAAGACGGAACAGGCACCACATTGAGCAGGGCGCCGCTCTGTCCGCTGGTAGTGGCACTCAAATGAATTGTATCCCCGGCACAGATTGTCTGGTCGAGCTGAGAGTTCAGCTGGAACGAGGGTCGGGGTGCCACGCGAATTCGCTGATTGATCAGATTGGTGCTCTTGCAGCCTTTGGTATCGGTGAGGAACAGCTGTGCGTAATAGCCGCCCGGCTGGTCGAAGCGATGGGAAGTATTTGGGCCGTAAGCAATACCGCCATCTCCGAAATTCCATTCGAAAGTGGTAGTCTGGTCTGACTGGGCATAGGCAAAGTTGTTTTGCGGATATAAACCGGTGCCATTAAAAAAGACTCTTTCTCCCGGACAGATATCTATCCAGCCCGTATCTGCCGGTGAAACCGCCGGGCTGGTGGAAACCAGATCGGCCAATACAGCCTGACAGGATGGTACACAGGCAATAGCCGCCGCCCAGCCCTGGCCTGTTCCGGTCCCGTCGGAGACAAAAGAAACGGTCAGACAGCCGCCGGGGTTCACTGCAGTTGCCTGTATCAGGAACGGTTGCCCCGGATTATAGTCGGTATGACAGGCTATGAGCGGAGCGCTGATATCAGTTCCGTCGTAGATACACAGCAAGTCACCCGGCGCGATGTCGGCACCTGAAAAACTCAGCCTGATATGTGTGCCATTGCTGCCATCCGAGCAAATCGTGGTAGTCAGATTCTGATTGTTGCCATAGCCAGCTGCTTCACCGCCGGGATCGTAAAAGGTACCTGAACAATCATTTACCGGCGTGCCGTTCATGACGTAATTTTGTGCCTGAACTTTTGCCAGTTGCCAGATTGACAGGGAGGAAATCAGAATCAGTAGCCGCAGGTTCATCTGTAAGAAATGGTTTAGTCTTTGAGCAATTTTCAGGGTGCAGGATAACGGTAGCGGCAGCAAAAGAAAGGAAAAAATAACAAACAGTTGTCAGCGCAAGTCTTTGATTCACTTGCCGGGTCAAAAACAGTTCTTTTTTTGCCATTTTTCACTTTTTGTGATTCATTTATGCTCGCAGAACCAATAATCAGCGCACTGGAAAATGTCTGGCCGGCTCCTTTTGAGGGTTTTCATCTGTATCTGAAACGCGATGATCTGCTTCATCCGGAGGTACAGGGCAACAAATGGCGCAAACTCGGTCCTCTGCTAGCGCGGGCGCACGAGGTCAGGCACGGCGTACTCAGTTTCGGTGGGCCTTACTCCAATCACCTGCATGCGCTGGCTGCTGCCGGAAGAATATTCGGCTTCCCGACGGCGGCTGTCGTCAGGGGCACCCGGATGTCTCCCGACAATCCGACGCTCACCTTTGCTGCACATAATGGTATGAAACTGTTTCCGGTACCGAAGGCAGATTATGATCTGCTTAAAAAGACTGATGCACGTTCAGTGGCCGATTATCTTCAGAATGAATGGCTTTCCGCATATGAATGGCTGCCCGAGGGCGGCGATTCTCCCGAAGCTGTCAGAAGCTGTGCAAATATCCCTGCAGAAATCATCAGCCAGTTCAATCCGGCTGTTCCCGGACACAGGTATATATGTGTCCCCGCAGGCACAGGTTGTACTGCTGCCGGGATAATCGCCGGCGCTGCAGGGTGGGGGAGCGTACTGGTATTTCCGGCGGCACCCTATGGCGTTGACCGCGACAGTACAGATGCCCGCATTCGCAATGCCGGGTTTGACAAACAGGCCCCCTATGAGATTGTGTACCCTTCCATTCCGTTGAAATTTGCTGAAACCACTCCGGAAATTACAGATTTTATCAGGAAGTTCAAAGCGGAGCAGGGCGTGGGGCTCGACTGGATCTATAACGGGAAAATGATGTTCCGAATCATGGAACTCGTGAAATCCGGCTATTTCCCCGCAGGAAGTCATATTGTTGCTGTACATACCGGCGGCTTGCAGGGTATCAACGCGGGCAGGGGAGATAGTTGACGGCCATTATTTGCCAGTAGAACAGATTCTTTATCGCTCTTTCGCGGCTTATCCTATATTTGCACGGTTAACATGTTTAAAGCAGGTCTGTTTTTGGCGTTTTTCTTGATGGCTTCCGGGGTGTGCGCCGGACAGGGTGTCTCTTTGCGTGCCATACCCGGAGCGCCCCGGAAGCCTGCTCCGCCCGCGCGTTTCGCCCCTCCCCCAAAAATGCATCCTGTTGTATTTCTGCCAGACAATTCAGCCGACAAATTGCCGTTTTTTTGTCGCCTTGAACACTTTCAGTCAACCTCCCGCAGCGGTATTCCGGTCAAGTTCCGGCTTGGTTCTGCAGAATATGTTGACTGGCTGGAGGGGAAACCCTGGGACCCCACCAAATTCTGAAAACATGAACAAGGTAAAAGTGAACATCTTCATCTCTCACGCACCCGAAGACAAGCCCCAGCTTCAGGTGCTGCTGAAATGGCTGTACCCCATGCGCGATGAGGTCAATTTATGGTACAATCAGCCCCCGCCGGCTCCCGAACCACTTCCACTCCCCTGGCAAATCCTGCTTTTCTGGTACAAACAACCCGACTTTCGACCAAAATATGCGCGGGTTATACAGAAGAGACGGGAACGGGCACATATATACATATTTTTGTCGAGTTATAAATCACTGATAAACAAATCTGTAGATCAGGATATTGACGTTGCGGCACATCGAAGAATTGGCGGGGATGATTTTGCTGGTCCGTTCATGTTTCATGTGATTCTGAGTCCGTGTCGCTGGAAGGAAACTTCGCGGCTGGCTGCCTTTGATCCGGTACTGAACGGCAAATCGGTGGCAGAGCACAAAAATCCAGATGAGGCATGGCTGGGAATTACCGAACAGGTGGCAGCGCTGGCAAAATTGCTGTATCTGCGTCTGAACGAGGAGAAATTTTACGCCGGCAGGCGGATTGAAGCATCGGTGAATGACACAGCCGCCTCGAGGCGTCCTGCACCCTATCTGGGTGAAGACGCTGAACTGCACGAGTTCCGCTATGTGACACCCTTCAAGCCTCACGAATACTGGGGATGGGTCATCCTGTTTTTCCTGTTTCTGTCTGCCATGATTGGCTTGCTTCCCGAGAAAAAGCAGATAAAAAGAAAACCCGAGTACGGCCCCTTCCGCGAATATCAACCTGAATATCCGAGGCCGCCCCTTGTACCTCCCGACAAGTCCAGAGACAGTTTCAACTTCCCTGCACCGGACTGAGTCAGACACCCGAACATTTTTCCATCACCACTCTTTACATGAAACAGCTACTTTCCTTATTTCTCGTGTGCATCTGCACGGCAGTTTCGGCACAGGCCGATCGCAGCGAGGTACAATCCTATCCCCCAAAAGTTTCCCAGGGGCAACTCCTCGGTGAAGTGCCGGCGCTCAGGGATCTGCAGCCGGTGACTGCCTTCAACGGTCAGGCGCCTGCTGGTCTTTACGAAAAAAAGAATTATTTCAGGCGCAATCCGCAGCACAACCCGGCAGCAGAGCCTGCGCAGGGAGGCGATCCGCTGGCAGCCAAACAGTTGCCCGCATCCGATGGGGGAGGCCCCGAGATTATCCAGGGACTCAATATCGAGGGTTTGCGCGACCCTTTCGGGGTGTATCCACCCGACCCGACCGGCGATATCGGCAAGGATCACTATGTTCAAATGGTGAACTCCGGCGGAGGTGCATGGTTTCAGGTGTGGGACAAAATAACGGGTGAGCCGGTGTATGGTCCGGCACTTACCGCCACCATCTGGGGTTCTTTCGGTCTGCCCACGCTCGGCGATCCGATTATTTCCTACGATCACGCCGCCGAGCGCTGGATCATGATGGAAATTCAGGCAAACGGGAACAATCCATTTGCCGACAAGCAGCTTTTTCTGGGGGTTTCAGAAACAAGCGACCCCACCGGTGGCTGGAAGGTTTACCTGCTCCAGACGCTCGGTTTCCCGGATTATCCCAAGTTTTATATCTGGAAGAATGCCTATTTCATCCCGGTTAACGAAATCGTGAACAGCAATGTATGTGCCGGTTATGCTATTGACCGCACGGCTATACTGAACAGTGAGCCTGCTTTCGGCATCTATCGCTTCGAAATGCCCAACTATCAGTCCATCAACTTCCAGCCTGCTACCGGCGCCGACTGGGACTCGGGTCCTGCGCCTCCGGCAGGCAGTCCGGGCTACATGTTCAGGGTGTACGATGACGCCTGGGAAGGCGGTGTTGATCAGATTCAGTACTGGGAGGTTTTCCTCGACTGGGCCAACAGCGCAAACAGTCATATTGACGGTCCCGTCAAACTGTATCCTGCTCCGTTTGAAACCCGGGTATGTTATGGCTCTTCGCTGTTCGACTGTATCGAACAGCCCGACAACGCACCCCGCGTGACGGCCTTCGAAAACAATTTCATGTACAGGGCGCCCTATCAGAATTTCGGAACACACGAGGCGGTGGTGATGAATCATGTAACGGATGTGTCAGGACAAACCGGCGATGGTGGTGATGCACAGGTGCGCTGGTACGAACTGCGGAAATCGGGCAGTGGCGACTGGCAGATTCACCAGCAGGGTACGCACGCGCCCACGCAGGAGATGAACCGTATCACCGGTACTATATGTATGGATGAGGCAGGAAATATCGGACTTGGATATACCGGCATGAGCGAAACCGTATATCCCGGACTGTATCTTACCGGACACCGAAACGGCGACCCCGCAGGCCAGATGACCATAGAAGAGTTTGAAATGGCACCCGGCGGCGCCAGTCACCAGTCGTTCCGCTGGGGCGACTACAGCAACATGGCTGTTGACCCTTACGACGGACGCACCTTCTGGTTTACAGGTGAATATCAACCCGACAATCAGGCTACCTGGGGCACCCGTATAGCATCTTTCAAAGTCCAGCGGGATACTTTCGACATCAAGCCCGAGCTGATTACTGCGCCCGTACCCTCTGCGTTCCTCGGCAACAGCGAACAGGTAACGGTCAAGATATCCAATAACGGACTGCTTCCGGCCACCCAGTTTGATGTGTCGCTCTACTTCGAGGGCGCTTTCGTGGCCACTGAAACGGTTAACGGTACGCTTGATGCCGGTGGATTTGTTACGCATACCTTCACACCCACGGTCGCGATGACCATTCCGGGCAAAAGTTACAACTTCAAAATTATAACCCACTGGGCACCCGACCAGTTTGTCAGAAATGATACCCTGGTGGCTGCTGTCCAGAAACTCACCGGAAACGATGCTGCACTTCCGGGCAAATACAACCTTCCCGGACTCGTCTGCGGAACAGAAACCGATTTCGCCATTATCCTGAAAAATGCCTCCGGAGCCGAAATGAACAGTGCCAGGATTAACTGGAGAATCAACTCACAGGCATGGAAGGTGTACGACTGGACGGGCAATCTGGGCCCCGGTGAGCGGGATACCATTGAACTGTATGCCACCGGGATACTGAACGGCCTGAACGGTCTGCGCGCTTACACCACGCTGCCAAACGGTGTTCAGGACGAACGGATCAACAACGATACGCTTTTCGTCAAGTTCTTCGGAAATTCGGACGGAACCTATCTGAGTGCCGAATCTCAAACCGATGTGGGTGTACTGCACTGGGAACTCAGATCGCTCACCAATCAGCTGCTCAGCATGGGCGATGTGAGTGCCCAGCAACCCGTTGCCCGCATCTGCGCCGACGACAATCAGTGCTACAAACTGCTGCTCAGGGCCGTAAACTTCAATTGGAAAGGCCATTTCGTACTGCGTGATATTTATGATGAAGTCATGGTGGAAATCACTGAAGCCACCGGACAGGATCAGATTTTCACGATCTGTTCGCCTGTCAGAAAGAATTCCGATGTGGGCGCACTGGGACTGGTCGGTCCGGTTTCCGGCGCCGGTCTGACTGACAATGAGCCCGTGAGTGTCCGCTTCAGAAATTTCGGTCTCAACCAGCAGAATAGTGCAACGGTCTCTTACCGGACTGGAGGTGGTAACTGGGTATCCGAAACAGTAACAGGTCCGTTCGCTCCCGGCGAAACGGCCATTCACACCTTCGCCGCAGGAGCAGATCTGGGCAGTGTGGGCGCTGTTTATCCCTTTGAACTGAAGGCTACGGTGGGCAACGATGAAAATACGTCCAATGATACCACGTCTGCCCTTGTCAGACACCTGTACGGTCGCGATCTGGAAATAACAGAAGTCATACCGTTTTATGCGTGCAGTGACACAAATTATGCCGATTTCATCGTCAAAATAAAGAATAACGGCGTTGGCAATGAACATGAACTGACATTGCAGGTCAACCTGAACGGAAATCTGCAGCCACTGCAGAGTGGCATCACGCTTGTTGCAGCGCCGGGCACCACGGGCGAAATAAGTCTGACCGTGGAGGGGCTGCTCGCCGGACAGAACAATCTGGAAGTATATATCAGTGATGTGGATGGTCTTGGAGTTGATGAAGCTCCCTTCAATAATCAGCAGGTACTCAACTTTGCCATAGATCCCGGTAACGCCGCCATCAATGTAACCATCACTCCCGACGACAAACCGGGTGAAACAACCTGGGAAATTCTGAGCGCACAGGGTGTCGTACTGGCAAGCGGAGGCCCCTATGACCAGCCGTTCGGCTATTATATCGTCAATTCCTGCCTCAGGCGCGACAGTTGCTATGTGTTCAGGCTTCGCGACAGTGGAGGCGATGGCATGCCGGGCGGAATCGTTTATGTAACCTTTCAGGGCTCCAGCCTGGTAGAGTATTTCGGCGAAAATTTCGGCTCCGAGATCTCGTTCCCGTTCTGTGCCGAGAATGCCTGCTCCAGTCTCCAGATCAGCCTGTCGGTTTATTCACCGACGGCCGCCGGAGGCAACGACGGCGTGATTGTTGCCAGTGCGACGGGAGGTACGCCGCCTTACCTGTTCTCGCTGAACAACATCATCTTCCAGGATTCGGCACGGTTTGAAAACCTGCTTCCCGGATTTTACACAGTCACCTGTATTGATTCCGACAGCTGTCTGGTTCAGTCAGATGTTTTTCTGCAGACAAGCAGTTCAACAGATCCTGTGTCTGCGTCCGGAATGACGGTTTCTCCCAATCCGACCACCGGAATTGCGCACATTCAGGTCAACAGTTCCGAAAATGCAGCATCGGTGAGGTTTGAGATTTTTGACCAGTTCGGCAAAATGATACAAACGGGCCGCATGTCGAAGTGGAGCAATGAATGGCACGGAAATATTGCGCTCGACAACTTCCCCGCAGGTATTTATCAGGTGCGGGTATCGGGTATGAAACGCCTTTATATCGGTCGTGTGGTGAAAAACGGATAGACATAGCCCGGCCTGCCAAAAAAATTGACAAAATTTTTTATTTGAAAAGAGTTTGGCACGGTTTTTCGAATACTGTTGACCTGAAAGGGTAAAAAATTGATTGGTTAATTGTTTTCATGGTTATGTTACAAGCCGTCCTGTCGGAAAGACAGGACGGCTTTTTTGCTTCGCATCAAATACAACCTCTTACATTTGCTGTTTCTTTAATAAGATCAACATGAACAAATTTGTTGCAGCCGTTGTATCGGCTCTTTTTCTTTTCGCTGATATGACAGCGCAGACCCGCCTGGAAGGCTATGTCTATGAGGAGAATAACCGGGGATTTCTCAATCAGGTCAATGTGACGGTGTACAGAGAGCAGTCTGAAAGTCCGGCAGATATCCTTGTTACCGATATATATGGTCATTTCGCCGTTGATCTCGCACCCGGCAAGTACCGTATTACAGCCACCCGCGAACTTTTTTCCGACTTGTCGGAAACGGTCATTCTCAAAGCCGGTGAAGAGAAGAAATTTCTCAAAATGATTATGAAGCGGAAACCCGGAGTGATGCTCGAGGCGCGACTGCTTGAAAAGGGGCAGCCTGCGCTCCGGGGGGCTACCATTGAAATTTACAACAGGACGCTCAAGTCGCTGGTGCTTACGCTCCCCGACTTCCCCGAAGAACAGTTTCGTTACCCTATGGAAAGGGGATACCACTATACAATAAGGGTAAAGACACCCGGATTCCTGACTCAGCGTATGGAGGTGTATGCGGGTATCATGGGCTGTGAGTTGTGCGTGGAAGGTCTTGGAGAGGGCACTTCCCGCCTGAGCAGATCATCGAATCCCGCTACAGCGCCGGATACCCTGTATGCCAGCCTCTTTCCCGTGCGCGCGCAAAAGGGAGTGCTGCTGCAGACCATCACTTCCTCCTTTTCCTCGCCCGAGTGGTTCAGGGAGCCCCCCGTTCAGGATCAGATTGACTTGTACGTCACGCTGCTGAAGGATAATCCGGGACTCGTTACCGAAATGGGTGCTCATACCGACAGCAGGCTGGAAGAAGAGGCTGCCATTGCCATTGCCTCCGAACGCACAGACTCGCTGACGGCCTTTCTCCTTTCCAGAAATATGGAGCCTTTCAGGTGCCAGGCGAAAGTGTATGGCCACATTTCCCCGCTCAACAAATGTGCGCCGGGCGTCAAATGTACCGATGCCGAGCATGCCGAAAACAACCGAATTGAAATAAGGCTGATCAGTTTCAGCAACGCACGGTTCCTGAACAGTCTTGATCAGTCCATAAATATTGAGGAGCGTGAAAAAGTGGTCTTCGGTCGCCCGATGAAACGCCCTGCCAAATCATCCAAAATCGAGTAATCATGCAAATTTTCAGCTGGACAAACAATGAAAACATCAGTATGCACGGCATTGCCTGGCATCACAACAGTCCGCGGGCCGTGGTGGCGCTGGTACACGGACAGGGCGAGCACATCGGCCGCTACACCCACGTGGCCGAATGGTACAACCGCCACGGAATAGCCGTTACCGGCTTCGATCAGCAGGGCTATGGTCGCAGCGGGGGGCCACGCGGGCACGCGCGCGGGATTGCCTCCTGGATGGACGATATCGAACAATTCCTGCAGAAAACTGTGCAGAAATACCCGGGTGTGCCGGTATTTCTGTACGGCCATTCGATGGGAGGAGCAGAGGTGCTCACGTTTTGTCTCGAGCGAAAGCCTGCGCTCACCGGGCTCATCGCTACCAGTCCGCTGATTCGCCTTGCTTTCGTGACGCCGGCACTAAAGGTACTGGCAGGTAAAATCATGAGAAAGTTTATGCCCACCCTGACGCTGCCGACGGGGCTGGCGGCACATTTCATCTCCCACGATACGGCGGTGGTGAGCGCTTATCAGCACGATGCACTGGTACACGGCAAGGTGAGTGCCTCCGGCGGACTGTCACTGCTTGAAATGAGCGACCGGCTCGACAAGTGTGATCCGGAGTTCGGGATTCCGGTACTCATTATGCACGGAGGAGACGACCGGATCACTTCGGCTGCTGCCTCCGCCGAGTTCTGCGCCCGTGCGAAGGGCGATGTTACCTGGAGGGAGTGGGACGGCCTCTGGCATGAAATGCACAACGAGCCGCAAAAGGAGCAACTGTTTCAATACACACTCGAGTGGATGCAGCGATACCTGTAAACAGGCTGTTATCGCCAGACGGCGGTGCTGCCGGTGGCCGACGACTGCACTTCGAGCAGGTGCGGGAAATAATCGCGGAGGCTTTCTATATGCGAGATGATGTAAATCTGTGGGAACTGCTCCCTGAGCAGGACCAGCGCGTTCATGATTTCCATTCGACGGTCTTCATCCTGGCTTCCAAAAATTTCGTCGAACGCAAGAAACTCCAGCCGGTGCCCTGAACCGCTGAGCTCGATAATGGCGCGTGTGATGGCTATGCGCAGGCAGAAATTGGCCAGGTCAATTTCTCCGCCGCTGAACCGGGTGACAGGGTACATCTTCCCGTTGTCCGAGATGGAAAACTCGAAAGAGTCGCTTACCTCGATTCCTTCGTATTTGCCCCGGGTGATCCGGTTGAACAGCTCTCCTGCCACGCGGGAGACAGCCGGACTTATTTTTTCGAGAATCCCGGTTCTGAACTCAGACAGGTGTTTGTCGAGCCTCCTGAGCAAATCGAGTTCCTCCGTCCGTTCAGCAATTTTCAGACGGATTCGTTCGTTACTGTTCAGGCGGCCGAGCGTGTTGTCGGCAGCAGCCTGTGCTTCCACTGCTTCTCTGCCGAGTGCAGCCACCCGTTCCGACAGTACCGAATACCGGTTGCGGAATTCGATAAAAGCATTGCTGGCCAGCTGATATCTGTCGTGGTTGAACTGCAAGGCTTCGGTTTCCTGCGTCAGCCTGGAGATGAGTTCTTTTTCAAGATGTAAATTTTCGGCTGTCTGGCTGATCTGAGTGTCTGTTTTGGGCAATTCACTTGCCAGATATCGCTCTTCCGACTGATAGTTTACACTTTCTTTCTCGTGCGCGCTCACCCATGTGCGCAGCGCATCGTGTGCAGCCCTGTCGTAATGCACCTCGCCTATTTTCGACAGAATTTCCTGATCTGCCACCATGACATTGTAATGGTGCACTACATTTTCTTCCTCACGCCTCATCTGACGCCAGGTTTCCCGCAATATGGAGATCTCCTGAGTCAGTACGGCATCCTTTTTTCGCTTTTCGCTGATGGTTTCATTCAGTGATTTCTGTACGGCAACCAGTTCTTCAATCCGGATTTTTCGGGCAACCTGTTCCCCTTCCTGAAGCTGGTCGAGTTCCCGTTCCAGTCCGGATACTGCCCGGGCATAATTATCGAGCAGTGGCTGCAGGCAGGTTGGGCACTGGCTTCCTGCGCCCAGTGCGGTCAGCGATTTCAGCCGCTCCTTTCGGTCCCTGATCAGTTCTTCTGTACCTGCCACCTCTTTTTGCAGCGTAATAATATTGTCGCTGCACATACGAAGCTGTGTTTCAAGTTCTTTAATCAGTGCATCCACCTCTGCCTGCTGTGCCTTGATGCTTTCAGCCTTGCTGATGGCCTCCTTCATTTCGGCAATTCTGGTTTCGGTATCCGAGATATTCTTTCGGGTCGTCTCCATTTTCTGGAGAATCATGTTGCTGTTGGTGAACCGTTCATATTCCTTCTCCATGACGGCCAGCCGCTGTTTTTCGGCCTGAAAGTGCTCGAATTCCGGTTTTTTCAGATCCAGTGCGACCTTCCGGTGCTCCAGCTGTGAGTTGTGCTTTCGCAGCGCTTCCAGACTGATTGCCAGCTCCTTTTGGCGGGCATCGTGGCCCGATTTTTTTATTTCGAGATCATTGAACCGGTCGTAAAGTGCTTTTTGACGCTGAAATTCACCGGAGATGACATCCCCCTCGGCTTTCAGCGACTGCAGTTGCCGGGTGGCTTCTTCCGCTGCAATCCGTCGCGCCTCCGCGAGTACTTTTTGCTGCGACAGTTCTTCTGTGAGCTGCACCACTTCCGCGTCGGTGAGCAGCGTGCTGCTTTGCCCCTCAATCTGGTTTTTGAGGGCATTGACATCAGACCGGAGTACCTGCTGGGCCGTATCGAGCGTGTCGAGACCCATCATTCGGCGCACCAGTTTCTTCCGGTCCTCTCCGGTTGTGCCTGACAGCTCCGCCAGTTCTTTCTGGCCGCTGAAAACAGAGCGCCTGAAAGCCTCGGCGTCCAGCCCGAGAATCCTGACGAGTTCCAGGTTCACCGCAGATACACCTGTTGCTATCTGCTGATCATTTCGGTGCAGGTCGGCAAAGGCAGTCAGTGCCCTGCCGCGGAAGGAGCGCTGCACCGCATATTCAGTCTGGCCGATCAGGAATGACAGTTTCAGTTCGACCGGGGCAGTTTCATCGGCAGCATAAGTGGATCGGGCATAGTTTTTTGCGCCCACCTGCGTTTCCTTGCCGAACAGACAGTACAGAACAGCCTCAAAAATAGTGGATTTGCCTGCTCCATTCCGGCCGATGATGCCCACCAGTCCCTCTTCGAATACGAGATCGAGCGAGGTATATTGTTTATAATTCCGGAGCGTCAGTTGTCGGATAATCATGGTATTGGGGCATTACATTTCGGGGAAATACTTTTTTGACAGTCTGGTGAGTTTGTCGGCCGTTTCGGGACTGTCCGGGTATTTGCTTTTCAGGTAATCGCTGAAAATCTGGTCGAGGCGGTCGAAGCTTCCCCTGTCAATTTCCTGCATGAATGCATTATTATGGAAACTCCTTCTTTTCGGAACAATCTGGAAGGCTTCGGGAAACAGTTCGCGCAGCTTCAGGTTGGACAGTTCGAGCGATTGTGCAGTCAGAATATCCATAAAATTGACGGAAACAATAGCATCTCGGGTGTTATTGTTCCGGGCAAACTCGGCCAGTTCTGTTTCCAGTTGTGCCACACTGTACTCGTGGCAGCGGGAGCGTTCCCATTTAAGCCAGGGGCGCGTGGGGATATCGTTCAGTTCAACGTCACACGACAGGTCGGGATTTATCTTCAGCCAGAGGTAACCCTTGACGGTATCAATTTCGGCATCGCTGAACCTTTCTGTGCTCCCGGAGTACCATGCGTTCGGGTGGATTTTTATTTTCTGACGTCCGTGCCAGTGGCCCAGTGCGATATATTGAAAGCCGGCCAGTTTTGACTCGAAATCCTCCGGGAAAATCTGCTCGCCGTATTCCTCCATCAGGAAAGAGCGGCCCAGAGACGTGTGCAGCATGAGGATATTGAACTTTCCCGGTACCGGCTCCATGCGGGCCAGCTCGCTGTTCAGTCGGGCCGGATCATTGATGTGCGGCACACCGTGTACCGCCACCTCACCGAAAGTGAAACACTCCCATTCATCGCGAAAAATGGGAAAAACGCCATCTACAGCGCGCATTGCACGCAGAATAGGGCTGTTATAGACAGTTTTGGGCGTTTCGTGATTACCTGCTATCAGTGCTGCCGGAATACCTGCCTTGCTGATGCGGTTGAGTTGCTCCAGTCCGAAGGTAAGTGCCCTGTTGCTTGGGCTGGGCCGGTGGAAAAAGTCGCCGGAGTGAATCACCATATCCGGTTTTCTGGACAAAATTTCATCAGTTACCCGTTCAAACGCGTCATATACATCCTGCTCGCGGGCATTTACGCCTTCATTGTTTACAATATCGAAGGCCTGAAAGCCGAGGTGGGTATCAGAGAAGTGGAGGATGGTCATGGGAATCAGCAAAGGACGGTATAAAAACGCGGCGGGGAGCGATTCAGTTCCCTTCGGGGACAAAAAGGATGGAAAGAGAGTTCACGCAATGGCGAGTGTTTTTGGCAGTAAACCGTTCTCCTTCGAATACGTGGCCGAGGTGACCTCCGCACGAGGCACACAGAATTTCAGTGCGTTTCATACCGAAAGAAGAGTCGGTCTCGCGTTTCACGGCGTTGGGAATTTCGTCGTCGAAGGAGGGCCATCCGCATCCGCTGTCGAATTTGTCGGACGACCTGTACAGCGGTGTGTTACAGCGTCGGCAGATATATGTTCCTGTACCCTTGTGGTTCCAGTATTCGCCTGTGAAAGCGCGTTCGGTGCCCTTTTTTGCGATAACATACTCCTCTTCGGGAGTGAGTTCGTTCCATTTTTCCATTCAGAGAGTCAGATTTTCAGTGTTCAGTTACAGATCGCTCAAAAATACGTGGATTTATGATATGACAGCGTCGTCCGGCTATTTCCTTTTGCCTTTTTTCCATTTTTCGGCCTCTTCAATCTCGGCCATGATATCCTTCCATTTGTCGGGTACATCTTCGGTCATCCGGATGGTTTCCCTGTACTCGTTCCTGTCAATTTCCAGAACAGCGATACGTCTGTTCAGGAACTGTTCGATTTCGGTCAGCATTGCTTTCTCTTCCTCCGCGCAGAAACTGAGGGCCTGCCCTTTTTTATCGCCCCTGCCGGTACGGCCCACGCGGTGTACATAGTTTTCGGCTATATCGGGCAGGTCGTAGTTGATGACATAATCTACATTGGCGATATCAATACCGCGGGCGCTCACATCTGTTGCGATGAGCAGCTTCAGCGTTCCCTGGCGAAAGAGTTCCAGCACATTTTGTCGTTCCTGTTGCTCTTTGTCGCCGTGGATGGTCTGAGATTCGATACCCACCCGTTCCATGGCCTTGCAAACCCGCTCTGCCCGCACTTTGGTGCGCACGAAAACGAGAATTTTGATATCGGGATTTTCACGCACAAATCGTTCGAGGAAGAACCGCTTGTCGTCCATTTCCACAAAAGCGACTGCGTGCTGAATATTTTTGGCTACCGGATCTTTCGGAGAAATATGAATCCGGATAGCACGGCTGTTGACGAGCGAGTAGGCCAGCTTCTTGATTTCCTCATTAATGGTGGCCGAAAAAAAGAGGGTTTGCCGTTTTCCGGGCAGGAACCTGATCAGATCGCGTATGTCCTTGAGGAAACCGAGTTTGAGCATGTGGTCGGCTTCATCCACCGCGAGTATCTCCACATGGTCCAGTTTGATATAGCCCTGACTTGCCAGGTCGAACATTCGTCCCGGCGTGGCGATGAGTACATCTATTCCTTTTTCCAGCCGGGCGATTTGTGGAGCCTGCTCCACGCCCCCGAACACACACAATGTTTTCACGCGCGTGTGTTTGCCTATTTCGAGGAACACCTCGGTGATCTGGAGAGCCAGCTCGCGGGTGGGTACCATCACTATACACTTGATGCCCTCGGTTCGTGCCGATTTTTTGCGTTCATGCAACACCTGGACGACGGGAATGACAAAAGCTGCAGTTTTGCCGGTTCCTGTCTGGGCAATAGCCAGCACATCTTCCCTTCGAAGAATAGGCGGTATGGATTTGAACTGTATGTCTGTGGGTCGCCGGAATCCCATTGCTTCCAGATTTCTTTTGATTTCGGTAGCCAGGCGGTAATCTTCGAATCGCATTATGCAGGGTCATTTTTGATGTTCCGGAATACGGCAAACATCAATTGTGGCATAAAAGTAAGGCATAAGTTGCAGACAGACAACTTTTGCCTTCAAGGCTGGTAAGATAGCATGATATTCTCTCCGGCATTCAGGTATCCGTCCGCAGTGTTATTACTGGCGCGATAACACTGGTAACGAAATAGATTTGCTTCTGGAAGAAGGCGGCAAAATCATTCCGGTCGAAATTAAATCAGGGCGAACCATACAGCAGGACTTCTTCAAAAATATTGACTATTTCAACTGGATTTCCGGCAATCCATCAGTACTTGGGCATATTATTTATGGTAGCGACAGCTTCCAGCTTCGCACGCAGGGTGTAGTGGCAGGCTGGAAGCAAATGCCGTTATGGAGCGAACTGGTTTGATGGATGAACTGATTTACAGTCGGAACGAAATAACCATCAATGGCCAAGGTCTGCCAGTATTCGCTCTATTTTTCTGACGTGCCGTCCGTAAAACCAGTATAACCACAGTTCCACCAAAAAGCAGGTAAACAGAATCACCACCAGCGCCCGGGAAAACACCTGCGTTGGACTTGCAGATTCAATTTCTCCTGTTCCTACCGTGTTTTCCTGTATCCCGTGAAGAAGTCCGATAAAAAAGCCTCCGAAAATACCGGTAATGGCGTAGGATCTGTACATTTCCAGCAAGAGCCTGATCTCATAGACAAACCAGGTGAGACTTTCGCGGGTATTGAATTCCATACCCTGAGACCGGTTATAAAAACGCATTACCCTGAAAACAAAGTATGACGTTGAGGCAAGCAGAAGCGCCATCATCATCCATATACCAGAGGCCAACGCTGGTCGGGGCGGATACATACACAGAACAAATCCCGCAACCAGGAACGAAACCAGCAGGGCGTAAAACTCCATTCGCATATTGCTGCGAATTCTTTCAATACTGCTCATGGCACCTTTCCGGTGCAGGGCATCGGAACTGAACCCGGATTCTGTTGACTGTCCATTGTTCCAGATTTCACGCAGTTGGTCTTTATCTTCGTTCATATCGATATTTTTTGACGTATTTTCTCCCTGATTCGGTTGAGTTTTACCCTGACATTTACCTCTGATATTCCCAGCTGGACGGCAATTTCTGTTCCCGAGAAACCCTCCAGATAGAGGAAAATCATACCCTTGTCTGCATCAGACAGGGTATAAATGGCATTGTACAGCATTTCAATCTGCTCATTGTTGTGGTCAGGCGCTTCCTCGGGCAAGCCATGTACATATTCATTCAGGAAAATCCTGCCACGGGATTTTTCCTTTCTGATGAAAGTCAGGGCCGTATTCAGGCACACCCTGTACATCCAGGTAGAGAACTGACTGTCGCTCCGGAAAGAGTTGTATGCCCGCCAGAGCTGAAGGATCATTTCCTGAACGAGATCGGCCCGTGCATGCGCATCAGGCTCGTACACGCGTGCGAGGCGATGAACTATGCCGCGATGCCTGTTCAGCAGCAGCAGAAACTCATTTTCCGTATCCTTGTCCGGATAGTTATGAGTTGAAGAAGTTTGTTCAGCGTCCGTTCCAGCCATCAGAAATTCCCCGGAAAATATCCGGCATGTTGGCTGCAAAGAACAGTACAATGACCAATCCAACGTGAATAATCAGTACTGATTTTTGCCATACTTTTCTATCTTTCCATGCGATTTTGCTGTCGAAAGGATCGAAAATAAAGGCAATGCCGAGGTTCGCAAGGCACTGCATCATATCACCGTTAATGATATACTGAAATACCGCGAGGCATGTCATGAAGATGTAGAAGGTGGACTGTAGACGCTTGTTCATCTGAATATTGTTTGCCAGTTAGTAGCTGCCTGTCTGAATTTGTTACATTTGTCGGCAAGAAAATATCGGATGGCAACTATTCAGCGACCATACAGTACATCAGACTTCATTTTCTTTCTGCAACATTAAACAGTTCCCATGAAAACCGGTCATCATCCATTGCAGACGAGGGTATTTCTTTATTCGAAGTGCAAGATGAAAGCACCTTGTATGTCAGTTCCACAATATACTCATACCATTTTTGTTGCAATTTGATTTCTTCCTTGTCTTTCAGATTATACTTTTCACAAAAGGGGAAGCGCAGATTACCGCAGGTGATGAAGCCATCGTGCTTGACGGGATAATTCACAGTTATAAACCGGTACGGAGTCGTCATATTGTTTCTGAAAGGAATGAACCCGGGTTTTCTTGATACAGTTTTTTTGCCGGTTCTTGTCTCACCGCCCGGAAGTGTATCCTGCTCTTCAACAGTAAACTTTGTATATGGCGCCAGAAGAAAAGATGGTGTTGTGCTTTGGGTACACTGATTATCGAACAAATATGAAAATTCGGGCCACCCCTCTCTGGCATACTCAATGGGTACGTCTTCCAGCGTGGTATGCAATGAAACAATGCATTTGAAAAGTTTGCCGGAACGTTCATTGTCGTGCCGCAGCAGCGCCTGGGCGCCCCAGCTGTGACCTGTTGCAACTATTCTGCTTTTGTCCACGCCACTCATATTTCCGGCAAACGCAAGAATGAAGTCAATATCAGTAACATCGTTGAATTGCTCATCAGTGGACACTTTCAGACCACCAGTCCACTGACTTGGAAGGTTGTAAGAAGAAGATACCACTATAAACCCTCTGCTGGCCATGTATTCGCAAAAAACATTGTTGTCAAAAGGAATACTTTGAGCACCATGATGATATAAAATACACGGGAAAGACTTGTTAAAAGGGGTAATGTTGCGTTGTGCAGCGGTTTGTGTTTGCAGAATATCCCTGTACAACAATTGAACTGAATCCTCGGCGAAACGGTCATCTCCATTGGCAAGGTTGATTCTGACTCCGTATTGCAGATTTACGGAGTGAAAAGCAGCTGTCAGGGAATCGTAAAGTTGTGTGTATCTTTCATTTTTCGGGTAATTCAGATAATCCTCCATTTTCATGAATGGCTTATTCTGCTTTTCTTCGGCAGGGTACCAGATGCTCACATAGAAAGGTTTGGGACCGTTGAAGGTGAAATAGGAGAAGTTTTCGTCTGATTTGAACAAAACAGTGTCCCTGTATCCCACGGCGTATTCGCCTGGCTGGAGTTGCCCCCACTGAGGAGCCTGGATGTTCGACGGTATTTGTTCAGATTTGACAGCCATTGAGCATCCTGAGGCAAACAAAAACAATAACTTCAGGAAAGGCAGCAGTTGAATTCTTGAAATAACCATATCAATTTTGTTTTGAAACTGTAAGTTTAATTTCCCTTCCGGGGGGCGGTTTGATGACCAGCCTGATTTGTTACTTTTGTGGTTAAAAAATTGCAAATGGCAACTATTCAGCGACTGAACAAAGATAACAGTTGGGCAATTACGCTAAGCGGCACGACTTTCCTGGTGGATCCATGGCTCACAGGCAGTGAGGTTGATTATTTTGGCTGGTTCAACAGCCCTGATGCCCCCGTTCTTTGACGCATATGCCCTGTACGATGATCACCAGACGATTTTTCTGGCTCCGCACGGGTATAGTTTCAACACCCGTCAGCTGACTGAACTCCACAAACTTCCCCCGGTTACCCTTTTGCTGGCTTCTGCGAATTACCTCCGTCTGCCGTTCTTCCTTGGGGGCAAGATAATGGCGGGTATTTCCGCACTTGAACAACTCGTCAGAGACACAGGCACTTCAAAATTTGCCACTTCACACGACGGCGACAAGCAGGCTACAGGACTGGTACCATTGCTTTCCCGCGAAATCCGATACACCCCTGCAGATTTCAGGGAGAGAGAGCTGCTGGCAGAGCGATATTGGGAGGTGGGTTATGAGGAGGTGGCGTTTTGATTGCAGTCTCGTCAGAAAAAAAAGGCGGCAGGCCATTCCACCAACACCCACGCTCCCCGCTGATACATGTCTTTGTACTTTTACCGGTGGTGAATTACTGTTTGTTTTGAGTTGCTTCCATGGTGTCATACCTCACCACGATCTGTATCTTCTCTTCCTTTGTTGCCGGATTGAACTGTTCTCATTTGGTGTTTTGGGGGTATTACCCCTTCTGGTAATAATTAGACGTGTCTGATTACTGATTATTGGGTATTGATTGAATATGTAGCATTTACGAAGAACCCTCTGTTTTTTGCATAAATCTCGCGCGACACATTGTCAACAAAGTTGATATTATGAAGCCCCCAATTATATCCCAGTACAATTCCACCCAATTGGCTACTGTGGAACTGAATGTTTGCGCCAAAGCCGAAATCAACTTTTTCAGTTCTTTTACCAAATGGGTCTGCGATTGGTGCTCCATCGGACGCTATAGCAGTTGTTCCGAATGCGTAATCCATGAATGCGTTCACTTGAATCATAATGCCTTGAAACAATGTACTTCCGTTGTCTGGCCCAACCGCCAGTGTAAATGGCATGTATAACCCCACATATGTCAGGTCAATACCCTGGAATCCGGTAAAGTTGTTGGAATTGACGAAATTATTTGAGCCTTTTTGTTTGATAAAGATTTCCGGACTTACTCTCAACGGATAGTTTGGTGACTGTGTCAGAGCGATATCAAATCCGATACCGCCATTCAGGCCTGTATTGGTATCCCCCTGAGAATCCAGAGATTCCATATTCGCAAAACTGCCACCTGCATTTGGTCTTACACCGACCAGCTGACAGTCAACGTGCTGCTGAAATAGCACTGAAAAAGTCAAAATCAAAATGAAGATTCTCATTCGAAATTTTTTAATTTAACAAAAATTGTTTGGTTCAAATATTGTTCTGCCTCCTGGCCATGGCAACAAATCAGGGAGAATGCAATCGGCCAGCTCTTGAGTTATTTGTTGTTGAAAAGTCCGAAGTAACTTTCCCGGTACCCCTCTCCCAATTAATGCCAACACCCTGCCATTTGTAACCGCCATTGATAAAAAATACCCGGCGCGACTGAATCACACCGGGGCAGTTTCAAATGGTTGAAATTTGCTGATCCTGCAGTTTTACAGACCTGTCAAAACTGAAAGTGAACAAGTCTCTCTATCTCCCCGGCAACTTTTTCATACGTCCAGTCCGGGCCATCCCAGGGTGCACGATAATTGTATGTCAGGCCCATGCTGTAATATACCAGTACGACACAAAGTGCTCCAAAAAGAACACCTCGTACCCGATTTTGGGCCGCCTTTTCTATAATGCCGGAAAATGGCAAAACCAGAAATGCGCAGTACTCCACATAACAGCGATGACCAAATGCCCCACCAAACCACCAGGCCCACCAACTGGCAAAAAGCCAGGTAGCCAGCGCAAATATGAAAATGACGGCTCTTTCACCGTGTCTGTTCCTGTGTCTCTCCTGTATTAATCCGATCAGGGGTATGGCAGCAACGGGACTGTACAGCAGCCAGCCATTCCAGGCATCAAACAATACACGAAACAGTTTGGGCTCTTTCCAGTATTTGAAAGACTCTTCCCCGTATGACCACATAAACCACTCGCCGGTCACATGCTTCCAGTATATCAGCTGCGGAATGAACACGATCATACCTGCCAACAGGGCCAGAATGCAGTATTTCAGATTTTTTCTGAACCATCCGGGTTTATCGTCAATACTTTTGATAAACCGGTAAACAGGGTACAACAGTACAATGGCCGATGTAGGGCGAATCAGGATAACCAGTCCGGAAACTAGCCCCGCCAGCGCAAAATTGCTCCGGTTATATGTACGTTCCACTATGATTTTCTCCGTCAGATACAGCAAACAGGCGTACATGAAAAAACTGTATATGTGTGACATTGTTGGCTGAAATATGGTATAATAGTACATATTGGTGCCAAAAAAGAGGCATGTTATAGCCAGAATGACGCTCTTGTCACTGTAATATTTTCGACAAACTCTCCAGAGCAATACACTGCCTGCCATGAGACAGAAAATGGCAGATAGCATCAACAGGTAGCAATAGATGAGGCTGTGTCCGTCGGGAGCAAATCCCAAAGGTTCACTCAGGATGTGTGCCACAATGAAAAAGGGAGACTCCAGTAACGATACTCCACAGGTGTATTTGGTAAATATTTTATCAGTGCCCGGCCAGACCTGCAGATAATTGGTGTCTCTTGCCGCTTCCCTGACAAAACCCTGATGAATAAACACTGCAGGAAGATATACATAGTAGCCATCCATATCACTCCATATCAGATTCTGTGGAGATTTATTGGATCTGACTGACAGTGTAAAAAGCCCTGCAGCCAGCAGTATGCCTGCAATCCAGAATTTTAGTTTGTTTGTTTTCATTTGAAGTATCTGGTTGTGCATATATACTCTGTTTCAACACACAAATCTATCGCAGCATTATTCCCTGAAAAATACTCATTTTTGAGTATTTTTCAATCTGTTTGTCAGAAATGGCACGTCGTGACGCCAAATACACACGGCCATCCGAATCAAGTCCGGACGGCCGTGTGTCAAGGTTTGCAGGCGATCAACTATTTGATGATCAACATTTGTCTTGTTTTATTTCCAAATGGAGTCCGGAGTGTGTACCAGAATACGCCCTGGTAACCACTTAAATCAAATACTTCCGTGTTGTCGCCTGCCGGGTAGTTGCGCTTCAGTTCAAGTATTGTCCTTCCTTTTATGTCTGTAATTTGCCATGTCGCCGTGCAGGCTTCAGGTATTGTGAATCTGACACTTGTTCTGTCGGTGAGCGGGTTGGGTACGTTCTGGTACAACACAACCTTGTGATCTGCAGCAGATTGCTCCTCTTCAGTGCGCACATCAGTTTTGGTATCTGCCAGTGCCGAATTCGGTACAAAGAACCAGAATGCTCCCTTGTTTGATGCGTCGGCAGGTCCGCCAATCGCAACAGTTGTGCCATTTGAACTCAGACTGGCTGCTGTGCCCTGTTTTGCCGAGCCCGATGCCCCGCTGCCGTTGATCTTCGCTCCCTGTTGTGCCCAGGTGGTGCCATTTCGCTTGTAAACCCACATGGCGCCTCTGTTGGAGTTGTCGCCAAAGCCTCCGATAACCGCGGTATTTCCATCTGCGCTGAGTCCAACGGAGCTTCCCTGGCGGGCAGCACCAGTTGCACCGGTACCGACAAGTTTTGACCCCTGCTGACTCCACATGCCGCTGCTGCGGGTGAATACCCATGCTGCACCTTTCAGCGAATTGTCAGAACTTCCTCCGATCAGGGCAGTATTGCCATTGGCGCTGACAGCTACCGAGATACCCTGCCAGCTATCGGAAGATGCTCCTGTTCCCACCAGTTTGGTGCCCTGCTGGTTCCATGTTCCGCTGCCTCTGACAAACACCCAGGCTGCACCCCGGCGATTCATATCATTGTTCCCGCCTGTAATCAGGGTGGTACCATCTGAACTGACCGCAACCGAGACACCCTGGCGAGCCTGGCCCACTTTTCCTGTTCCTGTTAATTTGGATCCCTCCTGTGCCCATGTGTCGCCATTACGGGCGAAGACCCAGGCGGCACCGGAATATGAATTGTCCGCAGGGCCACCAACTGCCATTATATTTCCGGTAGCACTCAGACTGATTGCAGCACCCTGTTGTGCATTACCGGAAGCGCCTGTACCAGTCAGTTTATTTCCCTGCTGGGACCACATGCCATTCGTGCGGGTGAAGATCCAGACTGCACCTGCGGATGAATTGTCTGTCGGGCCTCCGATTGCAACTGTATTTCCGTCGGCACTGATTGCTACTGATGTTCCCTGACGGGCGGTGCCAACGGCACCTGAGCCTGTCAGTTTGCCTCCCTGTTGAGACCAGGTTGTACCATTCCTGACAAATATCCAGACTGCTCCCTTGTTGGAGTCGTCTGTCGGGCCACCGATTGCAACGGTATTTCCATCTGCACTCACGGCCACTGATGTGCCCTGCTGGGGGCTTCCCGATGAACTGCCCCCAGCAGTCTTGCCTCCCTGCTGAATGTAGGGGTGTGGTGTGGCGGTCACTGTAAACGCGGTGGAACTGACAGCCAGACTGTTGTTGTTCGCAGTCACGCTGATCGGACCTGAGGGTGTGCCGGGCATGACAAATATCGTGGCTGAATTATTGGTTTTTCCCAGAATGATCTGCGGGACACCACCGATAGTTACCGATTGCAGGCAACCCATCGCTGCTCCGTTGATTGTAACGATTGTACCCGGTTGTCCGGATGCCGGACTGAATGAGGTGATCGTGGCATCTGCCAGAACCGTTACCGTGGTGGTAGCGGTAGCAGTACAAAGGTTGCTGTTGGTTACCGTTACCGTGTAGGTGGTTGTGACTGCGGGACTCACACTGATGGAAGTTGATGCAGCGCCTGTATTCCAGACGTACGAAATACCATCTGCAGCTGTCAGTGTGGCGCCATCACCTACACATATTACACCGTCGTTATTGGCTGCTGCTGAAGTTTCAGCAACGGTGATGGTTGGAGTCGGAGGTGGAATAACTGTGATTGTGCGGGTTGTGCTCGCAGTACAGCCATTGACATTGGTTAAGGTAACAGTGTAAGTGGTGGTCACGGATGGCGATACGGTATTGGATGACGTATTGGATCCGTTATTCCACAGATAGGAAACACCTCCTGAAGCTGTAAGTAACGCGCTTGATCCCATACAGATTACAGCATCGTTACTGACCAGACCGGAGGTTTCCGCAACAACTACTGAAGGATTTGGCAACGGATTGACAGTAATCGTCTGGCTTGTTGTTGCATTACATCCATTGGCATCGGTTGCCGTTACGGTGTAAGTGGCAGTAGCAGTTGGCGAAACTGTTAATGAAGTGCCGGAGACACCGTTTGTCCAAAGAAATGAAATTCCTCCCGAAGCGGTGAGCAATACGCTTGCCCCCGCACATATTATACCATCGTTGACGGCTGAACCCGACATTTCCTCTACAGTCACCATTGTTGAGGGTATCGGATTAACCACGATTGTACGGGTGTTGGTTGCAGTACAACCGTTGGCGTTGGTTGCTGTAACGGTGTAAGTGGCTGTAGCTGCCGGTGTTACACTGATTGACGCAGTGGTGGCTCCGTTTGACCAGATGTAGGATACCCCCCCCGAAACTGTGAGTGAAGCGCTTGCTCCCTCACAAATGATCGCGTCATTATCAGACACACCCGAAACTTCCGAAACGGCAACTGAAGGAATCGCCTGCGGGGTAACTGTTATTGTACGGGTGTTGGTTGCAGTACAACCGTTGTTGTTGGTTGCCGTAACGGTGTAGGTGGCAGTGGCAGTCGGCGATACATCAATTGACGCAGTGGAAGCCCCGTTCGACCACAGGTATGAGCTGCCTCCCGAAGCCGTGAGTGAAGCACTTGCCCCCTCACAAATGACTGCATCGTTGTTGGCTGCACCCGACAATTCAAAAACAGCCACTGTCGGCACCTGCTGTTGAGTAACCGCTATCGTACCGACAGCCGTGGCACTGCATCCGTTCACACTGGTAACCAATACAGTGTAGGTGGTTGTTGACACTGGTGAAACAGTAATGGACGCCGCAGAACTGGCTGTATTCCACAAATAGGTTCCTCCGCCTGACGCAGTGAGTGTCACATTCGCACCGGAACAGATTTCGCCGTCGTTGACTGCTGCCCCCGAGGTTTCAGCGATGGAAAGGCCGGGTGCCGGAACTGAATTTACAGTTATTGTCGCAGAGGCAGTAGTGGTGGATCCGAATGAATCGGTAGCCGTTACTGTGTAGGTAGTGGTCGAAGTTGGTGAAACCACCGTGGATGACGTGCCTGATCCGTTACTCCAAACAAAGCTTGTGCCATTGACAGCATTGAGCGTCACGGTTGCACCTGCACAAATCACTCCGTCGTTGTTCGTGTATCCTGAATTCTCGACTGTTGAGATGACAGGCAATTGTACTGCAACTGCCGACAGGGTACAACCCCGACCTCCAATGTTCAGCGCAAAGTTGGCAACACCCGCTGCAGAGGGGATGCCGGTGATGTTGTATGTCAGTGCCCCGCTGCCATTGGCGAAAGTGCCTGCAGTGAGGGTGGCAGTGAGGCCGGTCACACCGGTTGAGGAAATCGTTTGTCCGTTATGCGCACCTTCATTCCCGCCTGTGTAGGGCACAGAGGCAGAAATCCCCGAGGCCGCCTGACCGGCAATAAGTGTGCCGCTGACGGTTGTCCCCGAACAGTTGAGCGCTCCAATCGAACCAATCACAGGAGATTCTGCGATACAACGTATGGAGTTGCCGTAGGTGTGGTTATCATTGAATACTGAACTTTGATTCAGTCCAACTGAAAGGCTTATAACAAACGCGCCGTTTTCTGTGCTGCTCCAGTAATAGCTGGAGTTTCCACGTCCTGCCAGTGCTCCATTACTTATGTTTCTGTATCCTGCAGCAGGAAAGAACAGATTGTTTCCAAACATCTTTCCAGAACTGTAATTGGTAAAGCCGGACGACCATGTTCCTGTGCCTGTCTGGGAATTATTGGATATTACACCTTCCCAATGTGTTCTTGTCGGCACCCTGAACCCGGCAGGACATGGGTCACTGGACGTCCTGGTATTGTCAGACCAGGAACCAGCGGGAGCGTTGGAAGTATTCCAACCCGTAACTGCGACCTCATTTGCCTGTCCGGCCCCCGGCCCTGTCGGGCCTGCTGCAGCCTGGCTTAAACGCCCCCACTGCCAGTAACCGCCATTGATTTCCCATCCGGGAGTAAACGGATCAGCGCCTGTATTGGCTGCACCGAGGTTGTGGCACATAAATACCCTGGTTTCTGTCGCTGATATTTTCGCGAAGCAACGGGCACTGGCAATCTGCACAGAAAGTGTACAGGTTTGTCCACCGATATTCAGTTCAAAGTTTGCGGTGCCGGAAGTGGCAGGAGTACCGGTTATTACATAGTTGAGAGAGCCGCTGCCACTGGCGAAGGTGCTGGCTGACAGGGCTGCAGTAAGTCCGGATACGCCTGTAGAGGTGACTGTTTGTCCATTGTGTACCCCTCCATTGCCGCCAGTGTAGGGAACTGAGGCGGTAACGCCAGTTGCTGCCTGACCTGAAGAGAGTGTACCTGTAACCGTTGCCCCTGCGCAGTTGAGAGCGGCAACAGATCCTGTAATGGGGGGTTCCGATGTTACAGCGAGGGTACAGCTCTGACCGCCGATACTCAGCGCAAAGCTGGCTACGCCCGCTGCAGAAGGGGTACCTGTGATATTGTAGGTGAGGGCCCCGCTGCCATTGGCGAAAGTGCCTGCAGAGAGGGTGGCAGTGAGTCCGGTAACACCTGTTGAAGCAACTGTTTGTCCGCTGTGTGCTCCGCCATTTCCACCGGTGTAAGGCACAGATGCTGAAACACCTGTAGCGGGCTGCCCGACAGTAAGTGTACCTGTTACACTGTTTCCTGCGCAGTTTAGTGCACCTGTTGAACCTGTAACAGCAGATTCTGCGATGCAACGCACGGAAAATCCGTCGGCTCTGATACCACTGTTGAAAACATAGGCTCCATCACCATTGATGAGCAGGAACCATGATTCGGTGGATCCATTCTCTGTGGTACTCCAGTAGAAGCCAACGTTTCCGCGGAAGTCAAACGAGCTGTTGAGGTAATACCTGCGTCCCGCTGTTGGAAGCATCAGGTTGTTGCCGAATTTAACTCCGGAGCTGTAATTGGTAGCGTTATTGAAGAAGGTTCCCACATTGGATCTGGTATTATTGGTCACCACGCCATCCCACTGTGCTTTTGTGGGTACCCTGAAACCTGACGGACAAGGGTCATTGGCTGTTTTACTGGCATCTGTCCATGCACCATTTGGTTCTGCGGTAGTATTCCATCCGCTGATGATACCAATATTGGCTTCTCCTGAACCGGGGCCGGTTGGGCCGGCCGCGGCCTGTGCCGGGCGGCCCCATTGCCAGTAACCGCCATTGATTTCCCAGCCCGGCGTTAACGGATTGGCACCTGTATTGGCAGCACCGAGGTTGTGGCACATGAATACCCTCGTTTCTGTGGCAGATACTTTGGCGCTGCACTGTACACTTGCGACACTGACGGAAAGCGTACATGTTTTGCCACCGATATCGAGTGCAAAGTTTGCCGTGCCGGTTGACGATGGAGTTCCGGTGATATTGTAGGTGAGTGAGCCGCTGCCATTGGCAAAGTTGCCTGCTGACAGGGCTGCAGTAAGTCCGGTTACGCCTGTAGAGGTGACTGTTTGTCCATTGTGTCCCCCTCCATTGCCGCCAGTGTAGGGAACCGAGGCGGTAACGCCAGTTGCTGCCTGACCTGAAGTGAGTGTACCTGTAACCGTTGCCCCTGCGCAGTTGAGAGTGGCAACAGATCCTGTAATGGGAGTTTCCGACATACACCTTACAGAGAGCCCGAAAGTGCGCACATAGTTGGTACTCGGGTTAAAATAACCGCTTTCAAAGTACATACCCCAGGCATTTGATGAACCTGATTCTGTACTCGTCCAGTACCCCCCGAACAAACCTCTTAAATATAATGTGCCGTTGTTATCTCCCAGCCGAACGCCAGCCGCCGGGAGCATCAGGGCTGTTCCAACTTTCTTTCCACTGCTGTAATTGGTTGGGCTGCTGGTCCATGTACCCAGATTGGTCAGGGTGTTATTGGCTTTTATGCCATCCCATTGAGTTTTGGTGGGCACCCTGAATCCTGCAGGACAAGGATCGTTGGCCGTTTTGGAGTTGTCGGACCAGTCGCCGTTGGCAGCATTGGCAGTATTCCATCCTGAAACAGCGCCATCGTTGGCCTGCCCCGATCCGGCGCCTGCCGGACCGGCCGCGGCCTGTGCCGGGCGTCCCCACTGCCAGTAACCGCCATTGATTTCCCAGCCGGGAGTAAACGGATCGGCACTCGTGTTTGCAGCACCGAGGTTATGGCACATAAACTCCCTCACTTCTGATACAGATACCTTTGCACTGCATACGGCACTCGCAACGGTTACAGCGAGGGTACAGCTCTGACCGCCGATACTCAGCGCAAAGCTGGCAACGCCCGCTGCAGAAGGGGTACCGGTTATGTTGTACGTCAGTGCTCCGCTGCCATTGGCGAAAGTGCCTGCAGAGAGGGTGGCGGTGAGTCCGGTCACACCGGTTGAAGCAACTGTTTGTCCGCTGTGTGCTCCGCCATTTCCACTGGTGTATGGCACAGATGCCGAAACACCTGTGGCAGGCTGCCCGACAGTAAGTGTACCTGTTACACTGCTTCCCGGGCAGTTCAGCGCACCCGTTGAACCTGTAATGGCAGACTCTGCGATACAACGCACAGAGAATCCGTCGGCGCGTCTGAAGTTACTTTGCGTGGAAACACTGCCATTGTTGAAACGCAGATCCCAGGCGTTGACAGAGCCAAGTTCTGTACTGCTCCAGTAGAAACCGGTTAAACCCCGGTCGAATAACGCACCGGTTATGCCGTTCCTTGTGCCGGCAGCCGGGAGAAACAGGTTGTCGCCCAACCTGATGCCCGTGCTGTAGTTGGTTGCGCCGGATGACCAGTTGGTACCAGTATATGTAATGGTATTATTGGCGACAACCCCGTCCCACTGCGTTTTCGTCGGAATGCGAAATCCGGCCGGACATGGGTCATTTGATGTCTTGCTGTTGTCGGTCCATGAACCATTGTCAGCATGCGTTGTATTCCACCCGCCAACATTGCCGGAATTGGACTGCGAACTGCCTGAGCCGGTTGGTCCTGCCGCTGCCTGTGCCAGGCGCCCCCATTGCCAGTAACCGCCATTGATTTCCCAGCCCGGCGTTAACGGATTGGCGCCTGTATTGGCAGCACCGAGGTTGTGACACATGAATACTCTGGTTTCCGTGGACGAAACTTTTGCATTGCAATTCTGTGCATGCAGCTTCTGACCTGTGACAGAAAACAATAATGAGACAAATATCAGCCTGTGGAAACTGAATTCGTACAGAAAATTATTCATTGCAGAATGATTTTGGGAGGATAAATCCATCCATGAGAATACGGTTGTTGATTTCCCTGAACTGTACAATGGCGCACATACTTCGAAAGTCCCCCGGGGAATGGGGAAATATCAGCGCCCGGTGACATCCGGAGATAAATAATGTCACAAAATTACCTTTGCTTTTATGCTCATAAAATACTCATTTTTAAGTAATTTGCGCAGTTTTATATTGTTTTTTTTTACAATATTATTCCATTTTTTACACACAATGCTGTCAGTTGCAGGGTGTTTTTTGTTTTGGTTTTCCGGAGCAGGTTGCGTCTGTGGGTATCTACGGTGTGCATGGAGATATTCAGTTCACTGGCAATTTGTTTGCTTGACAAACCCCGCGACAGATGAATCAGTATCTCTTTTTCCCGAAGAGAAATCTCCGGCAAATCATCAGGCTTTTGCACGTCTGTGAATGTCTCCTGAACGTAAAAGGAGGGGGCGCCGCTGGTGCCGACAAATGAAATACGGTCGTACCGCTCAATATCAAGAAAACTGACGTCGGTGTGTATGCAAACCAGGTGACTGGGTTCTCCATCCCTGTCGGTCAGTGCACAGGCCAGGTGCAATATTTTCTTCTCCTTACCGTCGCTTGATATCATCCGGAACACATAGGAAATTCTGTAGCCGGAGCGGTGTGCCGGACTGACTCTTCCGAGCAGGAAATCACGTACATACTGCTCTTTCCACTTCACGCCTTCCAGGTCATCTGTGTGAACCATGGAGTACCAGGTTGACAGGTCAAAAACTCCGGGGTCAATACCCAGCACCGCCGTGACTCCCGGATCTGCATAATCGAAGCTCTGTCTGTGTAAATTGTAGAGGCAGCAGTAGCAGTCAGGAAGCAGGGAGGGTGGCAGACCGGTTAGTGACAATCCTGATGTGGCGGCAGCATGGATTGCCTCAACCGGACTGTATGTGCTCCACATCTTTCTCACTTCGTCCACGATGGATTGTACATTGCGCATGTTTGCAATCGTATGGTTGAAAGTTCTTTTTACGGGCAGTGACGAACGAGGTACATCACACTCCATTCATGCTCCTGATGTGGTATTTGTAACCGCCTGAATGGAAAAAAGCCCCGGCGCGACTACTTCACACCGGGGCTGCCGAAACAAAAAAAACGATCAACTTCTTATCTTGTCAATACCCAGGCACCCCACTGACTGGTATCGCGGTATTTTTTTCTCATCTTTTTTCTGGCAAAGCCGAATGCCTGCTGTACGCTTCGCCCGCCTGTCCATGCTGTATAAAAGGTGCTCATGAACTCTGCTGTTTCGCTGTCAGGCACCTGCCACAGACTGACGAGCAGGTAATCAGCTCCGGCCATTTTGAAAGCTCTCTGGAGCCCGTAAACGCCCTCGGCGCCCCTGAGGTCGCCCAGGCCGGTATTACAGGCCGAAAGGACGGCTATCCGGGTGTCTGACAGGTCCATCTTGCTGATTTCAAAGGCGGTGGCAACGCCATCTTCCCGGTTGCCCGCGATTGGCTCACCCTGCCAGGCTTTATTGGCGCCCGCAAGCAGAAGACCCGATCGCAGGAGCGGATTTTTACTTTTGCTGTATACATTTTTTTCCGGCAGCGAGTTCGCGTCCGGCAGCTCCGGTTCAGGAAAAATGAATCCGTGCGTGGCAATGTGCAATATTCCCGGACTCCCGGATATGCCCTGTCCGAGCTGTTTGAATTTCTCTTCTGTGGCATCTGTGCCTGTGTGTTTCTGTACGATCAAATTGCTGCTGGAGAGCAGTTTGTACAGATTGTCCACTTCCTCAAGTGTGCCGGGCAGGTAACTGAATGGCTCGCCGGTTCCGGTCGTTCTCCCTTCAGAGCCTGTCCACAGCAAATTGTCGTTATTTCCTGCAACAATATTACCGTCCGGCAGCGAGCTGCCGGCCTCATCATACTGTATCCCTCCAAAAAGGGCGGCTGACAGGTTGTCGGACAACATTTCGGGCTGCCGGCCTGTGAGTGAGCGCGT
>CAILQK010000067.1 GCA_903836265.1 uncultured Bacteroidota bacterium | reverse complement strand
TGATGTGTTTGAAGCGGTATCCGAGACTTCTCAGCAGGTTTTTCGGAATCTGTGAAGTCTCGCTGTTCAGGCACATGGCATTGAAACCGTGTGAAACCAGGCTCAGTACGTCTTTTTCCCCGCCGGTGATGAACAGAATATCGCCCCGCAGCGGGAGTTGTTCCTGTCCGAACACGTAATGCTCCATTTTTTCGCCGGAATACAGAAACCGGAGTCTGGAATGAGGCCGGTACAGTTTGGTATGTCGAAGCCCGAGGTAACCGAAAATGGGCTCACTTTCGCTGCTGTTCAGGACATACTCATTCCCCTCCTTCCCTACCCCATTGAATCGCCTGATGGAGATAACATTGAACCGGCGAAGTACCTCTTCGGAAATTCCGTACTGGAGCCAGAACGACAGCTCTGAACCGGAGAAAGGTTTCACCTCGATGGGGTCTTTCGCTTTGACCGTCTCAAACTGCGTGTCTGCTGCCGGCATCTGAGACGCACGGGTCACTCTGCCGGCAGCATGGTCTATCACGCGCTCTGATCTCTGGTACTGATCTTCCAGGTTCAGTCGCAGTTCATTGTTGATGTGTCGCAGGATTTCCATAAAATCCTGCTTGTCCTGGCAATCGCGGCCAACAAGTTTGGAAACAAAGTGAAAACAATCACCCATGAATTCGGGATCCCCGAAATCCTTGTACAGGTACTTGCCCGACTTTGCATCCCTGTAAACATAACAGGAGGCCTTTGTGTCCTGGTAAAACGGATTTTTGAAAGACTTCCCGACATCCGTAAAGCGGTACCCCAGGAAATGCCGGAAAACATCCAGTCCGTAGTTGGTATTAGCCAGAACAGAGTCCTTGTTCAGTGACATGGAATAAGCAGTTTGAGGTGATCAGATGAGTGACTTTTTGGCTGGCACATAATTGCGCAACAGATATTCCTTCAGGTCACTTTCCAGAAATTTCCTCTGGCGACCCACCATCGTGTAGGGAATCCTCCCGGCCTGCAATTCCAGATAAAAGGTTGATCTGGAAACACCCAGCATATCACAGGCACTCTGCAAATCGAGATACCTGAATGATTCCCGGGCAGTTCCCTGATCCTGAGTAATAGCCTTTACCTGAGCTTCCAGCGTGGTGAGCCGCTCCTGCAATTCCTTTAGAATATGTTTTTGGCTGGCAGTTGCATCTTGCATGAGATATCCTTTTTTGATTTCGGGCTGCAAGGTTCAACCTGTAAAAAAACAAAACGATATACTATAGCTATACTATAGTGATTTTTTTCTATTCATCAGCATTGGTATCAATGAAAGCTTCTTGTAATTCAGTGAGATATGGTGTAGGGTCTTTTTTCCTGTTTCTGGCATTATGCAGCGTAGAATTGGGGTTTGGTATCTTCATATTGAACAGTTTCTCGAAGATCTCAATCAACTCTCTCTGTGTGGGTCTGGTGCCGTCAGCAAACTTGAAAGCGCCGGTTCGTAACAATGACGTGAATACCTCAAGAAAATCGGTGTCTGTTCGAGACCAGACCAGTACAGGTTGTTCGGGAACCGGGAAGAGGAACTTTTGCTTTTTCGACATTGAATCAGCTTCTCTGCTGGTAATTAACTGATCGGTGTGATACAGGCGCCATTGTATCAGATATTCAATCCTTTTCATAACACAATTCAGAACCCTTTCAAGAAACCGAATTTTGATTCCGATAAAACCGAGCAGCAGCTCTCTCACCTTTGCATCTGACACCAACTCAGGGTTCGTCCGTTCAAATCTCACATTTGCCAGCCAGAAATCGAAGCTCTCCCGGGGAAAATACCATTGGATGTAAGATTCTATTTGATTGTTGAGCTGAACCAGTTCCTTCACCAGCGAAACAAGATCAGTTTCCGGGTTTTCAATCAGTTCATCAATGTGGCGTTCGATGTAATCGTATGATTTTTCGAGATGCTCTTTGTAATCATAATAATCCTGGCAACTGTCGAAAACAACATCGTAGGGAGAACCGGGGTCGAAGCTGTGTTTAGCTTTTTTCAGGGAGCCGGCTTTTACCGTGG
>CAILQK010000066.1 GCA_903836265.1 uncultured Bacteroidota bacterium | reverse complement strand
TGGCTGTGTATTTAACAATAGCAAAGTTGTATATGTATCAGCTGATCCTTCAGTAACAATACAGGACAATGTAACTGTATGTCAGGGAAGTACTGTGACACTGAAAGCTGTGCCGAACGGAGGCACTGGCAACGGCGCCACTTACAAATGGATCAGAAAAGATGGGTTAAATGAAACTGTTTTGCAGGTCACAGATGCCCTGCTGTCAACAGATCCTTTGTTGCCTCCCGGCAATTATTGCTATATAGTCACTTTGACTCAGAATGAGAAAGGGTGTTCTGCTACTTCCGGTTGTGTGTCATCAAATGTAGCGCCATCACCTGAAGTCAGCCTCAGAATAGATAATAATGGTCCCTCAACGATATGTACAGGAGGCAGTGTCAAATTTACTGCAGATTTGACAGGGGGATTGTCCTGCGCCCTGGAGTGGCAATCTTCTTCAGACAGCATTGTCTGGTCCTCCATCAACGGAGTGTCGGGTAACAGCTATACGGGTACTTTCAACCAGTCGGGTAAACGCTATCTGAGGGTGAAGACAACTAATTGTAATACAGGGTGTCGTGCGGATACTTCCGGGGTTGTCGTTATCACGATAAAGGAAGATCCGGTCATCACAGGTATAAGCGTGTCTCCCAATGAGATATGTGCAGGTGGGGAGAGTTCGCTTTTTGCCCAAAGTACCGGAGGCACAGGCACCTGCAGTATCAATTGGGACTGGCAATCGCAATCTGGTGGAAGCTGGAGCGGTACAGGTATTACTGGCTCACAGCTGTCTGTAGGTAGTGGTCAGGTCTATGGCACGCTGGTTCCCGGAACAAAAAAATACAGGGCGGTAATTGCCTGCGACGGAGTAGGCTGCGATGCGTCAACTTTTGAGACAAATCTTGTAGTTAAACCCGACTTGACGGTTACTGTCACGCCGCAGACTCCCACAGAGCTTTGTGGGGGTGCTTTATTGAAACTTGATGCTGTCGCTCAGGGAGGTGTTTCCAATTGTACTGTACTCAGGTGGCAGAGGGCAGTGGGCTCCGGTCTTTTCCAGGATATACCACCTACTACCCCCCAGAGCCAGTATCTGGAAGTAACATCTGTTGCCGGCGCTTACCAGTATCGCGCCATCGCCACTTGTAATGAATCCGGCTGCGAATCGGGCACAAGTACCCCTGTTCCTGTGAGGGTAAAGCAGACTCCTCCGATTCTTGCCAATTGGCCTGCATCAGAACCATCCGTATGCAAAGGAGTGGATACCTATACGCTGGATGCGCGCCCCGGTGATTCTTATTCTTCGGTACAATATACCTGGTTTGAACGCACTGATGTTAACTCAGGCTGGCAGAATATTCTGATATCCGGGAATACTTTCAACACAGGCTATATTGCTGTACCTACCTACTACAAAGCTGAGGTACAAACTGAATGTGGTACCGCGTTTAAAGAGACGCTTGTCAGGGTTATCCCCCAACCTGATACCAAAATACTGCATGGGCCCACGAATGCCTGCACGGGTCAGACGGCTATGTACACTGTTCAGAGCCCTCCCGAGCTGATAGATGATCAGGCACAAATCGAGTGGTCAATCGTGCCGGCTTCAGGCGGAACAGTGGTGAATACCTATAATTACAATGCGGGTGTAGTAATCAGGTGGGCCGCATCCGGCACTTACAAGCTCAGGGTTACCCATAGTAGAGGCGGTTGCCAGGGTACCAGCGAAATCCTGGTCAGTGTTGCAGCGAGTAGCGGGACACCACTTTCTGCAAGCCCGATACATCACTACCAGTTCAACAACCTGCTGATTGCAACCGATTCGACAGCGTTCTGCTACCAGTGGTATCGTTACGACTTGCAGACAAACATCGTTGAAAAAATAGCCGGAGAGCAGTTTCAGGCGTACGTTGCATCAGATGACTATGCACCGAACCGCTATGCTTATTTTGTCAAGACGTGGAATGGCAGTTGCGAAAATGAATCAGCGTGTGCGGTAGTATCTTATGATGTTCAGGAAAAAAGCGAACTTCAGCCTGTAGGGTACAGCCGGTTGACTGTATTTCCAAATCCGAACAGAGGCGCCTTTAATATAACAGCCTCCGACATGCCTGAGCATGTTGTGATTTCCATTGCCGATGTAAATGCCAGAGAAGTATGGACGAAGCAGTTTGATTGCCGGGGAGGGCTTCTTTCAGAATGGGTTCAATTATCCGAACCAGCAGGAGTTTATCTGATAACCGTGACGGATTCCAGAGGATCAGGTTATCGTAAAACGCTCCGTTTTGTAATAGCAAACTGACATTCACCAATTGAAAACCGAAACAATGAATATCAAGTTCTTCTCCACCGTCACCCTCTTTTTGCTTTTTGCCATCAGTATTAGAGCACAAATTGAGGTATTACCCAGGAAATCACCCCCAATGGAAGTTTCTGCGACTATTTCTGAAAGTACGCGGGATAGTCTTGTGGATTATACCAGTAACCTGGTTAACAGATATGCTGAATTAAGTACCCTGCTTGACGGAG
>CAILQK010000065.1 GCA_903836265.1 uncultured Bacteroidota bacterium | reverse complement strand
AGGATCGTGTGTAGGATCCAGATCTACTGTTGAATAACTCCAGTCGAACGTTACATTCTGGCTCGCAACCATTGTAACACAGTTGCGGACGTCCGATGGAATACCTGCCGAGAGCGGATCATTCGGCGAAACCAGCGTAAATGAAGAGGCGTTGGAACAGTTGTCGTCTTCATTCAGCACATCACCAGTGTTGGAAGGGTCAATGTCCGGCGTACAGTTTGAAGCTGTATTGATTGTAATGTCCGCCGGACGAGTGAAAGTCGGAATGGTGTTGTCACTGATCGTGAACAGTTGTGTCTGTTCTGTGTAGTTGGCGTTGTTTTTGTCGTACACCCGCCAGGTAATCCTGATCTGGCGTGAACATTTGTCGGCTGACCCTGTATTGTCTTCATCAATATCCCAGCAGTACAGTTTGAGATCTGAACCTGTGGCGCAATTGTCGCTGTATGAGGTCGGGCCGCTCCGGGCTTTACCGTGTACGGTGTAGGAGAATGCGGTATTTGCGGTAGCTATTGGCGTTGCCTGGCTCGCAACGAGTGTGATACTTGCCGGCGTCGGACATTCAGCAGCTGCGCTGGTTGTCAGTGTCACATCAGCCGGATCTGCAAAGACGGGTACAGTTACATCATTCACCGTAACCACCGAACTGCAGGTCGCGGTATTGCCGTTGGGATCCGATACGGTGAGCGTAATCACATTGGCACCTATATTGCTGCAGTTGAAAGAAGTATTACTGAGCGAATAGGCACTCACAGCCACATTGTCTGAAGAACCGCCATCAATATCACTGGCGCGAATGGTGGCCGAATTGCTTCCATCCAGGCTCACCGATATATCCTGGCAAACGGCAACAGGAGGAACCGGATCATTTGCCTGAACGGTTACCACCGCATTGCAGGTACTGGAATTACCCGCAGCATCAGTTACCTGAACAGTGACTGTATTCTGACCGAGATTGGTCTGATTATATACGTACGATGTTTCAGTGCCGCTCATGCTGCTGCAGGCGCCCACTGTAGCCGTACCTGTATTATTCGAAAGGGTGATATTACCGGCCTGATTGCCAAAGTTGGTGACGACCATCAGGTAGTACCCGACAGGGGCGGAGAAACTCATCGTTCCTCCGTTGGCGCTGCTGTAGTTACATGATTTCTGGGTGGCTACACTGAGGTTGTTGCAGCCGTCGGCGAGTGTATTGAACGGACCCCAGCACGCATAATCCACATCCGAAGACGGGGATATACTGATTGTCTGGTTAATTGTACCGGGCGACGTCACCTGAAAATAGAACCAGGATTCGTTTCGGGAGCTGCCAAGGCAATTTGTTCTGGTGTAGGTAATGGTACTACCGCCATTCCGCAGTGCGGGGAAGGTGGCGCCACCCGACAGACAAACAGCTCCGGCACAAGTGCCCGGACTGGGCCTCCATGCAGGAGCAATGGAAGTTACCGGATTGCAGTCATCCGCGGAGTTGACAGTCAGTTGGGAAGTAGTTACTGTAGCCTGGTTCGACACCGGATCAAGCGTTACCGTCAGGTTGTTGCAGGTGGCTGTCGGGGGTGTCTGGTCGTTTACAGTGACTGTATTCGAGCAGGTGCGCACGTTGCCACTTGGGTCTGTAACGGTATAGGTAATAGAGGTGCTCTGTCCGTGACCAATACCCAGCGAGGTGCCGGCAGCCGGGCTCTGGGTGATGGAAGCTATTGAACAGTTATCGGTTGCCACCACATTGCCGGTATAGCCCGGGGCTAAACAATTGCTGACAGTCTGGTTTGCAGGGCAGGTGGTAATCGTTGGCAATGTAACGTCATTGACCGTCACTGTGGAATTACAGGTGGACGAGTTGCCTGATCCGTCCGTAACCGTGAGTGTCACCGTGCTGCTGGTGTTGGAACAGTTGAATGTAGAGGGAGAAACTGTTGTCGAGGCAATACTGCAGTTGTCGGCAGAACCGTTGTTTACCTGGGATGCAGTAATGGAAGCGGTACCACCTGCCGACAGATTCACAGAAATATTCTGGCAGCTGGCAGTCGGCGGAGTATTGTCAATTACCGTTACCACGGCTATACACTGTCCACGATTGTTGCTCGCATCATATACAGAAAGAGTAACCACATTGTTTGTGAGGCCAACATGGGAACAGTTGAACGTATTGGGTGAGAGCGTCATGGAGGCAATTCCACAGGCATCGGTGGAATTGTTGTTCACCTGAGCGGCGGTTACGGTTACACTGTTTCCGGAAAGCGCTGCTGTCACATTCTGACACACAGCTGCCGGTGCGGTGATATCCTGTACCGTCACGGTGCCTGTGCAGGAACTTGTATTGCTGCTGCCGTCAGCGAGTGTGAGCGTGACAGTGTTGGGCCCCAGATCGGCGCAGGTAAAGGCCGTTTTGCTCAGTGTGCGGGAAGTTATACCGCAGGCATCCGTGGAAGTATTGTCTATATTGGTGGCAGCAAGCGTACCGTTTCCTGTGGCATCCAGTTGCAACGTGTAGTTCCTGCAACTGGCTGTCGGGGGAGTTACATCCTGCACCGTTACCACAGCAGTACATGTACGTGTATTGCTGCCGTCAGATACATTCAGGGTTACTGTATTGGCGCCCAGATTGGAGCAGGTGAATGTAGCAGGCACCGGAGTGAACGTCAGCGAACAGTTGTCGGTAGAGCCGTTATCGAGCAGGGAGCCCGGAATTGTTACCGTACCCAGCGTATTCAGTTGCACAGTGGCATTTTTACACCTGGCCACCGGTGGAACCGGATCATTGACTGTGATGGCAAAAGTACAGCTTCTCGAGTTTCCAGCCGCGTCAAACGCCCGGTAAACTACCGTGGTGACGCCGACATTAAACTTGAGTGGATTGGGAAACTCTGTGCCGGAAAGGGTTGTAGCACCGGTTGTGGTATAGGTTACAGACGAGACAGAACAGTTGTCGCCTGCAGTTGGAATCACCAGGTTGAGTGTCCGTGAGCAGGAATCAGTATCGGTGAGTACAGTCTGGTTGGTGGGGCACCCGGTTATAGTCGGATTCTGGGTATCATTTACTGTGATGGAGAGGGTACAATAACCCGTGTTACCTGCGCACTCGGTAGCGGAGAAGGTCACAATGGTGGTACCAACCGGGAAGTTGGCGCCTACAAAATCACCATAATTGGAAAGCACCACACCATTATCGGCTGATTGTGCGCGCGTGATCGTACCTCCGCACGCATCCGTCCAGGAAGGTTTGGCTACTGTTTTGTTGATAAAGCAGGTACTTGGCCCGGCATTGTATGTGAATGATGCACCGCAGGCATAGTTGTCAATATCGGGATCATTCGGAGAATTGGTTGAAGAAACTGTTGGTACAGTACTTTCAGCTATAGTAATCACCTGTACCTGACTGGCTGCAGCATTGCCGCATCCATCCACCAGGCTCCAGGTGCGGTTCACTGTGAAGGTACCCGGACATGCACCCGCGGTGGGTGCTCCGTCGCTCCAGGTGGCGTTCAGGCCTGTCTGGCAGTTGTCGCTTTCGTTGGTGACATCACCGGTTACGGCTGGCAATTGCTGTACGTACGTGCAACCGGGGACAGGGAAAGTACCATTGGCCGGTTTGGTGAAAGTGGGTACTGTACGGTCAACAATAGTATATATCTGTGTCTGCTCGGTATAGTTGTTACCTGCATCGTAAACCCGCCAGGTGAGTTCTATCTGCCGGTTGCAGGTGCTGGTAGTTCCTGTTCTGTTCAGATTCACGGCCCACAGGTAAAGTTTTACATTGGAACCACTGAAGCACAGGTCAGAGTAGGCTGTCGGACCACTGCGGGTTACGCCATTTACAGTAAAGGTAAAGGCGTTGCCGCCTGTAGCTACCGGTACTGACTGACTGGCAGCCGGAGAGACACTGTTGTTCGCGGGACATGCCACCCCGTCTGTGTCTGTGTAAAGTGTTACATCAGCCGGATCAGTGAATGAGGGCACTGTAATATCGCGCACGGTAACCCTGAAACTGCATGTGCCTGTATTATTGGCATTGTCTGTTACGGAATAAACGTTGGTCGTAACACCAACAGGGAATGATGTGCCACTGGCCTGGCCTGACACCAATGTGGAAAGGTTGATATTGTAGGAAAACGCAAGATAACCGTCGCCGTTTCTGCCTCCGGTTGAAGTAGAGCCGTTGGTGACTCCGCCAATATAGCTGGAACCTCCACCACCACCGGCTGCAAAGCCGTTGCCGTGAACAGCTCCTGCAGAGCCGCCACCTCCACCGTAATAACCGCCACCTCCACCACCGCTGCCCCAAAAGGATCCAGTTGCGCCCTGGCCGCCCTGGCCAAAAGACCCCCATGTAGCGTCAAATCCGGTGTAGGCGGAGCCACCACCCGCCTGAGAACCGCCGCCGCCGCCAACGGATAAATTGTAACCGGTACCGTTATTTCCTGTGAGTCCACCTCCGGCGCCGCCGGGAACATAGAACCAGCCGGCGCCACCGCCACCGCCGCCAGGAGCTACAATTTTCTTCACACCGCCAATGCGCACATCAGTAGCGCCACCGCCACCGCCGCCATTTTGCACCTGACCGGAATTGTCATATCCACCATTGCCTCCACCATTGAAACCACCCGCGTTAATATTAGCTCCACCGTTGTATGTGACTCCCTGCCCACCAACATAAATCTGAAGCACGTCGCCAGGCGTCACGCTCAGTCGCCCGGAAGCATATCCTCCCTGCCCCCCGGGATTCAGTGCGCTGCCACCGTTGCCTCCCTGAGCGCCCCAGGCCTGTATGTCCACATAGGTAACGCCAGCAGGAACCGTCCAGGTTTGTACTCCGCCTGTGTAGGAGAAACTGTAGTTGCCGGAAACCGGGCCGGGACTGCAGTTGTCCGTGTAGGTAGGCAGTGAATAGTTGGCAACTGCAGCACAGGTTCCCGACGGAGCATTCAGCGTCATGTTGGAAGGGCAGGTCACCGCCGGAGGTGACTGGTCGTTTGTACCTATTGACACCTCCACCACGTTACTCTCGGCAGCGGTTGCCCAACTGCCGATACAGGCTACCCTGGCAAGTCGTTTGTACCAGGTAGTCTGGGTGATCGCCGGCGGATCGTATGAAGGTGCATCCGTTGAGGAAATATCGCTGAAACCACTGGTGGAGCTGACCGTGGATTTTTGCCATTTGTACTCCAGTACACCATTGAATCCGGAGGGCAGCGTGAGACCGTTCAATGTAACTGGATTGTAGCCCGACAATCCACACTGATCACTGCCAATTGTACCACCGTTTGACGGGTCATTGCAGTTAATAGTGACGACACCTATCAGATTTGACTCAACACTTGTTCCCCGTGCATTAAGCACAGAAACACGATAATAATAAGTTACTCCTGGAGAGAGGCCCGTTACCGGATAACTCAGCACATTGCCCACATTCAGATCCTGATAACCGGTCAGGTATGAGCCGAAGGCAAAATCAGCAGAGACATCTAGCAGGTATGCCGTTGTAGGCCCGGCAGAAGCATACCAGTTGGCAGTAAAACCCGTTCCGGTTACACTGGTGGCAGCCTTGGCAGTCACCGAATCCGGCAGAGCCTGCTGAACAAACACCGTGAAACTGCACGTGCCCGTATTGCCGGCAGCGTCTGTCAATGAAAAGGTATTGGTGGTAGTGCCATAGGGAAATGAACCGCCACTGGCAATACCCGATGTGCGCGAAGGCGTACCACTTGCCGAACAGTTGTCTGTATAGGTAGGTGTAGAATAGGATACTGCGAACGTGCTGCTGGTCGTGTTGTTATCAGCCGTTATGTTGGCCGGACAAGTGAGTACAGGCGGAGTGGCATCTACCAGCATCCGGACAGCGTTACTTTCAGCTGCACCTGTCCAGCTCGTCATGCAAACCACCCTTGAAAGTCGGCGGAACCAGGTCGTCTGGGTTACTGACGGTGGATCGTAGGTAGTCGAATTGGTGGAGGCAATATCAGCAAATCCTGTCGTTGCACTGGTCGTGGATTGCTGCCATTTGTATTCCAGCGCGCCGGATTGCCCAGACGGTAACGTAGAACTGGTAATCTGAACGGGATTGAAACCTGATGCCCCGCACTGGTCACTGCCAATCGTACCGCCGCTGGTCGGGTTGGTGCCGTTGATTGTAACTGTATAAGTACTGGAAGATGTATAAGTCGTACCAGTACTGGAAGTAGCAGTAAGTGTGACAGTATAGTTGGTGGTACCCTGCACATTGGGGAAAGTATGGCTTACATTCTGACCCGAACCGGTGGTGCCATCGCCAAAGTTCCATGACCAGCTGGTGATGGCTACGGATTGTGTAGCATTAACCACGACGCTCTCTACCCCCCAGTGGTCATATGTATCACCGGCATTGCTCGCCTGATACCACCTGAATGTGGTACTGCTGGTTCTCGCTCCGGAAGGAATACTGATTGACTGATAGTCCCAGGCGCTACCAGTAGTAGCAGCCCAGGTATAAAAGGTAGTCCAGGAGAATCCACCATCTGTAGAATACTGCAGAACAACCTCATCCCCGGCATCAAGTTCTTCACAGGCGCTACCACTACCTTTCCCGTATCTGATGTAAAACTGTACAGTCCCTCCATTGCTTACGTTCTCTGAACTTGATTCAAGCCAGCGGACACCGGAGGTATTGGTCGTCGCCCACCAATAATTGGTGTTATCCGGTGAAGTATATGAGCAGGCTGAACTGGTAAATCCCGTACTTGACCATCCTGAAGGAAGTGTACCAGTATCAAAATTGGCAGATGTAACCTCGACTGTCGAATTTACCGACCCCGAAAACGATACAGAAGGGCTCGTACAGGCACTGCCGGTGGCGCTGCCGTTCGGGCTGCTGGTAAACGAAACGACCTGGGAAAAGCCCGTTGACTGGGTCAGCAGAACCAACAACAATGTTGTTGCAGACGCCACAAAGGTGGCATATTTCAACCTGAGGCTCACAGTTCCGGAACTGGCCGCAGCAAGTGATGCATCAGTTGTAAACGAAGCTTGTACCGGTTGTTTCATTGTAAAATTATTATTTGATGACAAAATCAGCTTTGGGAGCTGTGGGAGGAGGCGACTATGTAAAACAGAACAGCCCTCCGGGAAAATACCGGAAGGCATCATTTTCTTTTTTGAAAAACGCAGGGGAAGCACCGCTGTAAAACGGCGCAAAATACCGGAAATATACTTCGGGCTGACGATACAGGTATCGCCGTCCCTCCGGCCAGGTGAAGGGTGAAAGTTGCTCATTGATTAGCGGTTAAATTAAGTTGCCGCACCTGCAAACAGACAGACGCGATAGCAAACAAAATTCTGTACGGGAAAGGGGGGATTACAAGGAAAGATAAAACGCACAGAAAGTATGCACGCGGGCAGTCTGATGACTTGTGGATTAAAGACTGAACATCATCAATAATTATGCCAATATACCTGATGTAACAGAGAATTTTCCGTCCGTTGCTGATGCTCCGGGCGTAAATTTACAACCAGTCTCCAATTTTCTGCAATAAAATATATCGGGAATCAATATTCCCTGTGGTTAATTCATCTGTATTGATATGACACTGCTTCCGGAAAACGGATTTTCCCGGAAATGCTCTGCCGGTCCGGAAGATATTCAGAGATTTTCTTCCGATGACAAAACAGGCGTACCGGGCCGGTCTTTACTTTTTCAGACCCCGGGCTGAAACTGCGCCTCTCGAAAAAGGTGAAAGACAGCGCCAGTCGAGCTGTCTTTCACCCGGCGGGAGAATCCCGGACAAACTCTAAAAACCTCCTGATGTCATTATTTCCGATTTCGTTCCAAAGGGAGTAATCAGTTCACAGAAAAGCATTCCATATCCGGCAGCATTTTCCATTCTGAACTCTATTTCATGATAACCGGCACTGTACCGGCGCCTGTAAACAGCGATCTCCCTGCCGCTCACATCGCTTATTCTGACAACAGCATCGCAGGCATCCGGCAGTACAAATCCGATCGTGGTGGCATCCGTGAACGGATTGGGTTTGTTCTGCATCAGCTGCAGTTTCGGTGAACCAGTATCTTCAGGTGATCCGGTTGAAGTGGCCATTTCGGTGAACACCAGCCGGACTGGCCCCTGTGCCATACTTGCTGTAAATGCCAGACATTCAAGAACATCATTATCAAGCCTGATGACTTCACCGAGCTTTCGGCCTGTCGCAAGGGCTTTGAAACGCAAACTGAAAACCGAAGTGCCCGGATCCAGCGTTATACCGGAAGCGCCCGACCAGACCATCCTCAGCTCGCCGCCATCGGCATCGCCTGTACCCAGGCTCTCTGCAGCCAGCGGTAATGCACCCGTATGGCTGTAATTCAAAAACTGCAGCTGCGACGGATCGAAATCCATACCAAACTGGAAAGCAGCCAGATTACTGAACCCGTCGGCAGCAAACCGGAGTTCGTATTCTCTTCCTGCCTGGAGTATCTCATCGCGAACGGCCCACACCAGCGGACCAGTTGCGGGCATGGCCAGCGGACTGGCCGATCCGTTCAGATCACCGAGTTTGACACCGAAGAAGTCCTGACCTGTCACATCTGCCCCTGTAACATTGAGCGTGATACTCTCGGGGAACGAAGCCACAATATTCGGACCGGTAACCGGCATGACATAGGTGGCTGGTATGAATCTCCAGAAAACATTGAATGCCGCAAGAGCGGAAGCGTTTCCGGCAAGCGCCTGCGTGATGACGTTGGCGTCCTGTGTGCTTATTGCGCCGGATCTGTTCACGTCGGCTGCCACTTTTTTATACGGATCTGTGATGAGCGGAGATCCGCCCAGGTGCTGTAAAATAATGGTGGCGTCAGCGGCAGTTACACCATTCAGACGATTGATATTCTTTACCGGCGTGACTGTGTGCGTTCCCGCAGATGTTGCTGTAACTGTATAATTGCCATTCACATCTGAAAGGAAACTGGACACCTGAACTGTACCTTT
>CAILQK010000064.1 GCA_903836265.1 uncultured Bacteroidota bacterium | reverse complement strand
TTTGACTTTGTATTTCGGACGAGATTCTGTGGAAACGGACATATTGATTGTGTGAATGGTGATCGGAAAAAGATACTGCTGAAACATCTTTCAGCTTTTTGTTTCGGAGTTGCGCTGATGAAACGGTACAGCCCGAATTTTGTTTTGATTAAAAAATTTAAAAGAAGGTGCAAAGGTATAGAAACAGGGGGTTAGTATGTAGGTTGTTCAGCACAGAATTTGCCTGAAATCGCGTTTTTCATGCTGTATTTCGGGGTTTGTACCGATAAAAACATATTCGGGTGACAAAATTGTGTGTTTGACCGGCTTCAAAATATAAAAGGCCGTAATTTTGAACCCCGGTTGAAGCTCACTTCACCGAACCAGTGCCATGCCTGATTATACCGGAAAAAAACTTGATCTGTCGCTTCGGGCTCCTTCCGACAAGCGTTCCAGGCTCTATTCCAACCCGTTTCGCGGTTTTGTAGCGGGAATACCCCCATTTCTGGGCGGGCCCTATTCCACGATGTACGTCACCCAGCCCTGGACGATCCGCCAGTATGCCGGTTTTTCCACGGCCGGGGAGAGCAATGCGTTCTACCGGCGCAATCTCGCTGCCGGACAGAAAGGCTTGTCGGTAGCTTTTGATCTGGCCACGCATCGCGGATATGATTCCGATCATCCGCGCGTGCAGGGAGACGTGGGCAAGGCCGGTGTTGCCATTGACTCGGTGGAGGACATGAAAATTCTGTTCGACCAGATACCGCTCGACCAGATGTCGGTATCCATGACTATGAATGGAGCCGTTATCCCTGTGATGGCTTTTTATATCGTGGCGGCTGAAGAGCAGGGTGTTTCGCCCGACAAACTTTCCGGAACTATCCAGAATGACATTCTGAAGGAGTTTATGGTGCGCAACACCTACATATATCCACCCGGACCGAGTATGCGCATTATCAGCGATATCTTTTCCTATTGCGCGCGCAACATGCCCCGGTTCAACTCGATTTCTATTTCGGGGTATCACATGCACGAGGCAGGGGCTCCTGCGGAAACAGAGCTTGCCTACACCATTGCTGACGGACTGGAGTACATCCGCGCGGGTATCGAAGCCGGACTTGATATTGACGAATTTGCGCCCCGACTGTCCTTTTTCTGGGGTATAGGCATGAATCACTTTACTGAAATTGCCAAGCTCCGGGCCGGGCGCCTGCTCTGGGCCAAATTGTTGAAGCAATTCAGTCCCAAAAGCAACAAGTCACTGATGCTGCGCACGCATTGCCAGACGTCCGGCTGGTCGCTCACCGAACAGGATCCGTTCAACAATGTGGCCCGTACCACCATCGAAGCCATGTCGGCAGTACTGGGGGGTACACAGAGTCTGCACACCAATGCATTTGATGAGGCCATAGCGCTGCCAACCGACTTTTCGGCCAAAATTGCACGTGATACCCAGCTTTATGTTCAACGGGAAACAGATGTGACCCGCGCCATTGATCCATGGGCCGGCTCTTGGTATGTTGAAAAACTGACCGCGGAACTTGTGGATAAGGCGTGGACGCTAATTCAGGAAGTGGAGCAGCTCGGTGGAATGGCCAAAGCTATCGGGGAGGGTTTGCCCAAGCTGAGAATTGAGGAGGCTGCAGCCGCCAAACAGGCCAGGATTGACTCCGGTGTCGAAAAAATTATTGGTGTAAATATTTTCCAGACCACCAATCAGGAGCAGTTTGAGATTCTTGAGGTGGACAACTCTGCCGTACGCGATGCACAGGTGCGCCGGATTGAGATGTTGAAAAAAAGTCGCAACGCAGAGGCTGTTGAGGCGGCCCTTTCCGCGCTGGCATCGGTTGCTGCAACGGGAGAGGGAAATCTGCTGGAAGCTGCCGTGGCTGCGGCCCGCGCGCGCGCCACACTCGGAGAAATTTCCCTTGCCATGGAAAAAACATTCGGCCGGTATGTGGCCACTACCAAATCGGTCTCCGGTGTATATGCAGCCAATATGAGCCAGAACGAAGAATTTGAAAACGCCCGGCAGCTCGCCAACGAGTTTGCAGAACAGGAGGGTCGCCGTCCGCGTATTATGGTGGCCAAACTCGGTCAGGATGGCCACGACCGGGGCGCCAAAATTATTGCCACCGCATTTGCCGATCTGGGATTTGATGTGGACATCGGTCCGCTGTTCCAGACACCCGCCGAAGCTGCCCGTCAGGCAGTTGAAAATGATGTTCACATACTCGGTATTTCATCGCTGGCAGCCGGACACAAGACACTGGCTCCTCAAATCATCGAAGAGCTGAAAAAACTCGGCAGGGAAGATATTCTGGTCGTGGTGGGTGGCGTAATTCCCCAGCAGGATTACGATTTTTTGAAACAGGCCGGCGTAGCTGCCATCTTTGGTCCGGGCACTGTGGTAGCCAGGGCCGCACAAACTCTTTTGCACATCCTCATGGATTGACGCCGGGGCGGTTTCCATGTACAAACTACACATTGACTATGAAAAATACCTTTCTTTCCTGTATTGTCTGCTCGCTTTTTATTGTCAATCTGCTGAACGGACAAAATACGTCGGTACAGAATATTGAAACCCGGGTAGAGGCACTGCTGGCGAAAATGACACTCGACGACAAGATCGGACAGCTCAATCAGGTGGTGGGCGACATCAGTACCGGAACCGATGTGAGCAAGGATGATCTGCTCAAGCAGGTACGTGCCGGTCAGGTAGGCTCCATTTTGAGCCACACCAACTTTGACAACAAGATTACCCTGCAAAAAGCGGCTCTGAAGAGCAATCTGGGTATTCCGCTCGTGTTCGGCTTCGATGTCATCCACGGTTACAAGACAATTTTTCCCATTCCTCTCGCCCAGGCTGCCAGCTGGGATATGGATCTGATTGAGCGCATCGAGCGGGTGGCGGCTACCGAGGCAGCGGCTGACGGACAGAACTGGACATTTTCGCCCATGGTTGATATTTCTTACGATCCGAGGTGGGGGCGCGTTATGGAAGGTGCCGGAGAAGACCCGTTTCTCGGCAGTCGCGTTGCGGAGGCGCGCGTACGGGGTATTCAGGGGAAAGACCTCTCCGATCCGACTACGCTCGCAGCCTGCGTCAAGCACTTTGCCGCCTACGGGTTTGCGGAAGGTGGCCGCGATTACAACAGTGTGGATATCAGTGAGCAGAAACTGAGAGAAATGGTATTACCGCCCTTTGAAGCGGCTGCCAAAGCTGGTGCTGCCACGTTTATGAATGCTTTCAATACCATTAATGGCGTTCCTGCCGGCATGGACAAGCACCTGATTACCGATATCCTGCGCGGCGAATGGGGATGGAAAGGAATGGTCGTGAGCGACTGGGCCTCGTTTGGAGAAACCATCACGCACGGCGCAGCAGAAGATGAAGTGGATGCCTCCGCCAAGTGCCTCTCTGCAGGCAGCGATATGGACATGGTGAGTGGCGTGTTTCAGAAAGGACTCCGGAAAGCCCTTGAAAAAGGCCGCGTGACACAGGCGCAGGTGGATGAGGCCGTACGGCGCGTTCTTCGCCTCAAGTTTGCGCTCGGACTGTTTGACGATCCGTTCCGCTACCTCGACAGCAAACGCCGGGGAGCTACCCTTGAAAAACCGGAATATCGCGAACTGGCCCGCGAGGCAGCTGCCAAAAGTATGGTACTCCTTCAGAACGACGGCGGATTGCTGCCAATCAGTCCATCTGGTCCGTTCAGGAGAATTGCACTCATAGGTCCGTATGCAGACAGCCGTACCAACAAGGATTACATGAGTTTCTGGTCTCTGGGTATCGGAAATCCTTATTATGATTCGACCAGGGTAGTTACGCCTGCTCAGGCCCTCAAAACAGAGCTGGAGAAGAAAGGATTCCTCCTGACAGTCACGGAGGTGTGCCTGAATGCCACCTGTACAGAAAAGGACTACTCCCTGGCCCGCGATGCGGCCCGCGATGCCGATCTGGTCATACTTTGCCTGGGAGAAACCGGACTTGACTGTGGAGAGAGCCGCTGTGTTAGCACACTGGATTTGAGAAAAGAACAGGAAAAAATAGTGAAATACCTTCCTTCGGGCAAGCCGACCGTTATGGTACTCTTCAACAGCCGTCCGATGGATTTCAAGCTGGCTGCGGAAAAGGTGCAGTCAATTGTAGTGGCCTGGCAGCCCGGTTTTGAAACAGGGAATGCACTGGCTGATGTATTGACGGGCAAGGTAAATCCGTCGGGTAAACTGCCTATGACCTTCCCGAGGTCGGTTGGTCAGGTGCCGATTCACTACAACCACCTGAATACCGGACGTCCGCAGCAGAATTTCGGTCAGATGTGGACGAGCGGCTATCTCGATCAGCCCTCCACACCGGCGTACCCATTCGGATTCGGGCTCAGCTACACCAAATTCGGCTATTCAAAAATCAGCATGTCGAAATCAGCATACAAGAAGGGAGAAGCGGTGGATGTAACGGTCACAGTCACCAACACGGGCGATGTGGCAGGAGAAGAGGTGGTACAGCTGTATATCCGGGATATGAGTGCTGATATTTCGAGGCCAGTCAAAGAGCTCAAGGGCTTCCAGAAAATTCGACTGGAAAAAGGGCAGAGCAAGATCGTCAGTTTCAGGCTGTCGGAGAAAGATTTGTCTTACTGGAACAGGGAACTTCAGTTCAAGGCTGATCCGGGCACCTTCAAGGTATTCGTCGGAGGCAATTCCCGCGATGTTCAGGAGGCGACATTTGAGTTGACTTTCTGATTGAGTCGGGTTGCCGGAGAGGTTCTCTGGCAACCCGATTGTTAATCACGCAAGCGCAGTCAGCCTCTCAATTCAGAAGCGTTTTGATAAACTCCAGAACCATCCGGGGCTCTTCGACCGGGCTGACATGTCCACCTTCAATTACAATCGTTTCGATAAACGGAGGGCTCTGCACATAGTCTTCCCTGCCCTTCAGGGCCCGGGCCTTTACTTTCAGGCTCTGCATCAAGGGAGTGGTGTCTTCCGTATCGAAAATAACTTTTTTGTCAATTTGCCGGATTTCCCCGTCCGTCAGGATATTCATGGACCGCGCAAGCTGATCTGATAAAGCCGGATTATCCTCCAGGGATTTTTTCCCGAAAAGTGATTTTGCTGCCTGTCTCGAATAAAATTTTCTGAAACGGAGCATAGAATGCTGGAGACTGAATATCAGTTTTTGTTTCCGGGTGGCGGAACGGAAAGGCATGTTGCATAAACCGATACTTTCGAATCGGAGGGGGTATCTGGCAGCTGCACTGAGAATGGTCATGCTGCCCCATGAGTGGCCAACGGCGATCACCCGGGGAATCTGCATACTGTCCAGAATTTCCCCGAGCATATCCGCGCAGTCATCCAGCGTCCAGTCCGGTTTGGTAATCTCCCGGCTGTCTCCGTGTAGCGGCATATCTATGGTGATGACCGTCCTGTCCGTTATGCTCCCAACCTGTTCATCCCACAAATGGTGGTCGAAATAAACGCCATGGAGCAGAATAAGGGGTGTTTTTCCGGATTCACTGAAGTTTTTCCGGACGGCTATTTTTCCGATACCGGTTTTGATGAAAAATGTCTGTGATTCGGCCTTCATGGAAAATGCCATTGAAAAGAAGAGAATGAAGAGCGGCTTCATGTTGTCAGTTACTGATGGAGGGGCATTGTCTGGAAAAAGAGTTATCGCTGAGTTGTTGAACGATGAATTTTGCCATATCTCCCAGGGTAATTGACATTTTGAGTCCTTTCCCGTCCAGTGTAGCCAGATACTTTCCCCGGGGGGCTTTGTCGGTAATATTCGGGCACCGTACAATCGTCCAGTCCAGGGTGCTGTTCATTACGAGTGGTTCCATCCTGTTTTTGTCGTCAATAATTACCTTGAGCCACTTCATGAAGCAGGGAAGAACGAATCTGGTAAAAAATCTGGGCATAAATTCAATACTGTTTCCTGCGCCCGCGTTACTCATTACAATCAGTCTTTTTACTGATTGCTTTTCCATTTCTTCTATGATTATTCTGGTAGCATCAGATATAAAGGTGGTAGGC
>CAILQK010000063.1 GCA_903836265.1 uncultured Bacteroidota bacterium | reverse complement strand
CAAATGTTCACGCCAGATCAGGATTACCTGGCGGGTGTACGACAAAAACAACGCCAACTACACAGAACAGACACAACTGTTCACGATCAGTGACAACACCATTCCGACTTTCACTCGTCCCGCGGATATCACAATCAATACAGCTTCAAACTGTACGCCGGACATTGACCCTTCCAACACTGGTGATGTGCTGAATGAGGATGACAACTGTTCCAACGCCTCTTCATTTACGCTGATTTCACCAAATGATCCGCTCTCGGCAGGTATTCCATCGGACGTCCGAAACTGTGTTACAATGGTTGCGAGCCAGAATGTAACGTTCGACTGGAGTTATTCAACAGTAGATCTGGATCCTACACACGATCCTTTCGGATACTCTGTAAACGGAGTATTCACTCTGCTGATTGATGATTTTGGTGCTTTGACCCAGTCGGGTTCAGAGGTGATTCCGGTTCCGGCCGGCGCAGAGTTCTGCCTGATTCAGTCCACAGAGGATAACCGTGGTGGCTCCGCAACTGCCCGGGTGGACAGATTCATTGCTGCCCAGTTGCTTGCCGCTTCGTACTCGGATGGTACCCACGTCAATTCGACCTGCCCCGGCGAGTTCTACTTCGACCGCACCTGGAGTCTTTCCGACGCCTGCGGCAATGCAGCCGCCAGTCAGGTACAGCGCATCACCGTGCTCGACAGAACAGCGCCGGTGGTTACCTCTACCAATAATTCACTCGACCCGGATATTGACGATTATACCTGCGGCGTTTCCTACACCTTCAATGCAGGTCCACAGGTTTGCTTCCTCAGCAAAACCATTGCCAAGCCGGAGTGGGCCGATGCCTGCGGAGGTACTGTAACCAGGACACAAAGCGCCACCAACAACGTGACTGTCAGCAACTACGGCAGTTTCGTGAGCGTTGATTTCCCTGTAGGTACCACAACTGTGACCTTCCGGGCGCAGGACTGTCCGGGCAACACGGCCGTGTGCAGCGTAACGGTTACCATTGTTGACAATCAGGCTCCGATACTGACGGGTTGTCCGCAAAACCAGATATGGGCGGGTGATCAGAATGCCTGCAACAAGACAGTGACACTGGTTATCCCGACTGCCGGCGACAACTGTGCGGTGACGGCAGTGACACATACACTTTCCGGGGCTACAACCCTGGTTGACAACGAGTTCCCGAATCAGCTCGACCTGTATTACGGTGTGACCAACATCGTTTATGCTGCTTTTGATGCCGCCGGTAATTCGGCCACTTGCAGCTTTACGGTTACCGTAACCGACCCTCAGCCACCCGTTATTACCTGCCCGGCAAACACTTCGGTGGCTACTGATGCCGGTGTATGCTACCATACCACGTCAGGCATTGTTTTCGACCCCGTGGTAGTTGACAACTGTCCGGTTACGCCCATTTTCACTATTTTTGGAGCGACATCAGCAAGCGGCTCCGGTTCGCTGAACGGAATTCAGTTCAACAAGGGGCTTACTACAGTCAACTGGACTGCTACCGATCTGAGCAGTGCCAGTACGTCCTGCTCTTTTGTTGTGCGCGTAAATGATCTCGAGCCGCCCACAGTTCCTGCCGACGCAGGTTCCACGGTTGTATGTCTCGCCGCTGCCAATACTCCTGTCACACCTGCTGCCACGGACAACTGTAGTGGATCCATCAATGTTGAACTGCTGAGTGTGATCGACAACCCTGCCTCGCTCACGTGCGAGGGTACGCGTACCTATACATACGAATACTCCGATGATTCGGGCAATGTTGCTTCCGACAAGTGGGTTTATACCTACACTGTGGAATACCAGGACTTCAATATGCCTGCCAACAGTGGCAGTACCGTAGCCTGTGTTGCGGCTGTAACACAACCCACACCGCCATCAGTGAACGACAACTGTGGAAACGCCATCATACCGACCGGTCCGGTAACAGGTGGTACCTACACTTCCTGTGAAGGTACATACACCTACACATGGACATACACCGACTGTGAAGGCAACAGTCACCCCTGGGTTTACACTTATACAATCGAACGTGACGACTTTGCTGCAAATATGCCTGCAAATGGAGGTTCGACTGTTGCCTGTATTGCACTCGCAACAGCTCCCGTACCACCGTCAGTAAATGACAACTGCGGCAACGCCATCACCCCGACCGGTCCGGTAACAGGCGGTACCTTCACCTCCTGCGAGGGTACACGTACCTATACGTACACCTACACCGACTGTGAGGGTAACAGCCACCCGTGGGTATATACCTACACCATCGAGCGGGAAAACTTTACCATGCCCGCCAATGACGGTTCCATGGTATCATGCATCTCCGGCGCCACCCAGCCTGTTCCTCCGGCTGTGACTGACGCCTGCGGTAATGCCATAACACCAACAGGCCCAACCGTTGGTGGAAACTATGCGAGCTGTGAGGGCACACGGACATTCACATGGACTTATACCGACTGTGAGGGCAACAGTCACCCGTGGGTTTACACTTACACCATCGAACTGGAGGAGTTCACCGTGCCGGCCTGGGGACAGTCCACAGTTTCCTGTATCACCCAGTTCTCACAACCCACACCGCCGGCAGTCACTGATGCCTGTGGTAACGTGCTGACCCCGACAGGTCCGAACGTTGGCATCAACTACAATGGATGTGAAGGCTCCCATACGTACAGCTGGACTTACACCGATTGCGAAGGCAATACAAAAGACTGGCTCTACACCTATTATATTGACAACAACACACCGCCGCATGTGACCGGTACGAACTCAACGTTCAATCCGGATATTGAAAACTACACCTGCGGGGTGTCTTATGTTTTCCCTGCCGGCCAGAGTGCGTGTATCATCAACAAGTCATTGTCGGTACCGTACTGGGCTGATGACTGCGGCGCTGTGGTTTCAGATGATTATGTAACCAGCAATGGCATCGTACTTTCGCGTATCGGCGATATTGTGATTGGCAACTTCCCGGCCGGTCAGACCATTGTGACTTTCCGCGCTTTTGACTGTGCCAACAATACTGGAACCTGTACCGTCAGTATTACAGTGAACGATCAGCAGAATCCGACAATTACCGGTTGCCCGACGAACAAGCTGGGCAATGCTGATGCCGGAACCTGTACCAAAACGTTCAATCTGGTGGTACCTACCGCCAGCGACAACTGCGGGGTGGAATCGGTGGCATATACGGTTACCGGATCCACCAACCTTTCCGGTGCCGAGTTCCCGAATGAACTGACATTCAACGTTGGCCTTTCGACTGTCACCTACACAGTTTATGATCCTTCGGGAAATACCGCCACCTGCTCGTTCAGTGTGTTCGTAAATGATGCCCAGCCACTGTCAATTGCCTGCCCGGCCAACACAACAGTCAGTACTGATGCAGGAGTCTGTACCTGGACAGGAACAGGCGGAGCCCTGAATGTTACAGTCACAGACAACTGTCCGCCTGCTGCCCAGGTTTACACGCTCACGGGCGCAACAGTTTCAACCGGATCCGTTACTCTCGACGGAGTTGCCCTGAACAAAGGTGTGACAAGCATCCGCTGGACGGTAACCGACCAGGGTGGGGTAGCGAAAACCTGCTCGTTCACTGTTACTGTCAATGATACTGAAATGCCGACAGTACCGGCTGATGCCACCAGTACTGTGAACTGTCTTTCAGCTGTTGTAACGCCAGCGGTACCAACAGCAACGGACAACTGTGATGGCCCTGTTGCCGGCGTGCTGGTGAGCGTGGTTGACAACCCGTCGCCACTTGTTTGCGAGGGCACGCGCACGTGGACGTACGCGTACACGGATGCATCCGGTAACGCAGCTACTGATACCTGGACATACACCTACACGCTGGAGCGCCTCGATTTCACGATGCCGGCCGACCAGGGAAGTACCGTTTCCTGTATTGCACAGGCAACACAACCGACACCTCCTACGGTGACCGACAATTGCGGCAACGTGCTGACTCCGACAGGTCCGGTAACGGGCGGCACCTACACGTCCTGTGAGGGTACACGTACCTATACATGGACCTACACAGATTGTGAAGGCAACAGCCATCCCTGGGCTTACACATATACCATCGAGCGCAATGACTTTACCGTACCTGCCGGTGGCAGCTCAACCATTGCCTGTATCGCTCAGGCCACCATGCCTGTACCGCCGACAGTAACCGATAATTGCGGCAATGCCATCACCCCGACCGGTCCGGTAACAGGCGGTACCTACACAGCTTGCGAGGGTACCCGCACCTATACATGGACTTACACAGACTGTGAGGCCAATACGCATCCATGGGTATATACATACACCATCGAGCGTGAAGATTTTGTAATGAATATGCCTGCCAATGGTGCTTCTACAGTTGCCTGTATCGCGAATGCCATACAACCGGTGCCACCATCGGTGAACGACCAGTGTGGTAACCCGATCACCCCTGTTGGTCCGTCAGTGGGTGGTACCTATACCGGCTGCGAAGGCACCCGTACCTACACCTGGGTTTACACCGATTGTGAAGGCAATGCCCACAACTGGGCTTATACATACACCATTGAGCGGGAAGACTTCTCGCTGCCTGCCAATGGTGCTTCTACAGTTTCCTGTATCAGCGATGTGGTAGTTCCCGTACCGCCTGCAGTCAATGACAACTGTGGAAATCCGATTACACCGACAGGTCCTGCAACCGGCGGCAACTATATCAGCTGTGAAGGTACCCGCACCTACACATGGGTTTATACAGATTGTGAAGGAAATAGCCACAACTGGATTTACACCTGGACGGTTGACAACAACACAGCACCGACCGTCAGCTCAACACTTACAGCTTCCAACCCGGATATCGAGGGTTACACATGTGGCTCCACATTTACTTATCCGGCTGGTCAGAGTGCCTGTATCATCAACAAGTCAATGTCTTATCCGACCTGGGTGGATGACTGCGGAAGTGCTGTAACCACCGGGCTCTCCACGAGTAACGGAGTAGTATTGTCGCAGGTCAGTGATGTGGTGGTAGGCAATTTCCCGACCGGAACGACAGTTGTCCGGTTCACAGGAACAGACTGCGCCGGGAATACCGGGGTCTGCACTGTGGCAGTCGTGGTACAGGATGGTCAGCTTCCGACTATCACGGGCTGTCCTCCGTCAGCTATTGTTACCAATATTGATCAGGGACAATGCGATAAAATGCTGAGCCTCGTTATTCCGACTGCCGGCGATAACTGCACAGTTGCATCAGTAAATTATACCTCAACAGGCGCTACCCAGCTGAATGGTGCAGAGTTCCCGAATCAGCTTACTTTCAATGTGGGTACGACATCGGTTACTTATACTGTAACGGATGCATCCGGCAACACAACCGCCTGCACCTACTCGGTTACCGTCAACGATAACCAGCCGATAGCTGTTGCATGTCCTTCAAACCAGACATTTGCTGCAAACACGGGTGTTTGTACCTGGACAGCCACGGCTTCGCTGGCCGCAACTGTAACAGACAACTGTCCGTTGTACAGCCTGAATTATGTACTGTCCGGCGTCACAACCGGAGCCGGCGCCAATACCCTGAGCGGTGTTGTATTTAACAGGGGTATTACCACAGTGAGATGGACTGCTACCGATCAGGGTAACGCAACAGCATCCTGTACGTTTAATGTTACAGTTTCAGACCAGCAAGCACCTGTTGTGGCTGCCAATGGCAGTTCAACGGTAGCCTGCCCGTCGGCGATGATCGCTCCGACCGCTCCGACTGCTGTTGACAACTGCGACGGTTCTGTGACCGGCGTGCTTGTGAGTACCGTAAATACACCGTCTTCACTGCTTTGTGAAGGTACACGGGTTTACACCTACAGCTACACGGACGGGGCAGGAAATGTGAGCAACTGGACATATACCTACACCGTGGAGCGCCAGGATTTCACAATGCCTGCTGATCAGGGAAGTATTATCGGCTGT